>DATBLC010000233.1:0-9928 GCA_036555515.1 Binatia bacterium
TCGAGGTTAATCCCAACCCAAGCGATAATTTTTCCCGCGCTATCCCGGATCGGCGCGCCGCGGCTGAGAATCGGGTGCCATTGGCCGTCGGCGCCTCTGAACCTGATTTCACGGTCCCAACGACCGCCGCGGCGTACGCAGTCGTGCCAAGCAGCGACCGTCTCCGCATCGTCGGGATCGAGCGCCGCGGTCCAACCGAAGCCGGCGCATTGCTCTTTGGTCAAGCCGACTAGCTCCAGAAAAGCCTCGCTCACGTACACGGCGCGTCCTTCATGGTCGCAAACCCAGACACCATAGGGAATCGAATCGCCAATGGCTTTATAGAGCAGTTCGCTCTCGCGCACGGCTTCCTCGGCTCGCTTGTGTTCGGTGATATCTACAAGCATGTTGATCGCTCCGATGACCGTACCGAAGGAATCGCGCATCGGCATGGGATGCGCGAGGACATTACGCCGAGTGCCATCTCGACGCTCGATAACAATCTCTTCACCGCTGATCTCCCTGCCCGTCTTCAGCGCAATGGCCATCGGATATTCGTCAAGCGGAACCGCCGCGCCGTCCGCGCGGTAGATTCGATATGAACCGCACCACGAATCTTTGCCGATCTCCGGCTCTCTTCCCCACAAGGCAGCCGCCGCCGCGTTAAAGAGCGTGACTCGCCCTTCGGCATCACAGGTATAAATGGCGGCGGGCAATTTTTGGATCAGTCGATGGTAGCGTTCTTCGCTGTCGCGCAGCGTTTCGAAGAGACGCTTTTGTTCCGTGATGTCCTGAAAAACATTGATTGCGCCTGCGATGTTGCCATCGGCGTCTTTGATCGGGTCGATGTTGACTAGCACCGTAATGCGCGAGCCGTCCGGCCGCTCGATGACCACTTCTTCGTTTCTCACGGGCGCTGCTCCGTTCAGCACCCGCGCCATCGGTGTCAATGAATGGGGCAGGAGCGTGCCATCGGGCCGGCAGAGACGTAATGAACCGCAGAAACGCTCCTCGGTGTCGCCGATATGCGGTTGACGTCCCCACAGCTCGGCCGCTCGGCGGTTGTAATAGGTGATTATTCCGGAAGGCGCAGCACAGGTGTAGACCGCCGCCGGCATCAACTCCAACAGCTGCTCGAGCGGCGCGGCGCCCGGTAACGTTGATGTCTCCGATAATCCGTTATCGCGGTAAAGCATATATCCTCGGCAATTTATCGAATATTTGTTCTAAATGGCGTTCGACCTACGCTTCTACTCATGTTCCAAGGCAGCATGTTAATTGTCGTTTCCTTTGTGGGGCTGGCTCTCGCCTGCGATACTGCTGTTCGAGTCGTACTTGACCGGCAAGCGGATTCTAAAGGTTGAACCTTTATTGATCGCGCTTTCGACCGTTATACTGCCGCCATGATTCTTGACGATGCGCTCGCAGATCGGCAGGCCCAAGCCCAGGCCTCTTTTTTTCTTCGCGGTATAAAAGGGCCGAAAAACTCTAGCGAGTTCTTCGCGGTCGATGCCAAATCCAGTGTCCGCCACCGTGATCACGACGGCAGGTGTTATCGCGTCGGAGTCCTCGGTTTTGGCCGTGACCGTCAGCGTGCCGCCAACGGGCATGGCGTCGATGGCGTTTAGATAAAGATTGATCAGAACCTGTGCCAGCTGCTGCGAGTCCGCGTAAATCTCCGGCAAATGCGGTTGAATGTCCGTCTCAGGGGTGATCTTTTTTTTGTAAAAATGGGTTTCAACTAGGCTCAAAGTTTTTTCGATCACCGGCTGGATACTGAGCGCAGACTTCTCCGAGTTTTGAGGTCGAGCATAGTCCATGAGATCCTTGACAATCTTGTGGCAGCGTCTCGATTCTTCATCGATGATCTGCAGGGCGCGATAATCGGGATCGGTGGGCTGCTTGCCCTTAATAATCTCTTCGATAAAGCCTATGATGATGCCCAGTGGATTATTAAATTCGTGGGCCATCGAGGCCGCGACTTCGCCGAGCGAGACCAGGCGCCCGCTAGCGATCAGCTGCTGTTCTAACGCCTCGGATTCTTCGCGAGATTTCTGCTCGCTTGCGCGCAGATTTTCCTCGATACGAAGCCGTTCGATGAAATCCGCCGCCTGGCGCGCGTATAAATCCAACATCTTCAGTTCATTTGCCGATGGCCTGTGTGGTTGGCGGAAATGGGCCGACAATACTCCCAGGAACTGTCCGGCGGCGCTCTTCAAGGGCGTGGATTGTACCGCCCGGTAACCGGCGGCCGAGGCAGCTGCGTGATGAGGGGCGTATAAACGATCGCTCTCGATATCCTCGATGATTATTCGCTCGCCCGATTGCATCGATCTGCTGCACGTAGTTCCATCGTGGATTCCGACCCTGCGGAAATAATCGAGAAAGTCTTGCGCGAATCCCTTCTGGGCCACGATCTCCAAGGTTTGGCTCTCCGGATCATAGAGTTGCACGTTGCCCATGTCGGCCCGCAGCAAATCGATGACGGTGTTCAGAATGTTGCTCAGCGCGGTTTGCAAGTCGGATGTGTTGATAAGATGCGTGCTGAGCTCGTGCAGGCGGCTCATGGCCGAGAGCTCCGTGGCCAGCTGCGATTCGCTTGAGCGCAGCGCTGCTTCGGCCTGCCTCATTTTGCTGATGTCGCTGAATGTGAAAATACAACCCATCGCCTGCTCGTCAAAATCACGCAAGGGAGCGGCGCTCAGGAGCATATCAGCCATCGTTCCGTCCGGCCGCCGCAACTGAACTTCAAGCGCGCGGATCGTCGTCCCGCCAAGGCATGAGTCCAAGATTGTCGATCGGCGTTCCACGCCGGCTTCATCGACAGAACAACTCAGCGCCATTTCATCCGCAGCGACAATTTCAAACAGATCGTTAAAGCGCTCGTAAAGCAGGTTTCTGCCGTAAAAATCTTGCACCGCCCGGCTGGCTCGGATTATGGTCCCGGATCCTTCGCAAACGACGATCATCTCTGCCGCTTGCTCCAGAATCGAATTGGCCAATCTCTCCGATGCCAGGATCTTTTCGTTGCGTTTTTGTTCGGTCAAATTGGTCACTATTATGGACAGGCAGTGTGTTTGATCCATTTTTACCGGGTTGACCGAACAGTAGGCGGGCACGACCGTTCCATCCGCGGCCGAGAAATCGATCGGTGCTCTGATGCCTTCTTCCTCTCCCTGCCGGAGCAAGGTTTCGAAGAGCTGCTGATTCTCTGAAACGACGAACTGGCTAGCTGAGGCGCCGATCACATTTTCGTGCGGCAATTTGAGCATATCGGCGAAACGAGGGTTGCAGTAGAGTATGGTGCCGTCGGCCAGCAGCGTGAGCGCGCCCTCATTCATTTCCTGCAGCAGCATGCGGGACGAATAGTCGGCGCCGCGCAAGGTATAGATTTGCTCCCCCTGGGGGCCTGACACGACGAGCGCGTCGACCTCGCCCTGTCGAATGGCGTTTAACGTTTCCTCTGCCTCGGCCAGGCGCGCGCGCAGCTCTTCCAATTCGGGCGGAGATTTAGGTAACGCCATAAACTTTCCTATGGGTTCCCGTCGTTCGCAATTAGATCCATGCCGACGAGGATGCGCTGCGTATCCGATAAATCGCCGATGAACCGCCGCAAAGGGGCAGGGAGCATTTTGACCAGAGTGGGAGCGGCGATAATCTGCTCTCCTCTGGCTAGTGCCGGCCTTTGGTAGATATCGATGACTTCCAGATCATAGCGGCCGTTCAAATTGCGCTCGCAGATCTGTCTGATATTGGCCACCGCCCGGCTGGATCGGGGGCTTGTCCCGGCGATATACAAACGCAAAACATATTTGTCCTTTCGGGCGCCGCGCGAACGCGATGCAAACTTCACGGCGCTAGAGGATTCCTTGTTTCCGGGCATGACTCCTCCCTTCAGGCTCGCCCGCGCACATCCAGGCCGATCAAAACTTTCTCGGTGTTCGACAGATCGCCGATGATCTTTCTGACCGGCTCGGGAAGATTTTTGACCAAGGTCGGAATCGCGAGGATCTGGTCGCCGCGGGCCAACTGTGGATGCTCCAGAAGGTCGATGATCTCGATCCGGTATTTGTTTTTTAAATGCTCGGCGCAGATCTTCTTGAGGTTGGCGAACGCCGTCACGCATTTAGGTGTCTGACCCGCAACGTAGAGCCGCAAGACCCATTCATCGTCTGGCGTTGCTGACTTCCTAGCAGTCTTTGCGTGTGCCATTTCATTTTCCTCCATGGCTTCCGTGCCCGTCGATTATTCCATCGGGTTCCTTTTTAAGCTCGACCCAGATGCGAATTCGCATTGCCTCTGAAAGCGGCGATCTATGCCTCCAGCGGCGAGCCCTTGCGTTCGAGGTCGCTTTGTTTCCGTTCGGTCTCCTGCCACCCGACCCGAGTGGCCATGCTCACTTTTGCCTTCCGCGCCGTCCGCATCTTGCCGCTCTGTACGCCCGGCCAAGAGGTATCTCGAAGCTCGATCCCGTTGTCGGTAATGACATATTCGCGGATCTGATTGGAATGGGCCATGCCGCGCGACTTGAGTACGTAAAGCCCGCGACGGCGCTCGCCGTTGCTTTCCAAATGGCGCAGGAGAATCCAGGTATCCATCAGCGAAGAGACTCCCATCTCGCTTTGCCGCTCTTCGCTGCCCCCGCCGGTCAAGCTATTGAATTGCGCGGTCACGTGATGGGTTTTAAAAAAATCGATCAGACGGATCAACATCGCGTTGACCTCCAGGCTGTTTCCCAGGGCCATGAAGGTTGTAAGCGGGTCGAAGACGACGATCTTGGGCTTGAGTTCCTCGACCAGCTTGTGGATTCTCAAAAGATGCTTTTCCAGACCATGAAAGGCAGGCCGCGTTGCGTCGAAATGCAACAATCCCTTTTTAGCCCAGACGCCGAGGTCCAGCCCGATGGAGCGCATGTTTCGGACGATTTGCGCCGGACTTTCTTCGCTGATGAAAAAGATGCAATGTTCACCGCGACGACAGGCGGCGTCGACGAAATGCGCCGCCACACTGGTTTTCCCGGTGCCGGCGGTGCCGGAAACGAGGATGCTGCCGCCGCGATAGTATCCCTTGCCGCCTAGCATCTGATCGAGGCGCGCAATCCCGCTCGAGACGCGTTCCGCCGACGCTTTGTGCTGGAGTCCAAGGGACGTGATCGGCAGCACGGAGATACCCTGCTCGTCGATCAAAAACGGATATTCGTTCGTGCCATGGGTCGTGCCGCGATATTTGACGATGCGCAGCCGGCGGATCGAAGTTTGCTCCCGTACCCGATGATCGAGCAGGATGACGCAATCTGAAACGTATTCTTCCAGGCCGTGCCGGGTCATGGTTCCTTCTCCCTGCTCGCCGGTAATCACGGCCGTCACGCCCCTGTCTTTTAGCCAGCGAAACAGCCGGCGCAACTCGGCACGCAGGATGTTGGCATTGGAAAAACCAGTAAAAATTGCTTCGATGGTATCGAGCACAACGCGCTTGGCCCCGACCGAGTCGATGGCATGCCCGAGTCGGACAAACAGGCCTTCAAGATCGTAATCGCCGGTTTCCTCGATTTCGCTTCGTTCGATGCGGATATGATCGACGAGCAGTTTTTTGCGCGCGGAAAGGTCCGCCAAATCAAAGCCCAGGGAGGCGACGTTCTTTCTCAGATCTTCTTCGGATTCCTCGAAGGCGACAAACACGCCGGGTTCGCCGTACTTGATGGCGCCATGAACCAGGAACTCCATGGCGAGCAATGTCTTGCCACAACCGGCGCTGCCGCAAACCAGCGTCGGACGGCCGCGCGGCAATCCCCCAAAGGTAATTTCATCGAGTCCCGGTATGCCGGTAGGCGCCTTTGGCAGGGAAGCCGATAGTCGCGCGGCTAACGCTCGATTCATCAACGGTGTGATTGATGTTTTCCTCATGCTTCGTTTCCTGACCGCAATGGGTCTTGCGCCGGTTGGTGCTGCAGGGGCAGATAAACTCTAAAGCTGCTTCCTTGCCCGAGCCGGCTCTCTACCTCGATTCGTCCGCCGTGGTTTTTGACAATGCGGTCACAGACAGAAAGGCCGAGCCCCAGTCCGGTTCTCTTCCCCGTTGTAAAGAAAGGCTGGAAGATCCTGGCTAGATCGTTGTGGTCGATTCCGACGCCGGTATCCGCCACGGTTATCAACATGGTCGGTTCCGAATTGCCGGCGTGCGTCATCGCGACCGCTACCGTAAGCGTCCCGCCGGCGAGCATTGAATCCAGAGCATTCAACTGGAGATTGATCAAAACCTGTTCGAGTTGACTGGGATCGGCATGGATCTGGGGCAGATCCACCTGGATGTTCTTAGCCAACACGACTTTCTGTTTATACAAGCGGTTGTCGATCAGGCGCAACGTCGTATCAATGATCACGCCGATATCGATGAGGCGGCCCGTCGTCGCCTGGGGGCGGGCAAATTCCATCATCTCTCGGATAATTTTCTGGCAGCGTTTAGATTCGGCGTTGATGATACTCAGGGCTTGATAGTGCGGGTGCGAGGGATCTATTTCGGTCAGCAAGTCTTCGGCAAAACCCATGACGATTCCGAGTGGATTGTTGAGTTCATGAGCCATCGAGGCGGTAATTTCGCCGAGCGAGACTAGACGCCCCGATGCAATCAGTTGCTGCTCCAACTCCTTGGCCTTCTGGCGCTGTTGCTCTTCGCTCTTTGCCAGCAGTTCGCCGGCGCGTTTGCGCTCGGTATAATCTTCGATCGCCAGTAAAATCAATTTGGCTGGATCCCCGGACTGTGGCATCGGCCGCCCGCTCAACCTCATGATTCGCCGGCCGATCGCGGGAAATTCATGTTCCAGCTCGAAATCATTGAACTCCTGGTTCGTCAAAGCAAGGCTTTCGAGCGATTCCCGTAGCTGCGGGATTTCTGCATGGCAGCCGATGACTTCGTAGACGAGCCGGCCCTGCGCATGTTCCGGCGTAACCTGAAAGATGCGATAAAAAGCCCGATTGGCGGAGACCATCCGCAGATCGACATCGAGGACCATAAGCGGTTCGCGAAGGGTGTCGACGATGCTTTCGGCGAATCTCCGCGCTTGGTGCATCGACTCCTCCGACCGCTTCAATCGCGTCACGTCCGTGAACGTGAATACGACTCCGTCGATCCTGTTGTTCAGCGTGCGGTACGGAAGGCAGCGTATCATGTACCATGAACCGTCGGAGCGGCCGACCTCCTTTTCGATCGCGCGCAGGTCTTTCAGCACGGTTGCTCCGACGGCTGAAAAGCTCAGGTCGACAAAGCGGTTCGCGATTTGCTCGATCGGGCGGCCCACGTCTCCCGGCAGCAAGCTCAATAGCTTCGTCGTGGCCGAAGTAAAACGCCGAATGCAAAAATGGCTATCGAGAAAAATCGTTCCGACATCGGAGGAGTTCAAAAAATTGGCCAGGTCGTCGTTCGCGTAGCTGAGCTCCTTCATGTTCTCGTTAAGCTGGTTGTTGAGCGAGAGAAGCTGATCGTTGACCGATTGCAGCTCTTCCTTCGAGCTTTCCAATTCTTCGTTTGTGGACCGGAGCTCCTCGTTCATGGTCGCCAGTTCTTGATTGGCTGCCGAAAGTTCTTCAAACGAGGCGTGGAAACTCTCGAGGGCGGATTGCAGTTCTATTGTTAGCGATTTGTTGTCGGCCTCAAGGCACGAGATGTAGGAATCCATATGGGCTGAGTTGGATTGAGCGGCGCCGCGTGACGAAGCTGCAACGCGGTCTTTCGCCTCCTGAATGATCACGGCGGCCAGCCTGGTGTCCGACGTGGGCTCGAGGACACAGGAAACGGTGACGTTCACATGGCAAGTGGCCGCGTGCGGGGTTAAATCGAGTCCTTCGAGTGTCACCGTTCCGTTCTCCCGAAAAGCCTTGGCCACGGCGAAGCGGAGCCGCGATGCGTGTCTCTTTTCAATCAGATCGAATAAATTGAGCGTGACGGCGCCGGAAGGAAGGGCTAGGTACTTGTTCACCGGACCGTAAAAATGCATGCTGATGCCTTTTTCATCGGTCAGTACGATGGCGGCATCGAAGTGCTTTAAGAGCACGTCCCGATTCAAATTCGATAGGTTGGCCGAGGGCTGCTGCCGCTCGTGAAGGCCGGCCGGGAGCCCGGGTCGCGTCGGAAGTTCGCTGCTCAAGGGCATACCGGACTCCGATCGGCGGTAGATGCCGAAGTGGCTGGAGACCGGCTCGAATAGATCTTTGAGTTCGAGGCTGTCGGACTTGCCGAGAAAAAGATAACCGCCCGGCTTGAGAGCAAACGCGAACCGGGCATGTGCGCGTTTTTGCATCTCCGAGTCGATATCGAGGACCGGGTTGCGCCAGGTGATCAACTGCATTTTCAGAAAGGGCGGATCCACGAGCACGCTATGCGTGGCAAAAGTAACCGAGTCCCGGATGTCTCTATTGAGCTGATAGAAGCCGTCGTATGTCTTGGAAAAGAACCGGGCCAGCCGTTCCTGCGAGACATCGGCGGCGATGCTCTCGGGGTAAATCGCTTCGCGCGCGTATTTCAGGCCGTCCGCGGTGGTGTCCGACGCGAAAATCTGCACAGGAAAATTTCTTTTGTTTCGGATCAATTCTTCGCGGACCAGTATAGCTATTGAATAGGTTTCTTCCCCGCTCGAGCAACCCGGCGTCCACACGCGCAATGGGGCATTGTCGCGCTGCTGCGAGACCATAGGCGCGATAGCTTTTGCGCACAACTCATCGAGCGCTGCGGGGTCGCGGAAGAAACTCGTCACGCCGATCAACAGGTCGTTCGCCAGCCGCGCCGCCTCTTGGGAGTCGTCTTGGAGCAAGCGCAGGTAGTCGGAAATATAGTCGATCTGTTTGAGCCCCATGCGGCGTTGGATTTGGCTCCGAATCGTAACTCTGCTGTAGGCCTGGAAGTTATGCGTGCTTTGGCGTCCCAACAAGCCTAAGATCGAATTGATCTCTTCCGCATCGCTTTCGGCCGCGATACCGTGCGCAGCGGCGCCGGCGATGATTAAATTTGAATCATGACTAGCCATCGTGGTTTCACCATTGACTAGCGTGTATCGTGCTCGCCGTGAAATTTACTTATGCACCTATCTGATTGCCTGCTACTTCCGCACGACTTGTCCCCCAGATGCCATAGTATTACTCTTTTTGTCGTCAGCAACGGGATTTTTTAGGTTTACCAATCCGCGACTTATTGGGCAAGTAACGCGATTCTCAGGTCGCGCACGTACCCTGCGCTACACCAGCCTGGTGCTTGCACAATCACTAGCCCAACAGTGGTCCGCAGGAGAAGCGCTCAGGCCACGAGGTGATCCGTTAGTCGAGCGCGAGACTTTCCAGGGTTTTCTTAAGTTCCTGAGTGTCCAGAGGCTTGGTCAAGTACGTGGCAGCGCCTCTTCGGATACATTCGCTGCGGCTGTCCGCGGTGGGATAGGCGGTGATCATGATGACTTTGGTCGCGGGCGAGCGCTTCTTGATTTCTGATAGAAGCGCAACCCCATCGATCGGAAACATCCTAATGTCGAGGATCGCTAAGGGAAAATTTTGTTTTTCGATCAACTCGAGAGCTTGCTGGCTGTTGGACGCCGTTGCGACATCGTATCCTTCTTTGGCGAGAACCCGATGAAGGAGCACCAGGAGGTTCTCTTCATCATCTACTATCAGTACGGATGCACCCATTGAAGGAATTATGTTAGGAGGAGATGCGTAGCCATTGTTCATTGAATTCTCAACGGTATCAAAGTACCTAAAGGAAAAAACCGACCGTCAATTTCATACATATATTGGGGTCGAGGCCCAAGTAAAGACTTTCGGCCCGTCGTATTGCAGACTGAGTTGGTTTGCATCAAATTGCCTTAGGACCTGCGATTTCCGAGCGCTACCAGGAAAGATCCCGCCGACCAAACCAAGGCCCCCAACAGGGGAAGCAGCGGGATCGTCGTCTCCTTTTGCGCAGTCGCTTC
>DATBLC010000234.1:0-6532 GCA_036555515.1 Binatia bacterium
TGCGCGAGCTCGGTGAAAACCTTCTCGATCTCCTCGTCTTTGGTCACGTCGCAGGGCAGAATGATTTTCGAGCCGATTCCCTCCGCCAAAGGCCGAACGCGTTTTTCCAAAATTTCTCCCGCATAAGTGAACGCCAGCTCCGCGCCCTCCGCATGAAACGCCTCGGCGATCGCCCAAGCGATACTGCGTTCGTTGGCGACGCCGAAGATCGCCGCTTTTTTTCCATCCAAAAGCCCCATTGTGTCCTTCCCTTAAACCTTGAACCTTAAACTTTGAACTTTGAACCTACTTTTTGTGCTTAAGCCCGCGCTGCCAGAGATATTCTTGCTCTCCCGTTTGCTTGCTTATCCAGCGCGACAACACAAAGAACAGATCACTCAGCCGGTTGACGTACTTGAGCGGCCATTCGCTCAAGGGTTCGGCTCTGGAAAGCCGGAGAATTTCTCTCTCGGCCCTTCGGCAAACAGTCCTGCACTGGTGCAGGTACGCGCCGATCCTGCCTCCGCCGGGAAGTACGAACGACTTAAGCGGTTGCAATTCTTTCTGGCACTCGTCGATCAGTTCCTCAAGCTTTTTCACTTCGCGTTCACTCACGTGGTACATGCCGTCGTAAGAGAAATCATCCGGCGTTGCCAGTTCGCTGCCCAGGTCGAATAGCTCGTCCTGAATCTGCCGCAAGACCAGATCGAGAAAACGATGGGCATCCCCGGCGTTCAAACGCTCTTCGTTGAACGCCCGCGCCAGGCCGACGATGGAATTCAACTCGTCGATGGTCCCGTAGGCTTCGATGCGCGGCGCGTCTTTCGGCACGCGCTTGCCGCCGACGAGAGCGGTCTCGCCCTTGTCGCCGGTGCGCGTGTAGACTTTGGTGATTCGAACCATTGCGCTCCCGAATAACAGAATCCGATATTAGTAATACACGAGACCGAATCCGCAATTCAGCAGTTCAGCTCCGTCTTTCTTACTTTCAGGCTTTTGACTGCTGCATTCTGACTTCCTTTATTCCTCCCCGTTTCCGCCATATCAAATAAGCCGGAATACCTAGGCAGACAATGAATAGTCCGATGAGCGATTCGAACGGATTCTGCGTCACCGAACCCCAAACGATCCAGAGATGAATCACAATAAAAAGGATCGGCACGATCGGATATCCCCAAAGTTTATAGGGTCGCCGCAAATCGGGACGTTTATAACGCAGCACGATCACCGAACCGACGGTGAACGCAGAAAACAGAGTGATGATGACGCTGACGTACGTGAACAACGTGCCGAAGGTGCCGGTGACGATGAGCAAACACGCCCATACGGCCTGCAAAATAATGGCATTAACGGGCGTGTTGAAGGATGGATGTACATACGCCAGGCTCTTGAAGAACACCCCGTCTCGAGCCATTGCGTAGTAAATGCGCGGCCCCAGCATGGTCACGACGTTGAGCGCGCCGAGGATCGAAACGGTGATAATGGCGGTGATCCAAACCGAGGTCTGGTATCCGAACAAAGCGGTGGTCGCAACTTCGGAAACCCGCAACGCGCCTTTCATCTCGGTAACAGGCACGGCGTAAATATAGACCATATTGATGGCGAGATAGAGCGCGATCACTATGAGATTCGCCATCAACAACGCTTTCGGCAGGTTGCGCTCGGGGTCCTTTACTTCGCCCGCGATATAGATGACGGCGTTCCAGCCCGAGTAGGCGAAGATTACCGGTATAAAGGCGGCGGCGAAGACGCTGAAATTGGTGATTTTATCCCAGTCGAACAGCGGGCTGAAATGGACGGTATCGCCCTTGCCGAATAAAACACCGAAAAGGATGATGCCCAAGAGCGAACCGATTTTGAGAAGGGATAAAATGTTTTGCATCAAGGTTCCCAGCCGGACGCCGATGCAATGGAGCGCGGAAATAATCACGACGATAATAATGGAAAACATATTTCCCGCGGTGACGTCGATCGTCAGGCCAAGAAGCGCGGTGGAAAAAAGCGCGTCCTTGGACCCAAGCCCAGGGAAGAAAAAAGACATGAAGCCGGTGAAAGTCACGGCGAGGAAAGCGATGGCGCCCGAAAAGGTGACGAGGAACGATGACCAGCCAGAGAGAAAGCCCATCAACTTTCCATAGGCTGCTTTGATGTAATTGTAGTCACCGCCGGCGTAGGGGAGACTCGCGGAAAGCTCGGCGCAGCTGAGCGCCCCCGTCAGCGCCAGCAGCCCGCCGAGACACCAGACCAGGAGAATGCCGCCGGGCGAGGGTAAGGTAGCGGCGATGACGCCGGTGGAAATGAAGATACCGGTGCCGATCATATCGCCGGAAATGAGCATCACCGCGTCAAACAAGCCGATTTGCCGTTTAAGTTCGGTCTGCGCCATAGCGATTACGAATACAGGGAAATCCCCAAACAGGCAAATTATTTCGCCGGCCCGCGCCGGCTATTAAGCACGCCCGGGTGAAGTGCTATCGTGGGTAACAGTGGCGACCTTTCCCTACATGGGCGGCTACAGAAAGCGTAGGAGGGAACGATGAGGTTCTGGTGGATTTGTTCGAGTCTTTTGCTTCTCACAGTTTCGTCGCATGCTCAGGATGCGCTCAAGCGCGACGAACACCAGATGCAGCGGCTCCACCGCGATCCGAACGCATACATCGGCGCCTTGGAAGACCCTAAACGCGACGCATACCAGAAGCCGCACGAGGTGATCCACGCGCTCGGCCTAAAGCCGGGGGAATTGATTGCCGACATCGGCGCCGGCTCGGGTTACTTTACATTTCACCTGGCGCGACATGTCGGAGTAAAAGGAAAAGTTTACGCCGTCGATATCAGTCCTGACATGATCCTGCACATCAACCGGCGCATCCGCGATACCCATGCGACCAACGTCGTCTCCATCCTCGCCGACCCTGACGATCCTCTGCTGCCCGATCAATCGGTGAATCGCTTCTTTATCTGCGACGTCTGGCATCATGTCGAAAATCGGACGAAGTATCTCTCGTTGCTGAAAAAGATGCTCAGGCCCGGCGGCGAAGTGATCATTATCGACTTCCACAAAAAGGAACTCCCCTTTGGCCCGCCGCTGCAAATGAAAATCGCCCGCGAAGATCTGATTAAACAGATGGCGACAAACGGCTTCCGGCTCACCAAAGAGCATACGTTCTTGCCGTATCAATATTTTCTGATTTTCGCGCCGCGCTAGGCGCGCAGCATGCTACGCCCCTAATTTGCGTTACTATGGTTCAAAGTTTTCGCGGCTTGCGCGCAAATTTTCAAGTCGTTATTCCGACTGTACCGGTCAAGATGAAAACTTACCGCGGAGACGCGTCCTTCGACGCAGGACGTGGTGAGCGCGCCGAACCACGGAGGGCGCGGAGAAAGGAATTTTTGATTAAAATACTCCGAACTCTGCAAACTCTGTGCCTCTGTGACGAGATATCGAAAAGCTGCGGTTAGCCATTCTTGAATCCGTAAAACGCTTCGGCGTTACGATACAAAATCGAATCTTTGTCCTCTGCGGATAGCGCGTCATTGTCGGTCAGCTCGACCAAGTCTTTCTTGCATGTCGCGGCGTTGACTTCGTGCGGGAAGTCGGTTGAATACATGAACGGCTCGTTGCCAATCAGCTTGACCGCCGCAGCCAAAAGCGGCTCGCCGCCTTCGCAGCCGACGAAGATGCGCCTGGCCTTCACCTGCCGGATGATATAGCCGCTCACTTTCTCTCCGATGCCGAGTTTTAAATAGCCGTCTCTGAGGTCACGCATGATGTGGGTGTCGTAAGAGCGGTCGAAGCGTTCCAGACAAAATAGGAACCAGGCTACGCCGCTCTCCAAAAAGCCGAATTTTACCTTCGGGAATTTGTCCAGCACGCCGTTGAGCACGATCGACGCGAGCGAAATCATTTGTCCCAGCGGGTGCGCTATGGCATGCACTCCGGCGTAAGGATCGAAGCCATCCATGCCCATGCCGCCGTGCACGCCGCCGTGTATCGCGACGCAGCAACCCAACTCATCGGCCGCTTCGTAGATTGGATAATAAATCAGTGAACCAAGCGGCGGCGCGTGCAAACTGTTGGAGGGCAGAACCGCGCCGCACATGCCGAGCTTTCTAACCGCGCGGTGTAATTCTGCCACCGCGGCCTTGGGATTCAACAACGCTTGCGGCAACAACGCCAGGCCGCGAAAACGCGGGCTGTGCGTCAGATAGGTGTCGTGAAGCCAGTCGTTGTACGCCCGCGTCGCATCGATGGCCCAGTCGGGATTCACGATATTCGATGATGCCACGCCGGCAGTTGGATAAAGCACCGTGGCTTCGACGCCGACCTCATCGAGAAAAGCCAGCCACTCTTTCGGTCCAACGTTTCGGTTGAACGCGCCGGGGGGCATTCCCACGAGGTGAGCCGCGTGCAAATGATCGAAAGGCGGGAACGGATTAAAAGGCTGGAACCGCGCTTTCTCGCGATAGGCTTCGGGCATACGGGCGATGATCGCTTGGGAATCTTCGGCGATATGGCCGTCGGCGTCAATGATCCTTCTTGGTTCCTTGGAGGGCATGGTCATGACTCTCCTTTCCGAATACTGACCTTGAGATAACAGATCTTTTACGGCGAGCAAATGCAATTCGCGGTTGCCACAATCCTGTTCGCCATCGTATAGAACACGAAGTTTGGTCTTTCAGAAATTTTTGGAGGTCAAGCAATGAAAATCATGGTTGTTGGCAGCAGCGGCTACATCGGCCGCCACGTTGCAAAGAGCCTGGCGAGTCATGGAGCTGAAATCGTCGCGTTTGATTTGGTGCCGCCTCAGACTCAAGGCATAACGCCTCTCGTATCATACGTTCAAGGAAATATGGTCAATCTGGAAGAGATCATGTCGGTGATCGTCGAGCACGGCGTCCAGCGCATCGTCGCTCTGGGTTACTTTATGACGCCTTTGCTCGCGCCGGAATGCCGCGACCTGGTCAACGCAGCGCGCGTGAACATCGTCGGCATCACCAATCTCTTTGAAGCGGCACGCCTGGCCCGGCTCGAGCGCGTGATCTTCGCCAGCACCGTGGGAATCTATGGCCTCCAGGACGCCTACGGCTCGGAAACTATCGATGAAAACACCGAGCCTCATGCGCCGAAGGGCCTCTACGGCCTCATGAAGCTCGTCAACAACGCCATGGCAGAGCGCTACACAAAAACCTACGGCATCCAGATTGTCAAAGTCCACTCGGCTGCGGTCATCGGTCCGGGCAACACCGCTTTCTCGCGCCGGATGATTCAATTTCCCGCCCTCGGCCGACCCGGTTTCGCCAACTGGCCGTCCTCAGGACCACGTAACATCGTTGGCGTCGCAGACATTGCTCAACTTTATACCAAAATGGCGTTGGCCGACCAAGTCAAGCACGACGCATACATGGGCACAGGTCACGCGCCGACGGGCCGCGAGATCGCCGATATCGTGAAGAAGTATTTGCCGCAAGCTGAAATTACATTTGACGAGAGCGCCCGGGTGCCCGCCTGGAACTTCGACAACTCCCGCGCCGTAAAAGATTTCGGCTGGAAAATTCAGTCCGTGGAAGAAATGGTTTTGGACGAGATAAACGGTACGCGGGAAGCGGCGGGGCTGCCCCCGCTAAGCTGATCAAAGTAGCACGCCCGCTGCTAATACCTGGGATCCGTCGATGTTCGAGGGCAATCACTCACGGTCCTGAAACACTACCCATCGGGCCTGGGGGAATAAAATGCCCCGGCCCTTTGTTAATTATGGTGGCAAAATATTGGGGCTTGACGCTTTTCAATAACTGCGCGATAAGGTCAAGCTCCTTGAGGGGTTCTAGGTTTATTATCGGCGTTAATCAACGACAAGGAGGAAACCATGAAAGCGAAATGGCTGGTCTCGCTGGTCTTTGCGTTTGTCCTGAGCTTCGGGTGGTCGCTGGCCAAGGCCGACGACCTTCCAAAAAACGTTGATTTCGACACGCTCGTTACCTTTCCCCTAGCGATTGAAGGTTTGACCGGGGACGACAATGGAAACCTCTATACCACGGAACGAATTGGAGGACCTTGTTTGGTGAAACGTATCCACGTTGTCACAAAAACCGTGGAGGTGGTCGGCCATGTCCCCGCGCAATGTAGCCCAAGCGGGCTGGCCTTTGATAAAAACGCTTTCTCTACATCGCCGACGCGCCTGATATTTACAAATTAAACCCGCAACCATCGGGACTCGGGCCCGGACCGGCCGCGGAGCTCTTTATTATGGGGTCGGTGCCCGGGACCAATGGGCTTGCCTTCGATCGGCACGGCAATCTGTGGACCGGCGACGGAACCACCGGGCTCGGCCGGGTCTGGAAAATTACGCCGGCGGGAGAAGTTACCGAGGAATTTCGTATTCAGCCGATGGCCGCGACCAATCTGGAAATCGGAATCAGCTTCGGGATGGGCCAGGTTTTCGGTAGCAGCGTGACTGCTGTCGGTAGAGACCCTCGTACTTTACCACCGGGGACATCGCAACCTCTCGTGGCCAACGGCCTAGCTTTCGATAGCAAAGGCGATCTTTACAACGCC
>DATBLC010000235.1:0-4832 GCA_036555515.1 Binatia bacterium
TTTATTGATGCATTCCGGCAGGCGCTGCGCGACCTTGGCTACGTCGAGGGAAAAAACATTGTCATCGAATCTCGTTACGCCCGGGGAAGACTCGAACGTCTCCCGACCCTCATGGCCGAATTAGTGGATCTTAGGGTCGACGTTATCGTCGCGGGAGGCACTCCAGCGCTCAGCGCTGCAACGAAAGCGACCAGCACAATTCCAATTGTCATGAGAGCGACTAGCGATCCGGTCCGAGCAGGGTTTGTCCCCAGTCTGGCGCACCCGGGTGGCAATATCACGGGTGTGACCTCCGTGACCACGAAGCTAATCGGTAAGCATTTGGAGCTACTCGCGGAGGTGGTTCCCGGGGTCAAGCGTGTTGCCGTCCTCACGGCACAATTCGACCGAGCCCGTTTCATGGCCGGCAATTCATATAAAGAGATGGAGGCCGCGGCGCGGGCGCTCGGCGTGAACCTTCAGACTCTAACGGCGCGCGACCCCGATACGATTGACAAAGCGTTTGTGGCAATGACCAAGGAGCGCGCCCAAGCTCTCCTGGTGACGCCGAACCCGCGCTATTTGCAGCACGGCAAACGCATTATTAGTCACGCCGCAGCACATCGTCTGCCAGCTATCTATTACCAGCCGATATTCGTCGAGAACGGCGGGCTCATGTCCTATGCCACGAACAATGCCGACGAGTACCGGCGGGCGGCTGTCTACGTAGACAAGATTCTCAAAGGCGCCAAGCCTGCCGATCTGCCGATCGAACAGCCGACCAAGTTCGAGCTGGTGATCAATCTGAGAACCGCCAAACAGATCGGTCTCACGATCCCGCCGAACGTGCTGGCACGGGCGGATAGGGTAATCAAATGATAGCGAGCAGTGAGCCGTCAGCAGTGAACAGCAAGAAGGCAGGCGGAAACTCGATGTTTAAAAGAATTGTTCTCTGCTTACTGGTTACTGTCTTTCTGCTTACTGTTGCTGAGGCGCAGCAGCCAGGGAAAATTTTTCGTATAGGGTATCTATCGCCAGGCAACCGTACTAGTGAGTCCGCACGATCCGAGGCGATTCGGCAAGGACTGCGGGAGCATGGCTACATCGAAGGACAGAACATCGCCTTCGAGTACCGATATGCGGAGGGAAAGCAGGATCGGTATCCTGAGCTTGCAGCCGGGCTGGTGCGTCTCAAGGTTGATATCATCGTTGCAGCGGGAGGGGGCAGGGTGATCCTAGCGGCCAAGAACGCGACCAAGACGATTCCCATCATTATGTTGGGCGCTGTGGTCGATCCTGTCAAATTTGGCCTGATCGAAAGCCTTGCCCGTCCTGGCGGCAACGTCACGGGACTTGCGATCCTTACCAGCGAACTGGGCGGAAAGCGTCTGGAGCTGCTTCAGGAAGCCGTCCCTCAACTAGCCCGCGTGGCGGTTCTCTACGAGCCGGCCGTTCCGAGCAGTGTACTCGATGTGAAAGAAGTTCTACCGGCGGCAGCGCGTGGGCTAAAGCTGACTATTCAGCCTTGGGAAGTACGAGCTGCAGAGGATTTCGACAAAATATTCGCTGGGATAAACAAGCAGCGCCCGGATGCACTCTACCTGGCCCCCAGTACGCTAATACTCATTAACTTAAAACGGATTGCGAGCTTTGCGTTAAGGAGCCGGTTACCATCAGTGTACCAAACCCGGGAGTTTGTCGACGCCGGCGGGCTCATGTCCTATAGCGCAGATCTCACGGACAGCTACCGGCGCGTTGCAGATTACGTGGACAAGATCCTGAAGGGCGCCAAGCCCGCTGATCTCCCGGTGGAACAGCCGACGAAGTTCGAGCTAGTCATCAATCTCAAAACCGCCAAGCAGATCGGATTGACAATACCGCCGAATGTGCTGGCAAGAGCGGACAGGGTGATCAAGTGAAAACTAAAAAAGGATTCGATGCAAGTTGGCAAACGAGCTTTAGCGCCGAAAAATGACACATTAGGAAAAAATAAAACTAAAGAGTTGCACCGCTCAGAGAAATAAATCTGCCGCGACAACTTTAAGGTCTTGGAATGGCGGAGCAAGAGTTGGATTTCTTCCCTGTAGCCTGGTTGCCAACCGGTAGCCGTCCGCGTCCAGAAGATAAATCTCGAGAGCTTCCAGCTCGGGATCTACGATCCAGTAAGCCGGGACTCTGTGGCGGGCGTAAATTTGGGCCTTGGTTATGCGGTCGGTACGACTTGTTGCTGGCGACAGGATCTCGATTACTAGGTCTGGAGCACCCTCAACCGCTCTTTCAGTGATGATGCTTTGGCGGGTCTTGGAGACGAAAAGAAGGTCGGGTTGCAATACGGAAGTCGATTCTAAGATGAGGTCGATCGGAGCATGGAAGAGTTTTCCTAAATCACGTTCCTTAATGTAATGAGCAAGAACAACGAAAAGATTTCCCGACGCTGTTTGATGCTTTGTGCTAGGGGCTGGCGTCACGGTCAGTTCTCCTTCGAGAATTTCATGCCGGTTGCGATCGTTCGGCAAAAGGACGTAGTCCTCGTAGGTGAGGACAATCTTCCCTTCCGGAATGCGCATAGGAGTCGACATGCTCGCCACCTCTGTTCTCCAGTATTTTTAACACGGAGGTATTTTAGCGTCAATGAATCACAAGCCCGGAGCGTCCTCCCGCCGAGCAGCCGACGAAGTTGAGCTGGTGATCAATCTAAAGGCGGCAAAACAGATCGGCTTAACGATTCCACCCAATGTTTTGGCAAGGGCGGATCGAGTCCTAAGATGACAGTCGGCAGTGAGCAGCGAGCCGTGAGCAGTAAAAACTGGGAGAAAAATCAGTGACCAGACCTATTCTTGTCTTTATCTGCCTACTGCCTGCTGTCTTCCTGCCTGCTGGTTCACTGGCGCAGCGGCCTACGAAAATCCCGCGCATAGGGCTTCTATCGGCGGGCGACGCGTCTCGTCAGTCCATCCAAGCCGAGGCAATTCGGCCCGGTCTACGCGACCTCGGCTATGTAGAAGGACAGAACATCGCCTTCGAGTATCGTCATGCGGCAAACAAGCGAGAAAGTTATCCAACGCTTGCCGCCGAACTGGCGCGTCTGATGGTCGAAGTCATCGTGGTTGCAGGTGGAACCGAGGCGGTTCGTGCGGCCAAGCGCGCGACCAAGACGATTCCCATCGTCATGGTGGGCGCAGGGGCTGATCCTGTTGGAGCGGGCTTGGTGGAAAGCCTCGCCCGTCCCGGCGGAAACCTCACCGGCATTACAAATCTTAGTGGAGAGTTGGGCGGAAAGCGATTGGAGCTGCTCAAGGAAGCCGTTCCCAAGCTTGTCCATGTCGCCGTTCTCCACGAGCCGGCCGCTCCAGGCGGCCTTCGCGATGTGAAGGAACTTCTTCCAGTGGCGGCGCGTGCGCTGGGGCTAACTCTTCGGTATTGGGAAATACGAAATGCGGACGCTTTCGATGGGTTATTCGCAGCCTTGAACAAGGAGCGCCCCGATGGACTCTACGTGGCCGCGAGTCCGCTACTAAATGCTAATCAAAAACGGATCGCGGCGTTTACATTGAAGAGCCGGTTGCCGTCGATTTACCTCAGGACGGAATTCGTCGATGCCGGCGGGCTTATGTCTTACGGAGCGGACGAAGCGGCGATCTACCGGCGCATCGCGTATTTCGTGGACAAGATCCTCAAAGGCGCCAAGCCCGCCGATCTGCCGGTGGAGCAGCCGACCAAGTTCGAACTGGTGATTAATCTCAAGGCAGCCAAGCATATCGGCGTGACAATTCCGCAGTCGGTGCTGTACAGGGCGGACAAAGTAATTCGGTAAGGGGTGAGTGGTAAGGGTAAGGTGTTGGCAGCACGCAGCGAGCAGTTGGCAGTAGGAGAACCGGAAATACACGGATGATAAGCGCTCTTTTTGTTTTTATCTGCCTGCTGCCTGCTGTCCTTCTGCCTGCTGGTTCACAGGCGCAGCAGCCGAAGAAAGTCCCTCGAATTGGCTATCTAGGCGCCGCCTCTTATTCCGCCAACCGGGCCCGTGTTGAAGCCTTACGCCAAGGGCTGCGTGAAGCCGGTTATAGTGAAGGAAAGAACATTATCATCGAGTACCGATATGCGGAGGAGAAATTCGATCGGATACCGGCTCTCGCAGCTGAGTTGGTAGGTCTCAATGTTGATGTCATTGTCTCGGGTGGCTCGGCAGCGACCCGTCCCGCTAAGGAAGCAACCGCTACGATTCCTATCGTGATGACGAACGATCCCGATCCGGTCGCCAACGGCTTCGTCTTCAGTCTGGCACGACCCGGCGGAAATATCACGGGATTGTCCACACTTTCCCCGGAAATAGGCGGCAAACGATTGGAGATTCTGAGAGAGATTATCCCCAAACTCTACCGTGTTGCCGTCTTCGGCAGCTCGATTGAGCCGAACGACACGCAATCGCTGAAAGAAGTGGAACTCGTCGCCGGAGCGCTCGCGATCAAGCTTCAATATCTCGATGTGCGTGGTTCGAAAGATATCGAGGCGGGCTTTAAAGCCGCAAGCAAGGGACGTGCTGAGGCATTGCTTGTGCTGAGCGGCGCCGGTTTCGTTGCTCAACGAAGAAGGGTCGCAGACCTCGCCGCGAAAAATCGGCTCCCGGCGATATATCACCGCGTCGAATTCGTCGAAGACGGCGGGATGATGAGCTACGCCGCGAGCTTGATCGACTTGTCCCGGCGCGCCGCAACTTACGTAGACAAAATCTTAAAAGGCGCAAAGCCTGCTGATCTTCCCGTTGAGCAGCCGACAAAGTTCGAGCTGGTAATCAATCTGAAAGCTGCCAAGCAAATCGGCCTGACGATCCCGCCGAATGTGCTAGCGCGGGC
>DATBLC010000236.1:0-4590 GCA_036555515.1 Binatia bacterium
TTGTCCTCCTCGTCGATGAGCACCGTGACGCTGTTCGTCGAATGCAAATCAATGGCACCGTAAAGTTTCATCTGGTCTCCTCCTTTTGAGTGTGTGGGGTTGGCTTCCCCACACGTTACGGCCTCTCGAAGGAGCCTGCTAGATGATTATCAAATCTTGACTTAAGTACTTAGCCTCGCGAGATCCTGATACCACTTTCGGAGCTTCGGTTCAGTCTCGATCTTTTCCCGGATCGCTTTGCAATCGCGGCTCACCAACCCCTCATCCAAACCTCCAAACCGCTCACCGATCACCGCGCGTGCTTCGCCTATCACTGGGGTCGGACCCGCGTAAGTTTAAGGAATCGCAAATCTTAAATTCCACAAGACGGTGTTATCCGGCATTAGAGCATCATTTTCGCCGGCAAAATAGCCACCGTAAGGAGCGCTGGTTCGCGCAGCACGGAGGTTTGCCGAACGATTAACCGCTTTTCATCCTGTCGCGTCCTGGCCCGCGTATATGTAAAACGTGGACGGTAGAGGATTTGTCATCAACTTGAAAAATGATTCGGTACACGTACGGCTTCCGGCCATAGAGAAGATGTCTCGCGGTGGAATCTTCGGGAGTTAATGGGGCTCGGTTTGGATACTTTTCAAGGCTGAAGATAGCTTTCTCAAATCGGTCAAGCCACCGTGCCGCTTGCTCGGACGATTCTGCCCTAATATGCTCGTAGATGATGGAAAGATCGCGCAAAGCGCGGTCTGTCAGCTCAACGCGATAGGCCATGGTCCCGCCGGAAGGATTTAAGCGCTTCCCGTGCGGGATGGGTGCGGCCCTTGGCCACATCCTCACGACCCTGCCGGATGCCTTCCGGGGCGTCAGCCTGAGCCGCAATGTCAAGCAAACGTTGATACGCCGCCGCATCCTGCACGACGGCCGCGGCCTTGCCGTTGACCGTCAGAATAACCGGGCGTTTTGTCTTTTTCAGCCGCCGAAGAAACGCGGAGGAGTTGTTCCGAAACGTTGTCAGCGCCTGAATGTCCTGCGTAATGTCCATTTTTTAACGCTCCTAACGATACCTTTAAAGGTATTATCTCACGGCGGGAGCTCGCGTACAAACCTCCAGTGGCGGGGTCAAATTTTGGACTTACCTCCCGTCGCGAGATCCTGAAACCACTTTCCGATCTTCGGTTCGGTCTCGATCTTTTCCCGGATCGCTTTGCAATCGCGGCGCACCAGCCCCGCATTCAAACCTCCAAACCGCTCACCGATCATCCGCTGCTTAAGCCCGCTGTATCGGTGCCGGCGCTGGGAACGGACATTATCGGCCGCTGAAAGTCGTGACTCCGCGGCCGGCGTCCGTGTGAATCACGGTTCCGGTCATGGTTTTTGACTGAGACGACGCCAGTAGCACGTACGCAGCGGCGTGGTCTTAGGGGGCGATGTTGAGGTCGAGTATGTTGTTGGCAGGCCTGGGACTGCGACCTGTGCCGAACACGCCGACCGTGGCCTCATTTTTTCCCGCAAGCGAAAGTCGGGGTTTTTGTTCCGGGTCGCCCAGCGCAAGGCATCGATTCATCAGTAGAAGACTGCACAAAGAGCGCCGCTTGAAGGTGTCGCGCCTCGTTTTTGACCTCTAAATAGGTGCTTTAAGAAACCAAACCGATGCCGCGCGCCAACCAGCGGTCGAGCGCGGTTCAAAGGTTCAACAGTTCAGAATTTCAACGACGCATAACCATTGAATCCGGTTCAAGCCGTTGACAAGCGCCATTTAGACTGGCGCCACGATCCTCAGCCCTGGTAGATGCCTTGCAATCCGGCGAAAGTCATCCAGATTGCTGGTCAGAACTGTTGCGCCAATTTGCCGTGCGGTCAAGGCGATCAGCAAATCGTTAACAGGCCCCAGCCGGTCGTCTAGTCCAGAGCCGTCGCCGTGAAGGGTTCGAAACAGCCGTCCGGCGTGATCGAATAGCGACGGCAAGGGAGCGATGAGGCGGCTCGTGGGGAAAGCGGCGTGTATACGATCGACCGCCCTATGGCGCCGCGCGGTGTCGGCGCCAACGCGAAGTTCCATTAACACGACGGAGGAAAGAAAACGGATGACATTACTAACACCGCCAAAGATCCAATCCGCATAAAGATCTGCTCGCAGATAGTCGATAAACACATTTGTGTCGAGCAGCACTTTGCCGCTTACCGGTAGGGCCACGGCCGCCTATCCCCTTTTAGACTACCCCTTAAAGGCTGCATGGCGGCAAGGATCTCTTTTTCCTCGATGAGGAGCGAGAGCGCCCGATCGATGGCCTCTTGCTCTGAGTCCACACCAAAGTACCGTTTGGCAAAGTCGATCTTCTTTTGATCGAGTTTTAAATGCTTGTGCTTCATTGCAGTGCTACGCACGTCGCCCTCCTCCATGTACATAGCATGTACATGTTACGCTAACATGCCACCCGCTAACATACAACCCTCACGCCTCTCGCGGATTGAGGCCGCAGCGTACCGGGTTATCACGGTGCGCATCAAGATGCTCAGTCCGACCCCGCATGGACCCGGGCTATCGAGACAGCGTGAAAGATTTTGCAGGCCAGGGTCAAATCTTGACTTAGGTAGTTGCCGTCCCTCATCGTCGCACGCCTTCGACAAGTCGAGTTTTCAGCTCGATGTACGCGGCCTCCTCGTCCGAGAGTGACAAGAACTCCTTGGCCAAGCCGAATTTCCAACCTTTCGCTTCCAAGCATGTCTTCTTTTTCTTACGGATCGTTTTTATCCGGTGCAGTGCGACTTCTTCGTATCGGTCGCCAGCGTCCAATCGCGAACTGCCGTGATCGGCTTGAGATTTGCGTTTGGTTTAGCGGGACGGCAGCACCACAAATCGGCCAATTCGCAATGGACGATAAATCTGAAAATCACGCCGGTCGATGGTAAAGATCCGGCGCAGCCGCTCACGTTCGGCGATACGTACCAGCGCCGCATCCGCCAAGTCCATGGGAAAATCACGGTACTTGCGCATCAATTCCCTCATGCGTGGAATATCGCTGGCGCCTAACGGTAGGATTTCCACGGCACCGCTCTCGATCATTTCCATGAGAGCGGTCTGCGCCTCCCACGAGAAACTCAACAAATACATAGCTTCGGTTAGAACCGGCCAGACGGTACCGAGCGGCTCACCGAAGTTCCGAAACGCATCTTTACAAGCACGATGCTCGTGATCGTCTTCGTGGATCAGGGCCACTAATGGCCCTGCGTCGACTAAGATCATTGGCGCTTTCGAGCGCGCTCGATAAGGATCTCACGAAACTTCTTGCCGGTATTGTGGGAGAGATCCCGCGGGCCACCCTTGACGCAGCCGATCAGATGGGCAACACGATCGTACGGGCGCTGTTTGCCAGCGCCTTTTTCTTCTTGCTTCGCGAGCACATCGATCGCGTCACGTATAACTTCAGACTTGGTCTGACGCCGCTTTCGCGCCAGCCGCGCGATCAACGATTCGGTAGCGGCGTCGAAACGAACACTCAAAGGCATGTATGAACCCTCCCGCACTGTAATACGCAAGTGTACTACAGGAATGAGATTGGCTCAATGCCAGATGTTTGCCGCACCAGTGACCATGCCGCTGTTCTCGGGGGCGATAGAGTCGCATCTTTAGCTTCGACACTAACACGCTCATAATGCATGAAAGAAGCACTATCCGACACGCTTACGTACAAGAAAGTCTTGGTTAAATTGTCAATTATTGTCCTCGGTCAGGCATGGGGTCACAGGGATGACCCCAGCCCTACCCCTGGCAACAGAGATTATCGGCTGCTGAAAGTCGTGACCCCGCGGCCGGCGTCCGTTTGAATCACGGTTCCTGTCATGGTTTTTGACTGAGAGGACGCCAGTAGCACGTACGCGGCGGCGTGGTCTTCGGGGGCGATGGTGAGGTCGAGTATGTTGTTGGCAGGTCTGGGACTGCGACCTGTGCCGAACACGCCGACCGTGGCCTCATTTTTTCCCGCAAGCGAAGGCGCCGTTCTGAGATTGGTCACCGTACCCGAGGGTGCAACGCCATTCACTCTGATGTCCGGCGCCAGTTCGTTGGCCAGCTGGCGCATCATGCCCAACGCGGCGTGTTTCGAAGCAACGTACAACACCCCGCCGCCAACGTAGAAAGATGAGGTGGACAGAGTAAAGACCATACGGCCCCTGGTCTTTTTGAGCTCCGGCAACGCTGCCTTGGCGCCCAGCAGATAGCCCTTGAGATTGACCCCCAGAACCTCATCGTAGCCGTTTTCCAGCTCCTCGTCCGACAATCCCTCCAGTTTCCGGCGCCCGTCATGAATTCCGGCGTTGCCGACAAAGACCGAGAGCTTGCCGAACTCGGCGACTGCAGTTGCCACCGCCTTTCGATTGTCGTCGAGTCGCCTCACGTCGCCCTGTACGATCGCTACTTCGCCAAGCTCTTTCTTGAGCGCCTTCAAGCGATCTTCCGACAGGTCGAAGGCAACGACCTTTGCTCCTTCTTCGACAAACCGATGCACCACCGCTTTGCCGATCCCGGATCCCGACCCGGTGACTACCGCAACTTCGTTCTCAAGCCATTGCATCTAGCTTCCTCCTCTGCACTTCATG
>DATBLC010000237.1:0-9910 GCA_036555515.1 Binatia bacterium
GGCAACCTTCCATTTCGAGGAATCCACAAGCGTAATCGACCGCAGCGAACTGCGCTTCGATCTGCCGAACGTGATGGTCTGGGAGGGCATAACCTTCCGGCCCTGCGAATAAGCTAATTTCCCCTTCGGCAGCTGCGCGACAAATAATGGGGCTCTAACTATGCCCAAGTTACATGCGGAACAATCTGGGCCCGCTTTGGCGCAGGTCCCAAACTTTGGTAGTTCTCCTGCTTCAAGCAGACGAGAGCTGCCATCATGATGGATCAGTTCTGGGCGAAATTGATGGAACGACCCCGACATACGTTGAACAGGAGTTGGATTGGTGCTCTGTAGCCACGTCAAACTGACATGACTGCGCAGACTTCCCAGCAAGAGATGCGGTTTGTGGAGGACTTAAAATGAGCAAGATCGTCAAGGAAGTGCTTAGTGCAAACCGTGCCTATGTCAGCAACTTTGGGGAAAAGGGCAAACTTCCCCTGCCGCCAGCCCGCGGCTTCGCCATCCTCACATGTATGGATGCGCGGCTCGATCCCGCGAAATATGCGGGTCTTGCAGAAGGCGACGCGCATGTGATCCGCAATGCCGGCGGACGCGCGACCGACGATGCCATCCGCTCGCTGGTGATTTCGTACAAGCTTCTGGGAACCAAGGAGTGGTTTGTGATCCACCATACCGACTGCGGCATGGAACTTTTCACAGATGACATCATGGCCGGACTCTTGGACAAGAGCCTGGAAACCGCAAAAATCGATGAAAGGGGGTGGCGTGACGTCGGCAAGGGACCGGGCTCGGTGCACGGGCACTTCATCAAGTGGCACACCATCGCAAAGCTGGAGCAAAGCGTGGTGGAGGATGTGAAACGCATCCGCAGCCATCCCCTCGTCCCTCGTCGCATTCCGATCTATGGTTATATCTACGATGTTCGAAGCGGGCGTTTGGAGGAAATAAAAGATGCGACGGCAGCAGGCGAACCGGCGTAATACTTGGAGCCCCAGTTGCGGCCACTGGACCTCACCAAAGAAAATGCCCCCACAAGGGGGCAAGTCCAGGGAGGTAGATGATCGGGGCGGCCCTGCTTTCGTAAATCCCAGGCTTCTTGAAGACGGGGCTCGCGAGATTTGTCACCGGTCTCTATCCAGTCGATCTCCCTGACCGGATCAAGCCCTGCGTAGGCGGCCATCAGCATGACAAGCACATGAGGATGTGAGTTCAGTGCCCAGACGCCCACGCGCTTGCCCCGCAGATCCGTAACGTTCGCAACGCTATCATTGCCGATTAGCTCGAAGCACCCGAAGTGAACGCCAGTCAACACCTTTATCGGCACACCGGCATCGAATCGACTTGAGATGCATCGATCCCATGTTCACATCGAAGTCTGTTTCGCCTTGAGCAATCCAGTCTGAATTATCCGCCATTGATTTACCCTGCACGTAGCGGACATCAAGACGAGGTGGGCACATTAGCTGCGCTCAGTGCGCCCCATGGCAAAGTACAAAGAGGAGATATGGGCCCGACTATTTGCGGGCCCATATTGACTATTTCCCCAAGCAAGCGCTCAAGATCACCGGCAATGGTGATGTTGGCACCACCGTCGCACAGTTTGCCATCATGGCCGACACCATCGCTATCGAGGGCAACGGCCAGCTCAACATTCATATCGGGCAAAACTACCAGGACTCAGGTTTGCCGGATCTGCCGGAAGCACACGAGATCGCGCATCTGATCCAGTTGAGGGACTAGAGTGCGCATGGCTCTGGCGCTACGCCAAGGCTAGAGATCGGCTCTGAAGAAATGCCGTGAGGGTCCGCATCCTGCCATTCGAGGCGCAGCAGCAGGTTCTGCGCAGGACGCCAGTGTCAGAATTTGCGAGTAGCTGCGCAGCTATTGAATTTTGGCAAACCTAAAAAGCTGCTCTTAGGCGTTTGATTTGACATTTTCTGGTTTTGGGCAGACGCTACGCGGGCAGTATTTTGGAGGGCTCTCCTATGAAATGGGAATTGGCCTCTGCTTTTTTCCTCCTAACTCTCAGCACGTCGAGCATAGCTGCATCCATTGAGGAATTTCAGTCGGGTCCGTGGGAGGCTGGCGCTTACTCGAGTGAAGAGACTGGGCAATTCAGCCACTGCGCGGCGTATGCTACCTATCAGAGTGGAATCACGATGTTTGTCTCGGTTGACAGAAACTATGGTTGGTCAATCGGCTTCGCTTCACCTTCTTGGACCTTGCAGGCTGGCAAACAATTTCCGCTGCGTTTTCGGATTGATAAGAGTCCATGGTTTGATGCTTCCGCGACGGCGGTTGGCTCAGACCATGTGATCATTCCAATGAAGGCAGAGAGCACATTGATTACTTTATTTAGGGGTGGCCAAACTCTCCGAATTTACGATGGACAGGAGTACTTCTTTTTTAATCTAACAGGAACTTCCCGCTTAATCGCAGACTTGGCACAGTGTGCTTCCCGCTATGTATCGCTGGATAGCCAACAGTCGGGAGGAGGAATACCGCAGCAGCCGCAGCCTAGTAGGATCGAGGGTCAGTTGGACGTTGAACTCCGCCTAGAAGCAACAAGGCTATTATCGAATTTCTTATCCAAAGCAGGGTTCACCGAAACGAGTATCATGTCTCCTGCAGAAGTACCGGATTCACTAAAAGCGGTGCACGCGGTGGCTATCGCTGGCGCGCAACTGGCTTTTGCCCTAGTCGTTCCTCGGGAGACTAATGCCACACATGCTGACCTTATTGGGATACTGACAGGCGAATATGCGAAAGACTGTCCAACGCAGTTTGCATCCGGATCGACTCGGGAAATGATAGATGGCGCAGAAATCACGAGCGGATTTGCTGCGTGCAAGAGCAGTTCTAACAGTTATCAACTGCGTTTCGTTATTGCGCCGTCGACCCGGGGACCGTTTTTAATCGGTTTGGCCTCAGACCTGGGACAAACGTTGGATGAAGCAGCTCCTGAGCTGCCCGAGGCAGAATTTCGGAAGGCCGTTTACCTGGCGGGTAGATAGATACCCCAAGGGATTATGACGAGCTTCTTGACGCCTGCGTTCTCGACCTGGCACAAACCAGTGCGACGATCGCATACGCTCAGCAATCGCTCGACTGGCTCTCAATATCCGAGATACTGCAGACGAGATCGAGGAGCAGCGCTTTGGAATGAGTTCCATGGATCGAATCCGGATGGATAAAAAGGTCCTCATTTGGTCGCGTGACTACTCGACTTAGAGGGGCCGGTGACTTCGGTTGCCGGCCGTTTCATTTATCGTAATATTGGCATCCTAGGGCATAGGGAAATACAGATCGGTGGTGAGCATGAGTAAAGCCGACAAGATTCGGACGCTCGCTCGGGATGGTTTAAGCATCCCTGAGATTGCCGCCCGGTTGGGTATCCGATACCAACACGCCTACAACGTTCTTAAGAGAAGTGGCCAACCATCGACAGCCCGACTCATAAAACCGACCAGCGATAAGCAAATACCGAGAGCGCCAAGTCCCAAACCGAAACTGAGTGTGACCGAATTGGTCAACTGTGGGTTCGCAATGTCTGGACATTGGATCTTGTCAGAGACGGGTGATGTTACCGTCGATCGAACATTGCCGAAGGAAGTCGGAGTATATGCTTTTGCGCTTGAGGGCGAGGTCGTTTACATTGGCGTGGCAACGATGGGCCTTGCGAAACGCCTTTATTTCTACGCCAAGCCCGGTGCTACGCAGCGCACGAGCAAACGACTTAACGAAGTCATAAAGAATGAGCTTTGTAGAGTCCGGTTTATCGAGATCTACACTGCTATGCCAGCCGATCTTGAATGGCGCGGACTGCCCATTCATGGAAGCGCAGGTTTGGAGCTCGGTCTTATAAAAAAGTATGCACTCCCTTGGAACATGCGAAGCGCGGGTCAGCGGTAAAGTTCCGCGAATTAACGGGTTGTTGTTTTCACTTGTTTTTTGACAGGCGACTCAGGGCCTGGAACAGCCGTTGCTTGGACTGTGGAACAACCCTTGATCCGCATTGCTCTAATGATTGCCTCATTTTCTCCCTTCAGGCGAGCAATTTCCGGTGCAATGTTGTCGCCGCTCAGACTGGAAACCGGAAGCCCAAGAAATATGACGCCGACAGTGTCGTTCGTTCGTGCCTTGCGCTGTTGGGTAGACGCCGACGCAAGAGCGTGGCTCAGACGCATTTGCTCCTGGCCGAGTTGCTCGCAGCTCCAGCTCTGATAGCCAACATCCGAGATGTATGAGGGTGAAATACTTTCTGGTGACTTCGCGCAGGCTACCAAGAGTAGGACCGCAGCTCCATTCAATAGGCAGCCGTATAACATTTTCCCTCTCCGCCCCGGAATCAACCAGTACTGCGGGTTCGCGCTAATGTCTGTGATTTCGTGGCCACATTGGCCGAAAACCAGGATTTTTGATACCCGTACCTCATTGTTTCACCTGGAACATACCAGGAACATGGCCCTGGAAGGCCCTCGGAAGCCCTACAGGGCGGTTTGGGCGTCAGAGTGTCCGCTAGCCGCTACACGGGAAATGGCCGTCCTGAGTCAAATTTGGGAATCCTGTGACTCAACAGCGACCAACGATATAGTCAGGAGGGGCGGACGACATTAGCGAGATCGCTACAGTCTGAGCAGAGAAACCTAGCCACGCTTGCGGTTGAACGAGGCTCCGCCTGCCATTCACGGAGGTCAGTTTATGCAAATGTCTGCGGAGCAGCGGTGGGAAAAGGTCCAAGACGTTGCTGCGCGTGGTTACCTAGATGCGATAGACACTCTCGCCTGCATGGAAGTGCTCGGAGCGGGCAATAAGCCCGTGCTCATTCGGCGCATTGATCAAGCGGGCGGAAAATCGGCGTGCGAGCTGATATACAAATCTCTTTTCCAGCGCCTGCTCCTTAATACAATGCGCGCGTACGATCCTGTGCGCGGTGGCGATTTTCATCTTGCCGTCGCATTCGAAGTGTTAGCGGAACCAGACGTAATGGCGATTGCTAAACGTCGCGACTCGTATCCGCACATATCTGCGGCAACCGATCTATGGCACCAGACAGCCACTGATGATCGGACTCTGAAACTTCGCCATTACCGCAACAAGGTAGTGGCCCACCTTTCGGATCTTGATCCAACAATGCGCCTGCCCATAAACAACGATCTCTTTGTGATTGCTGGGACCACTACCAAAATTGCTGAAAACTTATCCATTGGAACAGGTGCCTGCACTATTGAGTTGAGACAGCAAACTGGCGCCTACCGACAAAGCGCAGAATGCTTCTGGTCAGTGTGGCTTACGAAGTGCAGGAAGGCAGAGCCCTGATGACCATTTTGAAGAGTATGATCATTCAGCGCAACAAAAGGGCCATCCAAGCGAAAGAAAACGGATACCGCCTCTTCTAATCGCAACGACATCGATTTGTTTTTCGCCAGCGGCTTGCGCTTCCTTCTGTGCGGCACCGAGCGTCAGATAGAGAGAAAGACGCAGCTCCTCTGTCAGCTTAGCGATATCTGGTTCGATTCCCCGGCGCTGCATTTCCTCAACAGAATCAAGGATGGAACCAAGTAATGCCCAATCGGCACCCTGGGTCTTTGGTAACTCTGGTTCCAGTATCTCTGGGAGCGCATCCCAATTCTTTCTGATAAAATCGATGGGGATGAGTTGCTCTAGTTCGTTCGTTTGCTGCTTTGCCGCATAGTCTTTCAAGCGCGTGTCAAATTGCGCCACCAAGTTCTCGTCCTTGGTGATTTTGATTTTCTTATTGTCCCAATCGTCCAGAATAGCAGCTACAGAATTAACGTAGGCCATTTGGTCTTTGGTCAGTTCCTGCGCCGATACCGATCCCCAGAAAGCCACAAAACACGCTGCTGCCAGAACTCCAGAACGCATAATCACTCCCCGGGTTCATTTCTGATATTTTGGACCACGAACCAAGTAAATAGCCCTCCCCCTATCAAGAACAGTGCTATCTGCATGACACCAAAGGTCACCAGTTTTGGGTGAAAGGCGTCAAACTTCTGAGCAGATAAGAGGCTAATAAGCACACCGTGAACGATGTAGCCACACAGTGCACTAAGAGCAAATAGACTTAGGGCCCACCCCAGGGCGGCACGCCGTACAAAACGCTTTTCAGATGAGCTTACAAAGCCACCGACCAACCCAAAAACACCGGCAGCGATCAACATTATCTGGAGGGTAAGCTGACGCAGAGTCTCTACAGCCTCAGCGTTATAGTCCATCTTCAACCCCTATCTCATCATAGACTGCAATTTGATTCTGAACAATTAATCGCCAACATGTTGATTCAGATAGTTTTTTAGACCAGTCCCTACTCATTTTTCGTCATATCTCGGATGCGGCCGTTTCCAGCCATAGGCAATGATCGAGACGAAGGGCCCACAGCTCGCCCTCGCCACAGCCAGTCGCCTTTCATTCTCGGCTAGATCGGGGTGCAGCTGAAGGCAAATGATGCGCCCCGTACCTGTCTGTTTCTCCAGCGCCGCCACTCGTCGCTCAAGTGAACTACTCATCTGTCCTTCACATTCCAGCCTATGACATGAATTTCATCGTTCGGGCCACATCGGCTCTGCGCTTCCACCAAGTTCTGTTGGTAAATCGCCTCATCCTCATCACGCCATACGTAAATCGTGCGCCCGCTAATGCCGCGTTTCTGCTCGATGGCATCCAATCTGCACTTGAGTGCTTCACTGCTCATATTGCTGCTGCCAGCTCCCTTGGGTCTGGAGGTTCCGTCCCGTTGAACTCGCGCGTGACGGGATCACTAAACCGCTTGATAGCGATGAGTTGGGCTCCTTGGGTTTGAGCCTTGCGCCAAGCTTCGACAAGCACAGCATTATCTCGGACATCATAGTAGGTCGTGACGACGGCTCTATTATGAGGTTGGTTCCGTTCCTCCAGACGCTCAACCCTGTTGAGGAGATGGCTCACGACTTTTCGAGCCTCTTGATGCGTTCGGCCAGATCGGCCGTCTCAATGGTGCGGCGCTGGGTCTCGATGATTGAGGAGATGTCCTTGGCATCCTCCAAGCTGATTTCGCTGTTGGCGACAGCCCGCAAGATGTCGGCATGGAGCTTGTTCAGGGCTTCCGGGGTAGCGGAGATGAAGTTTTCAGGCAGAGCGAACGACACCATGCGGGGCTCGAGCTGTGGCTTGGAGTGGAGATAAGGCGCAGCAATCCTTGCAGCATTCAGGCGCAGATCCTGCGGCTTGCTCTCATCGTTCATGAGGCCGAGAGCAAAAGCCACCGGCGTTCGCCCATCGGTCACCAGAGCAAGGGTCTCGGCTGTCAGCTTGTTGCGACTGCCTAGCGGTCTGCCTCTGCCAGTGTTGCCGGTCATCGAGTAGATTTCTCTAGTTTATTTGGCCTCCGAGCCAAGATGCACGTGCCCTCAAGGCAGCCCTGTGTAATCATTAGTGAATCCTCCGGTTGCCAGGTGCTGTCGGCGGCAAGGCCTCCATGAAGTAGTCACCACGCAAGGCTGGCAGGGGAACGGCAAGCAACTGCTCCTCCCAGCTCTCGACTGCTTGGCGCTCCCAGCCTCTAAATTTGTGCCGGCCAAGTTTGCGATAGGGTTTGGCAACGGAAGCAACGCCCACAATCCCAACGATATAGGAGAGATCGGCCAGAGGGATGGTCCAAGTATTGATCCTGTCGGGCGTCGCCTTGAAAGCCTGCGGTTGTGCTCCAGTGTCCTGATCGATTACTTCCCAGGTTTTATTTTCACGCAGGCGCCGGCGGTCCTCCATTTCCTGCCATGCGTTGTTCCTCTGCAGTTGCGGGTAACCGCTATCCGCTAGGCCCGTGATGGCTGATCCTACTGCCTCGGGAAAGGATTTGCGAGAGTTGGCCAGGCGGTTGCCGCCGAATTGCAACAGCGCATGGTTGCGCATCTTGCCGAGCACATCGGCATGCATATCGTCGCTCGGGTTGAGACCATTCCGGCTGCGAGCCAGCAGGCCCTCCTCTGGCGAGGTGTCGCCGTAGGTGAGCGCAGTCGTGCTGTTAAGCTTTTGATGGATGGGGGCGAGCGAGCCGAACATGGGTGAGCCATACTGAAGACCCACCAACGCGTCGCCAAAGTTGTTCCACATGTTCATATCGTTGCCTCTTGGTTTGAAGTGTCGACAATGCCGAGTTCGAATGCCTTGCGCTGTGCGTCCTGCAGGGCCGTGATAAGTTGCGGCAGCAATCGCACGTTCAGGCTGACGTAGCGAGCCGTCTCCTTCATCCTGTTGAGACTGTGATGCCCTGAGCTGTCGCGCTTAACGGCGATGTGGCAGAGATCATTGCCGTTGTACTCGATCAGTTCGATATCGATGCGTTCAAGCGAGTTTTTCCGGATCGAAGCGACCTTGTGCCGGTAGCGCGGCGCCCGGCTCATTTTGGGAGCCGAGTGGGGATTGAGGGTCATGGTCATTGGCGCATTCCCAAGGCTGTATGCAATTGCGGTGTGATGAGTTCGGGTGGGACGTGGCACCCGCGTTTTCCAGGGGGTGGCCCCCAGTCCTGTGCCCATTGTTTGGTCTTGATGGCCGCCTGGACCTTGCGCTGCCAGTCCGTGGCAGTGAAAGTGCGAGGATCAGGCGGGACCGGGTAGTCGCGTAGAGCCGCCTCGACATAGCTGATTGGGTCAGGCGTACCGGCCTTGGCCGCCGCGCGCACCGCCGCGAGCAATTCCTTCTTTGCCAACTCTGTTGGCGTTCTCTTTTGCCACTTGCCGATAACCTTGCGTCTCTGAGGTTCGGAAAGTTGGCAGTGAGAGAGAAGACTGAGAGCTTCTGCCCAGATCTGAGAGCTAAAAGAAGGAGGCTTTGGAAGAGGTGACATGTTGTCACCTTTTTCTGAAGCTTCCCCTTCACGAGAGGCGGAAGCCTCTCCGTAAGGAGATTTAGTATAATCAGTCTTTAGTATAGGGACGGGTTTTCCGTCGCCGGCTTTGCCGTCTGTGGCTCCCCCTTCCGAGCCCACAGACGGGTTTTCCGTCTCTGGCTCTGACACTCCCTGAGGATGGTCATAGATGACGTATTCCCATGGCCCGAACCGCTGGGTTTCAGGGTGTCGATCTCGGCGACGGATGGCGTAACCAAGCTTGATGAGCTGCCGCATGAGCTGCTGCATCTTCTCTCGGCCCACACCGCCCCGGTCGCGGAGTTGCGCAAGATTGATTGTCCAGTTATCCGGCCTGCTAAGGAGGTAGGCCAGCAGCCCAAGTCCTTCGAACGACAACCGCTCATCTGCAATTGGCTCATTGGGAACGACAGTGAAGCGGGAATTGACCTTGCGCCGGATGATCATGCGGCCATCCCCATGTCGATGCCGACATCGGCAGGGTCACGCACGACATTGGCCGCCATGTTGCACCAGAGATCGATTGTCCCGATGGGACCTGAGCGTTGCTTCTCGATGATAAGCTCAAGACGATGGCTGACGTTTTCGAGTTCAGCCGACCTTCTGTCTTCGGGGCCGGCCTCGGAGCATCGCTGGCGTTCCAAGTAATAGGCTTTGCGATAAACGAAGAGAACTGTGTCGGCGTCCTGCTCGATGGAGCCCGACTCCCGAAGGTCCGACAACTGCGGGCGTTTGTCGTCGCGAACTTCAGGGCCGCGGTTCAGTTGCGCCAACGCCAAGATAGGAACCTCCAGCCGTTTTGCCATCTCGGCAAGCTGGCCGCTGATGGCGGTGTACTCGGCGACCTTTGATGCTGCGCCAGGGTGATGCAGTTTGTGGATATGGTCGATCACGATGAGGCTCAAGGCCTTCCCATCGCGCTCGAATTTGGCCTTGGCAATCTGGCAGCGGGATTCGAGCTCAGCATCGGTCAAACCAGCGGCGTCATCGATGATCAGCGGCCAGGTTTTTAGCTCGACGGCAGCGCTCTCAAGCCATCGCATA
>DATBLC010000238.1:0-23873 GCA_036555515.1 Binatia bacterium
CGGCCACCACCCCGTCCTCTCCATAGGTGGAAATGCCCGCCGGCAGGGCCTGAAAACAACCTTTGCGCTCCTGTGCCCGCGCTCTCCAGGTCTCACCCCTCGGTCGCTGTTTGGTTACTCAATTGTGGACTCCTTAATAAGCTTCTGCGTTTGGCATTCCTTAGAAAAACCTGGTGAATACATAGGTTTGTGAGAAGCGGGTTTTGGATCTCAAAATTGGCTACGCGTAGCCGTTATTCAAAACTACAAATGGATATGCCGGCAGATTGATAGTCCGTTGACAAACGTTTCCTACTTCACTTCGTGCAAGAGCGGTGGCTTAGGGACCGTCGCTTGCTTTTTCATCAAAAGTACCCCACGGTGCGGACCGACGGAGACCGAAGCTGTCAGAGGTTTTCCCAGAGTGTCAAAGTACGTGTCTTTGAATGCAAAGGTCGCCGCTTCTTGATTGGGATTTACAACCACTGCGGCATTTGCGAATTCTCGCCTCCAGAGCGTGCCGACCGTTTGCATCTCCCCCTGGGACGGTCCGAGATCAAGATCGAACTCTTTGAACCAGAAGTGCGGAACGGACGACTCGCCCTCTTTGAACGCCCAATAAACCGCTCGTCCGGGGGAAGCTACCAAGAGATAGGTCAGATAGGCATAAAGCGTACGCTCAATGTTTCCTTCAAGATCCGCCGTCGGGGAACTAAGAACCATGATCTTGCCCGGCGGCGTCTTTCTCGCCAGGTCGAGATAGACCTCAACCATTGCTTTCTCAAGAAATCCATCCGGATTTGGCGCATGCAGGACAAACACCTCCGCTTCTGCGCCTCCCGCTATTCGCTGCACCTCAGTGAAAAATTCGGGATTGAACGCTGGAGTGTTCGGAACTAGCACGGGAGAATCTACGTTGGGCAGGATAGGAACACTCAAGCGGGGGGCCACATATCTCAAAAACTCGAGCTGGGCCTGCCGAAATGCCGCGTCGCTCGTATATTTCACCTGCTTGCCGCTCGATCCAACATAAGGAGCCGTATGGCCGGTATGGGTCGACAAAAACTCATCGAAAAGTATTCCGTCCCATCGACCGCCCGTGCTTTTAAGCGCCTGATTCACCTTTTGTACAAAGAATGCCTGCCACTCTTTGTTTCCCGGGTCCGGCCAATACTTGGGACTCCATGACGTTCCTTGAATCGGTTGCCCATCGCTGCCTTTGAGAAGCCAATCCGGGTGGTTCTTCAAGATCCAGTCGGTGTTTTCTTTATCGATGCTTCCCGCGTCTTGAAGCGTGGCCACAGTGGTCAGGCTGTTTGCGATATACATGAGTACTTTCGCTGATGGGTTGTGCGTTTTTAAAGTAGGCACAAAATTTGCGCGTAAAGCGCTGAGTAAGAATAGCTCATAGTGCGGCGCGATTTTTATTACTTGATCCTCGCGCGGCTCAAAGGACGAAAAGATCCCTGTAGTGCGATGCTTTCCAGCGCGATACGACGTTGAAGGTTTGGGCGGATAAGTGCTCAATTTGACGTCAACTACTGCCTGGGCTATCTCTCCCCTGGGTTTGAACGTTCGCGCCCACAAGGAAATATCGGGAAGCGCGGGGAGTTGGGTCAGAGTTGTGACTGCACCGTCCCGTGCCCATGAGTAAACGCTCGTAAAGGACACATCACCGGAACGGGTGGCAAAAATTATCGCCCCCAAAAACACTAGGAAAATGAATCCCATCGCAATTTTCGTTTTTTTGCTCATCACATTCTCCTGTCGCTAAAAATCTCAACCTTTCCGCCGAGCGAACATCGCGGGCTTTGAGCGAATGAGCCAGGAGCAAATTCACGATGAGAGCAGAATGGTCCCGACGACGATTTCTTTAAAATACTTTTAAAAGATGGCTTCTATTTGCCTTGCGGAAAAGCGCTAAACTTCCTCCCTTGCGCGCGGTTGCGAGCTTGCGGGGACGCGTTATCAACCGCTAATGTCTTGGACGGCAATTGCTTTTCGGTTTGCGATTGCGCTTGGACCGCTTCTTTCAAAAGCGGCCATATAAGCTCCGCGTATTTCCTGTGGGCAAGAGCATTCGGATGCCCATCTCGAGGAACCAAAAGATTGGTTAACGGTAACTTACGAAACCCGCTGGGACCATGCACGTAGTTCAAGCGCGGGAATTCACTCTTCATGACATGCTGGATCCCATCGTTTAGCGGGTTATCTTGCAGATCAACGCACACAACAATTGTTTTCAGGTTTGCGGTGAGTTCGTCAAAGCGCTTAATCGAATCACGGAAGCGGACGAGCAGAGGTCTCAGCAAGTCGTCGATGGCGGCGGGCGGAGGTTCCGGGCTCGAGCGGAGCTTCTGAAGACGCAGAATCGAATCCTTGGCCATCAAGGCCACATGGGACTCGCGCAGGACAGCGCGAAACCAATCCATCCAGTAGGACGGGGCTCCAAAGACTTTTTTTGTCAGGTAACCCAATCGGTCCACATGATTTTCCGCACGCTTCGGGCTTAGATCATCGCTATGAAAAGCTAACACAACCACGGCGGGAGCGATCTCACCGAGACGATCCGATAAGTGATCCAGCTCCATCTCGAGGCTGTGGCCGGCTACGCCGAAGTTAAGGACCTTGCCAGGTAGCGCCGCATCGCCCAACCAGTTTTCAAGCAGCGCGCCGAAAGTGAGATGCCCTGCCACGCCCTGTCCGAAGGCGATGGAGTCGCCAAAAATGGCGATAACTGGTTTGCCAGGGACAACCTCCTCCGCCCCATGGAGTCGCGAGCCAAGTGGTCCGATACGCACGCGAGTCGGGCCCAGCACGGTTCCTTCGAATCGTGGCTGGTATCGCCAATAGGTGCCTCCACGCGAGGCCTCAAAGGCTGGCGCAGTATAAAGATGATCGACCACACCGGAAACTCGCACCACGACTTCAGCGATAAGAAATAGAGTTATGAGAAAAATCGAGTAAAAAAATACGCGCGCGAACCAGGAGGAAGCACTTAGCGAAAGTTTTTTGTTGAGGTCGGTCACCGCTATTATTCAGCCTGCCGTTGCCCCTCACCTGCCAGAGTTTCGCACAGATTTGGAGCAATAATCTCCCCGGCCAATTGATGACCTTCCGAATTCCAATGGCCACGACCTTTACCATCAAATCCGTAAAGGAATGCTCCATGGCGCTCCGCGCGTTGCCTAAACACGGGAGCGAGGTTTACTACGGGAAACCCCTGGCGCTCGCCCAGAGCCTTGACACGCTCGTGCGGATAGTCCAAGTTTTTCACCCCGATGTGCTCCATAAATGCCTGACGCATGGATGGATCAGGATGCGCTTCAACGCCGCCAGGTACACTTACCACAAGAAACCATGCGCCTTTTTCTCTCACCTCATCGCGCATCGTTAGCACCAATCTCTCCGTAATTTCCCATGCTTCCTTCCAGGCTGGGTCCGCCGGTTCAAGGAAAATCCAAGTATCAATGCCGGGATCGTCGAAGAGACTCTCCTTTTCGGACGGTCGCGGTAACTCCTCGTCTCTTTCGCGCGCCGCACTCTGTTGGTCGCGCGATACATCGCTCAATCTTCTAAATAGATCTCGTGCTTCACGAACCACTTGCAAAACCCGAGAGTACTCGGCGATTACCCGGTAGATCTTGGTCAATAAAACATCGCGACGAAGAAATGCGGGGGACAGCCGAAATGAGTTATCAAGCAAGAGGTTACCATTCTCCAGGACAAAGTATGGCTTAGGCGAATTCCTCTCAAGAGTGCGGGAGTTGTTTCGGACGTCATTTCCGGAAAAAAAGACAAGAACGACGATGTCGGGCTCATATCGCCAGACGCGCTGCCGAAGTGCCAAAAGTTCTTGGGCAGTGCCGTACCCCGAAACTCCAAAATTGATCACCTCGACGTTTCTGCCCTTCAGAGCATTGCATCCACGAAGCCGCCGTTCCATCACTGACCAGAAAGTTTTCTCCATCGGCACTTGCATCGCTTCTGCAAAAGAGTCCCCCAGCACGGCAATGCGTATGGTGTTCGGCAGCTTTGTTGTGCTGTGCTCTCGATCCCTCAAGCCATCGCTGTTGATCCGTACGTAAGCTTTGCCCTCTTTTAACCACCAGCCTGTCGCTCCAGGCCTCAGAGCGCCTCCGGTGTGCTCGTCCAACGTGTAGAAGTTGGGATAGGTGACGCCCAAAATACGTAGCGAGACTTCCGCAAGCAAAGCCGCGCACAATAGACCGAGTAAAATCAGCGTGATACTCGCTGTCCGTGATTTCATCACGCAGGCGCTTCCTTCGCGGAAATCGCTGCAACTGAACGGTCCCTCTTCGCCTTATGATGCGGAGTCCAAAAGCAGACGGAATAACCCTCTGGTATCCTTTTGTTGTAGATTAGGAGCCAGCAACGCCGGCCGCGGGCGGGTCATCGAAAAACGACTGGAGAACAGGCCTTAATAGCTGTTGCGCAATAAACCGATGACCCTCCTCGTTGGGATGCCAAATATCATGGGCATAAAATCTTGGGGGTTTGTCCTGGGTTGCAAAATTTTCAATAAGGTCGACGGCTGCCAGTTTATGCTCAGCCAAAAACCTTCCGATCTCGCGATGCAAATCTTTCAGCGGGTAGTTCTTAAACCCATCGCCGGTTTTTTCAAAAACGGGCAGCAAGGCTATTTGAAAGCGGATCCCTTCTCGTTGTAGCAGCTCCTGCAGTTTTGCGATGTACAGAAATGCAGTTTGCTTGTTTCTGTCAAAATAGTACCGGTGATATTCCTTTTGCGATAGCCGTTTATAGAGCTGCGCCAGCTTTTCCAGAAGAAAGCTGTTCGGCTTTTTGAAATAGAGCATTTTTTTTCCGGATGCATCCTCAAAGTCGAAGTCATTGAGGCACATAACGTAAACCACCATGTCAGGAGAAAAACGCAGAACCTTGGTTCTTGCCAACTCATATATTTGCATGACATGGTATCCATCTATGCCAAAATTCATTGCCTGTATCTTCCAAGCCGGATAGGCGTCCCGAGCCAGCTTCTCGAACAGCCTGACGAAGGTATTTTCCTCGCCTACCTTGAGGCCCAGGGTTATCGAGTCTCCGATAAACGCCACTCTGAGGAATTTTGGTTCTTTCTTCGTTAAACCGTGCTCGGCGTCCCGGAATCCGTAGCTATTCGTTTTTATTTCATATTTAATCTGTGCATCGTAAAACGTGCCGTTGGGCCGGTATTCCCACAACAAAATTTCATTGGGTGACGCAATCGTCAGGGTATCGTGGCGCTGAATCATTAGGGTATAAGCGGATTTCCACTCCTCATATCGATGACTTTCGTAAATTTCATAACCGCCCACCAATAGGATGCCTGCGAGCATAGCGCTGGCAGCAGCTAATGCGAAGTCGGCGAGGCGGCGCTTCCTCATCGCTAATGAGAGGTCATCTCAGGCGACGCCAATCAACTTGAATCGGGCGCCTCATTCGGTCAAAAACATGGGCGCAGGAGGTTCGTGCTACGCCACCGTCGGAAACTGGCCTCACCGAGAAGCCCTCATCGGCGCGTCGAATTGATGATTTCGCACGACCGCGGCGCGCTATCGGATCGCCCCACGGTCTTGGCGACCGCACTACCTAGGGACTCATATCCCAGACGGTTGAAATGGTGCCAATCATTTGGGCCGTGCAAGGGATGCTCTTTTGCCCGGACGCGCGCGTACGGCCGTAGGTCGAGAAAACTCGACCCCACCCGGCTTGCAACCAACGCCACTTGATTGCAAAGATTGTCGCTCATTGCATAGATCTCGGACACAGAGTAGGCGCGTCCAGTGCCATCGGGGGGGACCACTTTCACGCTGGCAGATTCCAGGTCGTACAAGACCAACGGTGACGGAATATACACGATTAGAAACGTCGATCCGTTGAAATACCGCGTGGCGTATCGCATCGATTCTTCTAGCACAAACAGCGACTTTCTGGTCGTCTCTGAATCAAACCACATGGGTGGCGCCTGAAGCCTCACTGGAGGACGCAGACGGGTTGCCCGTGTCTTGAGTTGAACGAGTTGGTCCTTTTCCGTAACCGTGTCATTTTCCGAGTCCGACAGCATAAGGCCAATATCCCGCCATGCCACCCAGAAGAGCTTGGGGACATAAATTCGTCTCAACAGCTCATGATGTCGGAGACGTTCGATCAGTCCGTCGGACCGAGGACCCTCGGAGAAAATCTTCTCGAAGAGCGTGGTCATCGCCTCGGTAGTGTACTCGTCCTCGTTGGAAGCCCAGTACCGCGCCAAGAAATCCAGATTGCCGCGAAAGTCATTTCCTTCGTAGAAATAGATCACCAACCGTGATGGCATCTCTAGGGCCACCCCGCGCGACCGCAGCATTTCAACAACAGAGATCGGCCGATAGACTATACCGTCCGCGCTTTCCGCACCGGGGCTGCCAAAAGTGACGACGTCCAGTCCTGTTAGTTCATGGATGACGTGAGCGCTGTGGTAAGGTGGGTTACCAAATGGGTCCTGCCGGACCGCCTCATCATACCAGTCGCCCTGGCCCGCTGCGTAAGAATCGCCAAGGACGGCGATATAGGTCCGCGGCAACTCGCCGCGTTTGGAGCTCTGGGCCAGTATTTTCACATCCTCGGGGAGATACTTTTGAAACCTGAGCGGTAGATGGGTTGCGAATAGCCTGAGAGCGATTTCGAGTCCCATCAACGACAGACAGATGCCGCCAAAGACAAGACTAAGGTTCTTGATCTTGCCCATTGCACCACTGCCGGCGGATGCCTATTTGCGCAAGACTCTTATGCGCAAGCTTTCCACAATTCCGGCAAAAAGAAAAAGGAGGGATCCCACCAACGGGAACGAGACTACGTCAGCGAATAGGCCCTGCACCAGGTAGGCCGTCAACATACCCCAGAATAGGATGACAAATTGATACTCCGCGCTGCCTTGATCTGGTAGCAAACGCATGAGCTGGAGCCCGGATCTGACGATGGCGATAAAAATCGCTCCGAAGGCGATAAAGCCGATCAAGCCGTACTGCACCAACATGTACAAATACTCATTATGCGGCGGCCCGATGTCGTTACCGAGTTCCAACCACTTGGACTGGATTTGAGGCAAAAATTCCGTCCTTCCCGTGAAAAAGGGGTCGTCCCCGCTCCCGTAACCGAAAACCGGTCGAGCAAGGATCATCAACAATGCCAACTTATAGGACACCAAACGCTGCTGAATCGTGTCTTCGGATACCAACCTCGCGCGCACCAAGGAGGTATCGGATTTTTTAAGCCAAGCGATCGGAGACAAAAGGATCAATCCAGCCAAACATACCGCGAACGGTTTGCGCCATTTACGATCCAGCAGTTGGACGACGAAAAGCGCGACTAAAAATCCGACCCAAACAGCTCGAGTCAAGGAAAGGAACATTCCCAACCCGAACAATACTAAACCGACGACGATCACGAGTTGTGCCCGTCCCCAGCGCTCCACTGAAAGCAGGTATAGCGACCAGACAAAAGCATAAGTCAACAGGGTTCCATACACCGCGCCGTTCAAGAACGGACCCACCGCTCTCCCCTCCAGAAGATGTCCCAATGTTTCCGGATCATAATCATGCGCCGCAACGATGCTCCCGTGCGCCAAATACTGGTAGCCGCCGTAGAGTCCCAGGTAAACTCCGACCAGGAACAAGGCGCGGACAAACTGCTGAACTTGTTTATCGGTCTGGAAAAGATTTTTTGCCGCGACAAACAATAAGAACGGCACGCCGTATTCATCGATAAAAATCAGAAATTCCGATCCCTTGCTAATGCCCCTAAAAACAAGGTTAAGGAGGGCGATACCGGAAAACACGAGCATCGCCTTTTCGGTTCCACCCACAGGCAAAAGCCGCCCGCCGCGAAACATGACTCGCAGCACAAAGGCCAGCAAAATGCATCCGACAATCAACCGGTCAAATGTGATGTCGGGAATTCCAGAAGGAAGAGACAACTTGATATAAGAACCAAGCGTCGGCGAGACCAGCAACCACATCATCAACGCCTTGAAAGGTTCCGATACGAGAAACAGCGTCGCAGGCACGCCGAATAAAATGGCCACAAATGGCACCCACCACTGAAAGAGGACGCACACGCTGGCGACCAAGCCAGCAGCGAGACTCGGCAAGCCGGGGGCGGATATTTTAGCGTTAAAACGCATGCCAGCTATAAAAGAACGGCTAGTTTGCCGACAAAAAGATCATGAGTAACACGCTTGGGTTCCCCGATCACGAAACCGGGCGTTCTCCGGCCTTCCAACTTTCGAGTCGGTGCAGGAGGCCGATCAACCCTTTACCCAGTGCCGGAACAAACCAACGCCTCACCGGGATCCCGCTTTGGTGATTAACCGTCGCGCAGAAATTTAAGTAAATCAGGGTTTCTCTCCACGGTCCTCTGTAATCGGCTCTAAAATAGGTTCGATCGATCAGCGAAGGATTGTTGCCAAACTGGTTCGGTCTTTTGCGCGCTGTAACAGTGGCCAAATAGCCGCTTTCTTCCACGGCGATCCGATGCAGGCTCTCGGTATAATCTCCGCAAGGCCAGCAAAGGAAGTCGACGCTCTTATTCAGCTTCTCTTCAATGAGTTTTTTACTATGGTCGAATTCGCCTTTGACTCTTTTCACGTATTCGCCTTCCGACTCATAATAACCCGCCGAGGCATGGCTCGACCGATACTGGTCCGCAAAGTCAAAGAGCTCTTGCTTCCAATGCGACTTCCCAAAGAATCCGCTGCCGCCGCGCTCTTCGATATGATCAACCACCGCGTTCGTCAAAGAATGATCTTCGTAATAGCGCCTGGTTAGCAGGGCCTGGTCATAGGTGTAGATCGGCGTCCCCCAAGGGACCCCTTCTTGAAAACTGTGACTCAACCACGCGTATTTTTTCTCGGGATGGATGTTCCAGAAGAGCCATACATAAGCGTCATCGGGATGATGAAAATCGACGATTTTGTCGCTGCTAAAATACCAGGTATGAGTCCGCGTGTGAGACTGGAAATCCATGACGCCGCTCTCATGCATCGCTCTCATCTCCGCCCACGACAGATAGCCCCACCACTGTAGGTTATTCTCTGATCGTCGTCCCGACCACACATCCTCGAGCGTCGGGCGGCAGGCCTCCGATGGATCGACGAAATCGGTGGTGACAAAAACTGTTCCTTTCATCCCGTATTTTTTTAAAAGAGGAAACACGTACACCCAACTGTCGAGAAATCCGTCGTCGAAAGTGAGTAGGATCGATTTCGCGGGTAGAGATTTGCCAAACTTGAGATACTCATAAACGTCGTAAAGCGTGACAGTTTTAAAGGCTTTACGCTTCAGGTACAAGAGCTGCCGTTCGAACAGACGAATGGGCAACGACATGAAGCTCCAGAGGTGACGATGCTCGTTCGCAACGCTATGATAGATGACCACCGGCACCTTAGGCGCTTCGATTTTCCTGGTTTCAGAGGGGAAATCTCCAATCACCGGGACTCCTGACCCTACGCTTGATGAACGTCAAAGAGCCAAGTGACATGCCGGGCAAATAGCTTTTTGGACAGAACCGCCTTCAGATTGTCTTTGCGCGCCGCTAGATTGACATGTTGAATTCCAGCGCCGGCGCGGCTAACTTTTCCCGTCAAGACACGCCCAATTTTCTTGAGCACGTACTTCCATTTGGAAAGACCGTCAAAATACGACGAGCCTTCCAGATTAACCCTGCTTTCGTTAAGTCGATAAAGCAAAAGAAATGCCAGCAGCGCCCGCAGAATTTTTCTGAAATCACCGGCGCGGGTATCGAACCGGAAGATTCCTTTTGTTTTTTCCAGATAATATTGGATGAAACGCTTCTGCCAGTGCCATTGCCAAATGCTCCCGTCATCAACGGTGCAGAAAGACAGCACGTCGTAGAGGGGGTGATTCTCGGACAGAAAACCTTCAAGGTCCGTAAAGACTATCTCCTTCTCGGCGGCCTTGTAAATCAAATTCGTCGGCAGAAGATCGCCATGGCAGATCACCCGCGTCTTTCCCAACAGCGGCAAGGTTGAGACGACTATCCATAAGCATCTCAATGAATCGAAAAGGCTGATGTCATTAGGCCAAAGATGCAGAACATGTTTTATTATCCCTTTGAGGTAAAACGCTTTGAGGCCGGCGCGCCGCTCTACGCCGATGGCCGCAGGCACAATATCGAGCAACTGAAATTGAATGAGCGCCTCCGCCACCGACCTTCGCAGCCCGTCGTCGTAGTCAGCATTGGGGGATAGCACCTCGCCCTCCTCAAACTCGGTGACGAGGAAATTCTGCCCGTGCGCATAGTATTTGAGAAAGCGCAAAGGTTTCTGGCTTTTGAGATTTTTGACTAGCGCTGCCTCATTGTGAATCCTCGCGCGTCCTTGTCTTAACTCGGGCGAGTGGCTGTATTTGATAACAAAAGCTCTGCTTCTTTGATCCTTACATTTCAGAATAAGAAAGGTTTCATTTTTTTCTAATACCTGTTCCGCTGTCAGTCGCAATCCGCTGAGAATAGTAGTCAATCCGCTGTCCGCTAAGAGACTATCCGCATGGAGCGCTTCGGAAGCATCGATCCCGGTCCGGTGAGATATAGAAGCTTTCAACGGCGTACCACAGTTCAACTAGAGAGGTTCGCAAAAAGCGACACCTTTAGGTTGATCTATAGGATCTCCCGTTCATGTACTCAAAGTGTTTGATTTGATAGAGAGGGTTCACGAGGCGTCCGAGATAGCCAGACAAATGTCCCAGAATGGTTGCCGCGTGGTGCGTCATGACGATGAGAGGAATCCATACAAAACCCTGCAAACCGGGCCATTTCTTTTGGACAATCCGATAGGGTTTGAAGCCGGCCCTGTAGATATGGCAAGCCACGAGGACTCCCAGAACACACCACCAGAACGGATTTAGAAACCCGGTGGCAACGAGACCCGCGCCTACGGCTGATTGGGCCAGGAGTTTAAAGAACGCATTCGAAGCTTGCCGCGATTGTGCGTTCCCCTTGCCATACCCATAGAATTGTCTGAATACGTTCAAAAGTTTGTCTCTTGGATCGTAATAAGCGACGGCCTTGAGGCTTACGCTGATCTTTCCTCCAAGACGATACACTTTTCTGGCAAAGAGTTTGTCCTCGCTGGTCCTTAACCAATCCGGGTATCCTCCGGCCTTTTCCCAAATACGCTTTCTAAAAGCCACGGAATTGCCGCCCGGTACCGGCGGGTGTTTGGCCAGCAATCTTTGAATCTGTTCCGGAGAAAAATCGTCGATGCTTCGAGAATTCCAAGTGTGCAAGACTGACGCAACGCAGCTTTCAAATTCATTTGTTATCTTCGGCCGGACCAATCCAGCAACCACATCGATCGAGGGGTCTTCTTCAAGAGGCGCGACAATCTCCGCCAACCAACGAGGATCCAAGACAATGCCAAAATCGGTTGCCGCAATGAGATCATGCGTTGCCGCGCTAACCGCGACATTTCTTCCCGCCCCGGCAAATATTTTAGCATTCGAGACAACTCTGATAGGGATGCCTTTGCTGTCGAAGGACCGGATTAATTCAACAGTTCTGTCAGTGGAGCAGCCATCCGCTATAATGATCTCATTAGGACACCTCTGCTGATTCATGACAGATGCCAGAGTCTCTATGACCGAACCCTCTTCGTTGCGGGCGGGCATTACCAGAGAAACTTTGCTCATGTCTAAGAAAGAAGCCCAGCCGCCACTTCAAACGGAACGAACCGACGGGGCAATGACTATCCTACAAATGACAGTAAGCGAAATTAAGGAAGGATCGATTAATGAAAAAATCGTTTAATACGGGAATAAAGACCGTTCAAGTTAACGGAACAATCCTTCTGTTCGGCTCTACGCCGCTTTGTTCCCTGATACAATTGGCTGCTTCCGCCCGTCCGGTAGATTCATTTCAGGGATAGAAGCCAGCAACGGTAGTTCTAGATAGTACTCGACGTCCTCTTTATTGCCGAGCGAATGATCAAAAAATTCCAAAACAAACGCTAAGCCGAAACCCATCAACAAACCCAAAAGAGCGCCAATTTGAATCAAGAACATGCGAGAAAAAACAGGGATTTCAGGTACCGAAGCGTAATGAACAACCCGAACATTCGTCATCTTCGAATCGCTCAAGGACGCAACTCTGGCCTCCTCGCGTTGATCGACATAACGCGCGTAGGATTTCTCCGCATTGGCAATCGCTCCCGAAATCTCTTTGAGTTTCACTGCATGCCGATCGAGTCGTCTCAATTCTGATTTTACTTCCTCTGCCTGCCCGATCAAAACTGACTCCCGAGCCACTTTGGCGTTCAGGTCGGCCTCTGCTTGGTATAGAGAAGATGCTAGGTTTTGCCTGATCGTGTTGGTGCCAACCGTTTGTGAGTCCACAACCGTCAAGGGTTCTTTTTTAATCCCCTCTCGCAGAAGCGCAATGGCATCATCATATTCCTTAATCTTACGGCTTCCAGGAACGAATTTCTCTAGCTGTCTTGCTCTTTCGGTCTCAAGCTCAAAAAGTCGGGCGCTCAGCTGGTCGATTTTTGGATTGGACCGGGTTGCCTTGGCGTTCAAAACCTCGTTAGGCTGCTCACGTATTTGATCTTTCAGAGTCGCTATCTTTCGCGTGATCTCCGTCTTTTCGCCGCGCAGCTGGTTCAAGGTCGTATTTAAAGCCGCCAACTCTTGCAGTTTCAGCTTGATCTGGTCGTCGACGGAGACTATCGAGCCGCTCTGCTTCAGGGATTGGATTTCCTCTTCGAGTTTCTTAATAACAGTTTGATTTTCCTCCAGCCGTGCATTGTATAATTCAAGGACGCCTTGCCGTTGCTCCAAGCCGTGACTCGCCTCGAGATAAACCTTCGTTACGGTGTTTACAACGGCGGCCGCAAACTTGGGATTGGGGCTGTTGTAACCTATCGTAACAATATTGGAATTAACTACGGGCTTTACGACCAAAGTATCCCGAAGCGAGCTAATCATCACTTCTCGCTCGCTGGCGCGATCAATTAATCCGATGGCGACCAGAGCATCGTCGATTGCGTTTTTGATTGGTTTGAGTGTTGCTTTGATCGTTGCCAGAATCGACCCAACATCGGCTTTTTTTTTGGGGCTTTCGCCCATATTCAAGAGAACCTCGACTACCTTTTCGGCTACAGCCCGCGATTTGATTACCTCGACCTCGGAATTGATGACTTCTACCCTATCCAACACCATATGGAAATCGGATAGATTGGGGATAGGAGGCAGATTGCGCTTGACGTAGACTGTAGAAAATGCGTGGAATCGCAATGGGATGATATAGCTTCCCACAAGGACCAATAAAGTGGTCACTACAAACGTATAAATAATCTGCTTCTTTCGTTTAAAGACCACATTGACAATATCCCGTTTGGAAGGAAATCCCCTGGACAAGTTATTGGCACTCATTGGATCTGGCACAGCGATTCACCTCCTAAATTCAAACCGCCAGCTTGATAATGTAACTTAGTACGTTGGTACCGGTACGCTGATGGGTACAGGGATAAGCTTTGTAATATATTGCTCAACGAAAAGGTTGACTTCAGCAATCGTGCTCTTGGGTATGTAAATAACATCGGACGGCGTCAAAGCTAGGTCTTCTGCCTCCGCACTGATGACTTTCTTTAAGTCAATCTTCGCGGCAATGCCTTTCTCCTGATTAAGCCGCCTTAGAAGAATGACACTCGACGGCTCGGCAGTATCCGTGAATCCGCCGGCTTCGAAAATAGCTTGAAGCATAGTCATTGAGCCGGTAAGCGGGACAAATCTAGGCTGCCGAACCTCGCCCCCTACGTAAACCTTCGCCGCCAATCTTTTTACGACCACCGTAATCCGAGGCTCGCGAAGCTCAGTCCGATATCCCTCCGTGATGGCTCTATCAAGCTCATCGGGGGTAAGACCCACGGCTGCCACGTCATCAAGCAATTGAAGAGAGATTTTACCATCGGGCCGCACAATGACTTCCTGATTGAGTTCCGGGCTCATAAAGAATTTCACTTCGATCTCGTCCCCCGCCTGGAGGCGATACTCGCGATTGAAACCAGTGGGCTGTGATAGATCTGCGGACGTTTTGAATTCGGAATTTCGCGCCGAACAGGAGACGACTAGAAAACTCGCCATTACCACAAAGAAAATACGCCGCCATCGATTCATTTTTGCTCCGTTTCGCTAGTACTTATTAAGGAGTCCACAATTGAGTAACCAAACAGCGACCGAGGGGTGAGACCTGGAGAGCGCGGGCACAGGAGCGCAAAGGTTGTTTTCAGGCCCTGCCGGCGGGCATTTCCACCTATGGAGAGGACGGGGTGGTGGCCAGCAAGGCAGAGAACCATTGACCGCGATCGGAAGGGCTCGCCTCTCGGTCGCACACTAGCGACATAGTCTCTAAATAACGAACTCATTAATAATACCAAGGAGGGTCTGTCAATGAAGCGTTTGTTGGGTGTAATCGTCGCTGCTCTTTTCTTGGCCTCGGCGGCGATGGCTGCTGGCCCTAAAGACTACCAGGTAACCGGGCCTGTCCTCGACGTAAGCGATGACGTCATCGTGGTCGAAAAGGGCAAGGAGAAATGGGAGCTTGGCCGCAGCAAGGATACCAAGGTCACTGGCGAGTTAAAGAAGGGCTCCAGGGTGACCGTGAAATACAAGATGACGGCCACGGACGTCGAGGTTAAAGACGCCGGCAAAGCCAAAACCGGCGCGCAGCCCAAGGTCGGGGAGAAGAAAGCCGAAAGCAAAACCAAATAACTGTTCGCGAGTACCTTTGCACCTCATTTCCTCGACAATCTTTCAGAGCCGGGCCATGGACAGTGGCCACGGCTCTATTGTCCTCTACGTTTCTACGGCGAAGCGGATTGCCAAAGCTTGACTCCGCCCCCGAACTCAGTATCCAAAGGAGGAAGGCATGTTTGGTCTCTTGTTGACGATCATCATCGGATTTGTCGTCGGCGTGATCGCGAAATTCATTATGCCCGGCAAGGAAAATATGGGATTCATCGTGACGACCTTACTCGGTATCGCCGGTTCGCTTGTTGCGACTTATATCGGTCAGGCGGCCGGTTGGTATGAGGCCGGCCAGGGAGCCGGCTGGATCGGTTCGATCGTTGGCGCGTTTCTCCTCTTGTGGATTTACCAGAAGCTCAAGTCCCGTAGTGCAGCAGCATAAGCGCGGTTCGCTCTGGTTTTGGTGGCGCGTTATCGGACCGAAAGTTGGAGAATTTTATTTAACTGCTCTCGCACTAATCGTCGCCTACCTGGGGGCATTTGCCGCGTCGGGGTGCTCGGTCACGTCGTGGAAATCGCCCGTTGGTCGAAATCATCCTCTCACCGGGCGTATTTGGGAAGTCTCCTCTGCCAGATTCATTGATCGCCAGAGTCTCGTCATCCGTTTGGCTCGCGCTGATTTCCTCCTTCTCGGCGAGAGGCATGACAATGCCGACCATCACCTGTTGCAGGCCGAGGTGCTTCGCAGCCTTATTACCGTTGGACGCCGTCCCGCCGTGGGCTTCGAAATGTTCGGCCTCGACGACGCCACCGCCATCGCCGACCATCTCGCCGTCGCACCGAACGATGCCGCGGGGCTTGGTAGGGCGGTGAATTGGGATACACGTGGATGGCCGGACTGGGCGATGTATCAACCCATCGCTGAAGCCGCCCTTGAGGCAAAGCTACGCATCGTCGCCACCAATCTGCCGCTTGCCACCGCGAGGAGGATGCGCACTGATGGCCTGGCGGCTCTCGAGCCGCGCGTAACACGCGACCTGGGACTCGACCGGCCAGTGTCCGAGTCTGTGTTCGCTAGTATGGTGACTGATATTCGCGACTCCCATTGCGGCTACGCATCCGAGGAAAGCGTGAAAACGATGCTTGCCATACAGCGGGCCAGAGACGCTCAGATGGCACAGAGCCTGATCGCGTCGGGCCGCTCCGACGGTGCAATACTGGTGGCCGGAGCGGGCCATGTCCGCAACGATTACGGTATCCCTGTTTATCTCGCCGCAAAGGCAGCGGGCAAGCAGGTTATCAGTGTGGCTTTCCTCGAAGTCGACAAACAGAAGAGCGAACCGCAAAATTACGCGCTGCCGTATCCCGATGGCCGATTGCCCTTTGATTACGTTTGGTTCACGCCCCGCGTCGACGACGAAAACCCTTGTGAAAAGTTCAAATCCCAGTTCGAGCAACTAAAAAAGTGGCGGTGACAACAGAGAAGCTTTTACAAGATAATCCAAAGTCCACGTCCCTCGCTCCCTCCTTTCAAGCGCACATATTGTGTCCGGGCGGTGTTGCATCCGCATCGCAAAACAGCTCGGCTCTGAATGGACATTTAATTCGCGCGGCGCTCTCAAGCGATCGTGAAAAGCTCCTTGATCCCCTTATTTATCCCAAAACTTACCGCTCGCTCCCGCCAATTCAATTACCGCGGCTATCCTTATATATATATCTTCTACCGAAAAACGCTGAGCAGAGCGGCCAAAGCCACGACGTTACTGGCCGCCAACGACCAGCCGAGTGTCCGCAGCTGCCGGGCATGAACTCTCGCCAACGCACAGGTTAGCGCCACTAGCGCGGCAGGAACGATTGCGGCGCCGGCGAGCACCGGCAAGGCGCCTGCCATGGTGATAACAATTGCCGCGAGGATCCCCATGACACCTCCCACTAAACTCGCAAGAAATGAGCCCTCGGCGGTGATATTTTCCTTTCTGCTCGCTCTTACGCCCCTCACGGTGAGCGTTTCCAACAAAAAAATTCCCGCCCAAACGGCGCCAGCGGTAACCGCAATCCTCGGCGCGACGTCACCGGCCATCGCAATCGGAATCAAAGCGCTCGAAAAAGTGAAGGCTACGAGCAACTCGCCGGCTAAGGTCTTTTCTCTGTGGCTGAGGATCAGTGGGATCAGCAGCGCGGCGAAAATCAATGGAAGCACGAGGGTCGCGCGCGCGATGGGCGGCGCGTTCCACCACCCCACAGCGCCAGTCGCAACAGCGACAACCAACAGTACAATCGCAAGGCTAGCCGCCTGATGCTTGAAATGACCGAGGGCGCGCCTTCCGCGCTCGCCTGCCAGCACTAGAATCGGCTCATGCGCCAGAAAGACAGCGACCGTGGCGATGGCCAGAAGCAGCTGAGCGAAATTTACCCTGCCCAGCCCCAGAGCCGTAACCAAAGGAAAAACAAGCTCCACATAGGCTCCATGCTCCCGAGGTATCAAAGCTTGCCATCCAACCCGTCCCACTTCAGACGGGTCTTGAACTGAAGAAAAGTGAGTCATCGTCCGTTAGCCTTGGGCGTAAGCCGTTGATCGTTGATCCGCAGTAGCTGCTTGAGAGTATCATCATCCATGAGGTTGTTTATAACGCAGAGGTGTTGCGCGGGACAAAATGCGAGTACAAAGAAAATCTTGGGACCAAAACCTTGCACGGTGAGGCGCAGAGGCACTGGATCTCTTAAACGAGGCGGGCCGCCGCTATTGCCACAACTTCTTGAAGAAACCTTCCTTTTCCAACTCGTTGACAAAGCGGTTGTCGAAGTAAGCCGTTAACGGCAGTTTCTTGCTGGCGGCTTCGTCGATGGACTTCTGGCTGATCAACTGTTCGACGAGCGCGGCGAAGGCTTCCTGCGGCATGACTCCTTCTTTGCTCAGCGCTTCGACCGAGAAACGATAGCTTTCATCGAGGATCTTTTCGTCGTTGACTTTGGTGTACTTGGCCAACGTTTTTATGGCGAGCCCTTTGTTATCGTAGATCGTCCTGATGCCTTCGAATGCAGAGCGGACAAGGCGCTTGGCCACGCCGGGATTCTTTTCTATGAACCCGCGGCGCGCAGCGACGCCGTTTTCCACAACCGGAATATTCCATTCGCGAAACTGCTTCACACTGACCAGTTCGCGAAAACCTTTTTCCTTCAGCACGATGCTTTGGGGCGGCGGCACCATGGCGGCGGCCACGGCGCCGGACATCAACATGGCGGCGGATTCCGGCGTGCCGCCGGATTGAATAACCGTCGCGCCGGTGACTCCGGCTTTCTGAAAGATGTTTTGCGCGGCGATATGCGAGATCGAACCGAACCGGCTCACCGCCACTTTCTGCCCTTTGAGCTGCGCGACATCTTTGATATGCGGCGCCGAAAACATGGGGACGGTAAAGGTTTTCACCACCGCGGCGATCTGGATCACGTCGCCGCCGTTGACGACGTTGCTTACCACCGCCGGTCCCGCCAAGCCGGCGAAGTTCGCCTCTCCCGCGAGCATGGCCTGAACGATCACCGAAGACGCGCCTTCGTAAAACAGATCGACATCCAAACCGTTCCTCTCGAAATGGCCCGCGTCTTTCGCCATCCACCAGGGCAAACTGTTCCAGGACATCGGCGAATAGGGAAATTTGATTTTGTCGACAGTCGCCGCAGTTGAAATATCGAAGGTACCGAAGCCGGCTATGAGAATAAGAACGACGATCGATATCGGACGCACAATCATGGGCTCCACCTCGAGCTCAAATAGCCGGAATCTACTCCAGCCAGAGATCATGTCAAGCATATTTGTTTCGGGCGAGCAAAGCGGCGCTTCTGGTTCGGATGATCGATGGTGACTTGCCCTTCCCGCCCCGGTTTGTACAGAATATTTGCCGCAACCACTCCATCCTGAATTGCGAGATTAATGCTTGTCGCTTCGATGCGAGCGGCTTTTAGAGCTATCACGACCAAAGGATCGTTTGTCAAGCGAAACGAACGCCCGCGTTCTTGCGATCTAGCAGGGTGCTGAAAGACCCTGATTGCAGGCTGCTCAAAAAGCCTCAAAGGCGAGGCGCGCGAAAATCGACGAGCGCAGGCGTATTTACGAGTACGTTGGAGCGAGGCGATCGAGCGCAACGAAGCATATGAGGTTTTTTCAGCAGCCTGCCAGTGATCCAGTCAATCCGCTTCCACCAGGGCGCATTACTTCGGACGCGGCTCGCGCAATGAGCTGTCCGGCTGTTTGAATTCCCCGCGGCGGTGCATGCGCACGGCGTTGATCAAGGTCCGGGCGGCGTTACGCAGCTCCTCGTGAAAGTCTTTGTCCGCATCCAGATCATCGTGACTGGTCGCGTAGGGCTTGTAATAACCTATATAACCGTCAACGAGAGCGGCACGGCCGGCAGGGATCAAACCCATATCCGCCAGCCAATCCGTGAGGCTCCGCCGGAGCGTTTCCACGCCGGCGGCATCGCCGTGAACGACGACCGAGAAAAGACGGCCGGCAAGATGCCGCGGGTACGGCCAGCCTTGAAGCTCCACTTCCTTCGCTCGCTCGGGATTTTTGCCGCGCGTCAATGTTGGGTCCGGGTTTCCTCCATCGGCGCAGACCAGGCGATCGATCATCAGCTTCAGCGAGCTTGGCGCCTGGTACCAATTGACCGGGCATAAGATCATCACGCCGTGCGCCGCAACCCAACGGGAATAGATTTCCGCCATCCAATCATTGACCTGTCCCATGGCGTGGTTGGGATAACACGAGCAAGGCCAGTGGCATAACGGCATGGCGGTCGACACGCAGGCCTTGCACGGATAGATGATGCGGCCGTACTCCGACGCGAGCCTGCTGAGATCCAGTAAGTCAACCTCGAAGCCTCTCTCGCCGGCGATGACTTCTTCAGCCATTTTTGCTAGACGAAAGGTTTTCGACATTTCTCCCGGGCAAGTCTGCTCACTGCGGCTGGAGCCATTGATGAGGAGAATACGCGAATTCGACCGGGGATTCTTCTGGCGTTTTTCCGCCTGACGGATGGCTTTGCGCGTATCGAGCCATTCGATCGGAAGCTGAAAATTAGGATCGCTGAAACCGGCGCCCGCCCGCCGTGTGCGCGGACTCTTGTGGTATTCCGTATAGTTCTTCCACGCCACGTCAATGATTCTCTCGATTTCCGGAGCGACAGCAGTGAAAGTCGGATCGTAGAACCGCTCGCGGGCGCGATTTAAAAATTCCGCCCTCGACAATTGAACGCTTGGTGTTCCCTTGCGAACCTTCGGTTTCGCCATAGTTCCTCCTGAAAGTTCCCGCAGCGGCCTTGCGTCGACCGTCGCCGCTGCCGGCGAGTTGCTCAGCAGCTTTCGGAAACTGTCCTTTCACCTTCGACCGAGGCCCAGGTGCGAACGGAATTTCGAAGGATTCATTGAAACATTCCAGTTCGCCCCGAGTGCGGCCGAATTCCCCGTTTCAAATTCTGCCGTATTATGACCGTCGCTGACCCTATGCTAGACTGTTTCTATACTTTTAATTGAGCGCGGGGTAAAGAAAAACAGATGCCTCTTCTAAAAATCGCCACGTGGAATGTCAACGGGATTCGCGCCCGGGAGTCCCAGGTGCTCGAATGGATTCAGCGGGAGCGGCCCGATGTCGTCTGCCTGCAGGAGCTCAAGTCGACCGTGACCCAGGTGCCACCGTCGCTGTGCGAGCTGCAAGGATATCGCTGTTACTGGCATGGCGCGCGCGCCTACTCAGGGGTGGGCCTTCATATCCGGTGCGACTCATTTCCGGAAGAGCCACGCTTTCTCCACCCGCCCTTCGACTATGAGACCCGCATCGTATCGGCCGAAATAGGCAACCTAACTTTCGTCTCCGTCTACGTGCCTAACGGTGGCAAAGACTTCCCAGCCAAGATGGAATTCCTGCGCCAGTTGGAGGGATACGTTGAGGAGATTCACCGGCGCGGCTCACGAATCGTCATCTGCGGCGACATCAATATCGCCCGCACCGAGCGTGATGTTCACCCAAAGGAGCGCAATTCCGCTCTGGTCGGTCAGCGACCGGAGGAGCGGGAAATGTTCGAGCGCATTCTGGCCCATGACCTCGTGGACGTCGGGCGCGCGCTCAATCCGAACGACGAAACTCTTTTCACCTGGTGGGCTCCCTGGCGCCGCATGCGCGAGCGCAATATCGGCTGGCGGCTCGATTACGTCCTCGCAAGCGAATCTCTGGCACGTAAAGCCGCTCAGTGTACCGCCTATCGTGAGACGGGAACAAGCGATCACGCTCCGGTCGTGGCGATTTTCGATCTCAACGGAGGAGAGGCGGACGCTGACTCGGCGCAGAGCGCTGAAATGAGTTGATTGAGCCGGTATTGGAGCCGAACTTTGCCCTCGTGCTTTTAGAGACAAGCGAACAGCCGCCCGCACTGATCACTCCGGCCCAGAGAAAAAACGAGAGGATTGCCGAAACTTTCGCGACGCGGGGCGCTGGTGCTTCTAAATCCCAACCTGTTAATTCTGGTGAAATACGCCCGCGTGCAAGGCCGCCGCGTTTACTGTCGCGGCGACCAACTTGAAACGCCGGGTTGCTTGCTATCTCGGTGGCATCCGCCGTGAACATCATGAGCTCCGATACTTCCTTTGGGCACGGAGCACTTGATACTCATTGGGTCGACGCCCCCGCATAGGATCTAGATGCGCCACGTATGCCTCATCGCTATAGCCTCGTTAAACTTCAAATCGACGCATTGGAAAACACATAGACCACGGCCCCGCCACTCAGGTCGGAGCGCCCAAGGAAGTCTCGTCCAGATTCCAACGAATGCGAACATCCGTGAATTCGAGAGAGAGTGATACAATTTGTGTAGAATTTCAGCGCGCGGAGCGAAAATAAATCAGTTGATCGTAATTCCCGCCGCAACCGTTCTTCTCTCGGTGAAAAGCCCCAGTTTTGTCAGGGTGTACTGCCCCGACCCGTAAACCGGACCGTCGTCCAGGCGGCAGCCCAGACCAAGAGTTATGTGTAGCTTTGCGTACGGCATGTCCATCCGATGATCAATGTCGATGTTGTAACCATCGATAATGCCGGCTGGAGTGTCGAAACGTGAATGGGCAATTCTCTTTAGCTGGTGCGTTGCGTTGCCGGCGCGCTTGAGCCTTCCCGTCCCGCTATCGTACATTTTGAAGGTCGCCTGGTGTTGGGTGGTGCGTCCCGAGGTGATGTTGCGCGGCAAAATCGGTAGCGCCGGTTCGTAAACGATATGGCTACGGCTTTTGATCAGATCGAGACGTTCCATCGCCAGCCCGCCCTGCGAATCGCTAACCATGATAATAGATGCATAGTCGCCGAAAATGAGCTTGCGGTGGTCTTCTTTGCCGGGAACGTTGTGCATCATGAGTGGAACCACTCTGCCCCGGTCCTTGCCTTCCGTAATCTCGAACTGCTTCCGCCAGGTGTTCAGCGGCATAAGCTCTGTAACAGTAACATCACGCTGAAGCGGAAGAGCCCAGGCGACACCGGCAACGGATAACGCGAAGCTCAGAGCGACGCCGACAACACGATGCATTCTGTTATTCTCCTTTGCGGAATGCATCAATGAATCAGAGGATCTCACAAGATTCAAGTGCTGCCGGAAGAAAAGAAAACCGCGGCCAAGTCGAACTTCGCAATATTATTCGATGATTTGCGGTCAGCCGGTTTTCGCCCCCCGTATTGTTTTCCGCGTTGGGGTGACACTTGGAAATGCCGGCGGCTATTTTTAATCGATTACAAAAAACCCTTCTTCTTGAAATAGAAATACAATCCCAGCGAGATCAAAGCCATCAAGAACATGACGGCGAAATAACCATAGCGCCATTGCAACTCGGGCATGAATTCGAAGTTCATGCCGTAAATGCCCGCGATGGCGGTGATAATGACAAAAATGGTGCCCCATGCCGTGAGCCTTTTCATCGTTAAGTTGAGCTGATTCGAGGTGGAAGCCAGGTAAATTTCCAACAAACTCGAAAGAATATCCCGAAGGCTGTCGAGTTCTTCCACGATTCGGATCAAATGGTCGTAAACATCGCGGAAGTAAACGACGTTCTCCGGATGAATGAACGGGAAATCGTGGCGCGTGAGTTCGTTGAAGACTTCGCGCTGCGGCGAGACGGCGCGCCGGATGCGAACTAAACTGCGCTTCAATGCTAAAAGTCGACTCATGTCCACGCTGCTCGCCCGAGCAAGCAACTGGTCTTCAAGCGAGTCGATCTCATCTTCGATTTCATCCAGCAGAGGAAAGTAAGCATCGATTACCAAATCTAGCAGCGTATAAAGAAGAAAATCCGTCCCGCGACCGAGAGCTCGGGGGATGCGATCATTCAAGCGAGAATTCTCGATGACCCCGGACAGAGGCCCGTAGTGAACCGACACAATCCAGCGTTTCCCCACGAGCAAGTCCAGTTCCGAAGGTTCGATCTCCCAGGTATTTTTGTGCAACAACGGATGAACGGCTAAATACACGTAATCATCAAATGATTCCAGTTTAGGACGTTGGTTCTGATGGACGATATCCTCCAAAGTCAGGTCGTGGATCTTAAGGCGGTTCTGCAAAAAGCGGAGTTCGTCTTCGCTTGGCGAATCGAAGTGAAGCCACAGATTGGAATCCGCGCGTTTCAAAAGCTCCGGAACAGAATCTGAGCTGATTTCTTCAGCCCCGTTTGCGGTTGAGCACCAGGCGGTTAGCATGCACACGCTCAATAGAATTATTAATGTAGGGTCACTTGATACTCTTGCTGTATTGGGCCGACCGTAGGCAATTTCCTGGCCTATACTGTCTGCCACATCTTCCAACTCAGCAGCTGACGGCGGACCAGTTGAGCCCAATTTTCCCGATGCCGTCAGATCGGGATCAATTGCGCTAGACCGCCTATTACTAATGAGTTCGTTATTTAGAGACTATGTCGCTAGTGTGCGACCGAGAGGCGAGCCCTTCCGATCGCGGTCAATGGTTCTCTGCCTTACCGGCCACCACCCCGTCCTCTCCATAGGTGGAAATGCCCGCCGGCACGGCCTGAAAACAACCTTCGCGCTCCTGTGCCCGCGCTCTCCAGGTCTCACCTCTCGGTCGCTGTTTGGTTACTCAATTGTGGACTCCTTAATAG
>DATBLC010000239.1:0-8242 GCA_036555515.1 Binatia bacterium
TAATGAGTTCGTTATTTAGAGACTATGTCGCTAGTGTGCGACCGAGAGGCGAGCCCTTCCGATCGCGGTCAATGGTTCTCTGCCTTGCCGGCCTACCGGCCACCACCCCATCCTCTCCATAGGTGGAAATGCCCGCCGGCAGGGCCTGAAAACAACCTTTGCGCTCCTGTGCCCGCGCTCTCCAGGTCTCACCCCTCGGTCGCTGTTTGGTTACTCAATTGTGGACTCTTTAATAAGAGGGGCCTAACATTCCCGCGGTTGCGCCAAAGTTCGGCCTTATTCTTCCCACGGGAGATCGAGACAAAGGAACTGGCAACGGTGTCGTCGGATACGAGTGGGGTATCGCCGCGAGTAAGAAGATGTCCCCACGCCTCGCCTTGCACGCCAATCTTGGCCTGACCTATTCCCCTAAAGTTCGCGTGACCCTCGATGATCGCCAACGTCTTTCATCCAAACGATCTTTGGTCTGCTACAGCATTGGGACAAGCGGTGTCTTTGCGCTTTCATCAGACATTCACATGCTGCTGGAATGGGTAGGCGAATTTGAACAAGAGATCAGCGATAAGGGGAATAAGGAGCGTGTTTTCAAGGCGATCCTCTCCCCTGGAATTCGCGCCGCCGTCCTCAATAAAGATCGACTACAGACGGTGCTCGGAATCGGGATTCCCATCGGAGTCTCCGGTCCGGCCTAAAGCTATGGCGTCTTCTTGTACTTTTCTATAGAGCACAAACTTTTCTAGCCGGCGCCCATATCGGCTGACCTTATCGCGGCTGATGCGGTTTAGAGTTCAAGGTTCAACGGCTGAGGGCGCTCCAGAGGTTCGAGTTTCACTCTTGAAGGGAAAATAAACCAGGCGGGAACTTGCACGTTTTGGTAATTTTCAAAGTTCCAAATGAGCGGCAACTGTTTATTCTACCAAAAAACCTTCCTTAACATTACCTCGGTAGCGGCTCTCAAGCGACTCGGTTCTTGGCACGGGATAGCTGCCACAAACCGATGATCGCCAGGGCTATACCAAACCACTGAGCCTCGCTCATGCCCAGGGCGACCGGCGGATTAATGCGCCAGATTTCCACCGTCGCCCGCGCCAGGCCGGCGAGCACGAGGTACAACCAGAACATGGCGCCCGGCGCGTAGCCTTTTTTTCTCAACGCCCAAAGAATGGCGAAGATGACCGCCGATTGAAGAAATTCATAAATCGGCGTCGGATGCACGCGAGTGCCGGAGGGATATGGAATCCCGGTATTGGGATCGCGCCAGCCAATGATGGCATTGGTGTAGGCGACTCCCCAGGGCACGTCGGTAGCCGGCCCCCAGTCGCCATCCCCAGCCACGTGACAGCCGATGCGTCCGATGCCGTAACCGGCGGCCAGCGCGGGCGCGGCGATGTCCGCGGCGCGATGCCATGGGATTTTGTTCTTGGCGACCACCCAGCTGACCGCTATTGTGCCGCCGATCAGTCCCCCATACCACGTAAAACCGGCGCCGGTGGCGATGTAATTCATCGGCGCGCGGAGAAAGTCGCTCCAGTTCTCGACGATGAATAAAAGGCGCGCGCCGAGCAGCCCGCCGATCGCCGCCGCAAAAACCATCGTGGAGCCGATCTCAGGATTGTAACCGGTTCGTTTCAGCTCGAACTGAACGATTAGCGCCGCGGCGATGGCGGCAAGCGCCATAAACACGCCGAAGCTGTACACGGGAATCGGTCCGATATGGAATAAGATCGGAATCATCGCTCGGTAGTTTTGCGACCTTCTCAAACTCCACGCTAACAGAAAGCCCTAGCGAATTCATCATTCGTCATTGATCGGGACGCCCGGCGCCCAATGCAAACACCACGTCGACGGTAACCACGCCCTTTTCCGGCAAGCTCACCCGAGTTTTTTTCAGTCCCAACCGCTCATGCCAAACTTCCATTTCATAGGCGCCCGCCGCCAAACCCTCGAACGCAATTGTGCCGCTGGCATCCGTCACGAAAAAATACGGCGTCCTTACAACCATGATCACCGCGCTCATCCAGGTGTGCAGCACATCGCAGTCGATCCTGACAACACCGGGCCGGTCCAGCCGCTTGGTCACCTGTCGCCAGGTCGGTAGCCCAACGTTAAACAGCGTTTCTTTCCCCATGCGCGCATGAACCGTGTGCAAAATCGGATCGCTGTTCTTTAACCATAGCTCGCTCCCCGCCGTGGCCACTTGAACATGAGGCACAAAGGCGCACTGCCGGTTGTCCAGGACCACGCGCCCGGGATGCGCGGTTGCCGTGCGGTCAAGCGGGCGGAGGGTTATCACGGCGTTGCGCAAGCCGCCGCCTGTGCCGACCAGCAAGGTCTCGTTGGGTACGGTGGCACCGCAGAACTTCCGGCTCTTAAACACTTTGAGCGGTCGAGGCGCCTCATAGCCGCCTGTCACCGAGACTCTACCCAACAACTTACCGCCCTGTGTGGACCGCGCCGCCTCGCCGAGTTGCGCGGCTAACGCTTGCCCCTGCGCTGCCAGCCCACAGACCAGGATCACCAACGCCCAAATCGCAAACTCTGAGTAACGGCCAAGCTTCATTTGCCCCTGAATCCCGCAGGGCGTGAAATCGCCCCTTTCATAATACGACTCGGATCGAACGGTTCAATTGGAAAGATCCTTCAGGTCCTTCAACGGCTCGAATGATTTAAACGTTTTGAGCTACTTGTATCTACTTGTTTTCTCGGCTAATAGTTGCCGCAGGCTTTCTCTGTTAACAAGAACCCTATCCGGTTCAAAGTTCAATGTTCAACGTTCGAAGCCGGACGCATATCAGCACACTTTATATCGTAATCATTGAACTTTGAACCTTGAACTTTGGACTGAAGCGCGGTTACAAAAAGACTATCCAGATTAGTTTGTAATGGTGCATTATTTGAGGCAATCGCCGACTTGAAGAGCGGAATCATGCGCGCGGTTATCCAGAGGGTTACTGGAGCCCAAGTGACCGTGGGCGAAGGCGGCGAAGAAGTCGTGGGCAAAATCGGCCCGGGTCTGTGCGTCCTTTTAGGCGTCGGCAAAGACGATGATGAAAGCAATGCCCAAACCCTTGCCAGGAAAATCACGAATCTGCGTATATTCGAAGACGAACAAGGCAAGCTCAATCGCTCGGTCAGCGAAACCCACGGAGAAGTTCTAGTCGTGTCTCAGTTCACCTTGTATGGCGATTGCCGCAAGGGTAACCGCCCCTCGTTCAGCGAAGCGGCGCCGGCCGCCGAGGCTGAAAGATTATATGAATTTTTCGTCTCCCGGTTGCGCGCCGCCGGCCTCGCCGTCGCCGAGGGGCGGTTTCAAGCGGCCATGAGCGTCGCTCTCGTCAATCACGGACCCGTGACCCTGATCCTCGAAACCTGAACATGCACGTGGTCCTCTACCAGCCAGAAATTCCGCCCAATACCGGCAGCGTCGCCCGCCTGTGCGCGGCGACATTGACGCCGCTGCACTTAATCAAACCGCTCGGCTTCAAGATCGATGATAAGCATCTCAAACGCGCGGGGTTGGATTATTGGGAGTTCGTCGATCTTCGTGTGTACAATTCTTGGGAGCAATTTCTCCATGTGAATTCCGCCAAAAGACTCTGGTATTTTTCTAAAAAGGCCGCGCGGTCATACACGCAGGTTAGTTTTGCGGAGGACGATTACCTCGTCTTCGGTCCCGAGACCCGTGGCTTACCGGAACAGTGGATTGCGCTCAATGCGGAGCGCGCGTTACGCATCCCCATGATGGGAACCGGCGTGCGCAGCTTGAATTTATCCAACGCGGTTGCCATTGTACTCTATGAGGGCCTGCGCCAGTTGGGCAAGGCATGAGGAATCATTAGTGAGAAAATGCTAATGTCAGCCCTTGACGCCAGGGGCAAATTTGATTAGTTATCACGTAAAATTTTCTCTGAGGGGGTTGCTATTATGAGGTTCGGAGCAGCAAAACTCCGCCCGCGGTCGTCTTGTTTAGTCTTCGCGTTGTCTCTGCTATGCGCGGCGGGAGTTTCATCGCTAGGAACAGCCGCGGAAAAAGCCGAGCCAAGTGCTCCTGAATCCAAAGAGTCCTTCAATTTCATCCTTCCCTTCAAGGACCTTACCGTTGGGCAGGGGCAAGAAGTCACCATGGACACGGAGGTCGTCAATCGCCGACGATTTCCAGTGGAGGTGAGTTTGGCCCTCGACGGCGTGCCAAAGGGTTGGGACATCAACTTCAACTCGCGCTACCCTAGCTACCCGATTCGTTCGGTCATGGTGGCGGCAAGTGATCAATCCACTACCAAATCTACGACGGTCGAATTCAAAGCCAAGGTTCCGGAGAACACCAAGCCCGGAACTTATCAACTCAAAGTCACCGCCAAGGATATCAATGGACCGACGCAATACGTCGAAACGATCAACTTCCGCGTTACCTCGAAGAAAGTTGAAACCGGCGGCCTCAAGCTGAGCAGCCAGTACCCGGTATTGAGCACCGGATCCGGCCAGACCCTCAAGTTTACGGTCGATCTCAAGAATGAAACCAACAAACCTTTGACGACGTCGTTGGCGGCGCAAGCGCCGCCGGGCTGGACGGTGCGCTTCAAGCCGCAGTTCGGCGACCAGCAGATCGCGTCGATTCAAATCAAGGAAAACGGCTCGGAAACACTCAGCGTGGAAATCGACACGCCATCGAAAGCCGATGCCAAGGAACATCCTGTCGCTATTACCGCGCGCTCGGGCGCCTTTGAAGCCAGCACCAAGGTTAACGTCACCCTCAAGGGCTCACAGGACCTCAAGATGGCCTCTTTGGCGGGCACCCTCAATGCTTCGGTGACCGCGGGCAAAAAGGCCCCGGTGGACTTCGTGGTCGGTAACGCCGGCACGGCGGCGATCCGCAATCTGTCTTTCATTACCAAAAAACCAGGGGACAAATGGACCGTCGAGTTCAAGCCCGACAAGATCGACGCCCTCAACCCCGGCGAAGTCCGGGAAATCAAAATGGAGATCCTCGCGCCCGACCGTACCATCGCCGGCGATTATCTGCTAAGTGTGACGGCCAATTCGCCGGAAACGAACAAATCAGTGGACTTTCGCGTCACAGTTTCCACGCCGACGATCTGGGGCTGGATCGGCTTCGCCATTGTCGGCATAGTGGTTCTCGGACTGGCCGTCGTCTTCTTCCGCCTGGGACGCAGATGAGCGCCGTCGTCGAAACCAAAGACTTGAGCAAGCGCTACCGCGAAATCCTCGCGGTTAACGCGCTTAACTTGACCGTCCAGGAAGGAGAGGTTTTCGGCTTTCTCGGACCCAACGGCGCGGGCAAGACGACGACGATTCTCATGCTTCTGGGACTCACTGAGCCCACCTCCGGCGCAGTTTCAGTATGTGGTTTCAACCCGGCGCGGCAGTCCCTGGAGGTCAAGCGGCGGGTCGGCTACTTACCCGAAAGCCCTGGTTTCTACGACGACATCAGCGCGCAGGACAATCTCCTTTACATGGCGCGCTTGAACCGCATTCCAGAAGACGAAGCACGCCGGCGCACCGCTGAAGTGCTCGATCAGGTAGGGCTTCCAGATGACGGCCGAAGGCTCGTCCGCGAATTTTCCCGCGGTATGAAGCAGCGGCTCGGCATCGCCGAAGTTCTGGTAAAAAAACCGAAGGCGGTTATCCTCGACGAGCCGACGTTGGGAATCGATCCCGACGGCGCGATCCACATCCTGGAATTGATCAAAGACTTGAACCGGGAACACGGGCTCACCGTCATGCTCTCGTCGCATCAACTGCAGCAGGTGCAACAGATCTGCACTCGTGTCGGCATCATCGTCAAAGGCAGGCTCATCGTCCAAGGCACAATGGATCAGCTGGGAAAAGCAATCCTCAAAGAGCGGCAGTGGAACTTCCTGCTCGAGGTCGGCGGCGACAACGGCGGCGTGGAGCGCGAGCTGCAAGCCATTCAGGGCATCGACGGAGTCGAGAAGCGGAGTCACGGCTGGTTTTTGCGCTGCACAAAAGACGTGCGCGGCGATGTCGTATCCCTGATCACGCGCAAAGGGCTCAAGCTGCTTCAGTTGCGCTCCGAAGACCCGACCCTGGAAGAAATCTATCTCAAATATTTTCGCGAGGCGTAAGCCAATGAGCGTGGTTTTTTGGAAAGAATTAGCGGATCACTTTAGCAGCCGCCGTTTCATGATCCTTTTGGTTATCGTTCTGCTATTCGGTCTGTGGGCGAGTTATTCCACCGGCCAGGCGATACGCCAGAACTCGGAGATCGTACCACCGCAGTTTGTTTTTTTGCTGTTAGTCACATCGAGCGGTGAAAGCATTTTTTCTCTTGCTACCCTACTGGGGTTTTTCGGCCCCCTGGTCGGCATCACCCTGGGCTTTGATTCAATCAGCGGTGAATACGCCCGCGGCACACTGAGCCGAGTGCTCTCTCAGCCGATTTACCGCGACAGCTTGATCAACGGCAAATTTTTCGCCGGCCTCGCTACCGTCTCGGTGCTGTGGAGCTCGATCCTCCTGTTGGTTATCGGCTTGGGGATCACGCTCCTTGGCTTTCCCCCCAACACCGAAGAGCTTTGGCGCATGTTGATCTTCACCACGGTGGGCGTTTTTTACGTTGGATTTTGGCTGGCCCTCGCCATGCTTTTTTCGCTGCTTTTTCAAAAGACCGTCACCGCGGCCCTCGCCTCCATGGCCGTTTGGCTCTTCATGCTCCTGTTCATTCCAGTCTTGACGTTAGCCATCGCAAACGTCGCCGTCCCTGACGCGACAACCCCGGAGGCCGTCACGCGCCAAATAGACATCGCCAATCTCGTGGGGCGAATTTCCCCGAGCACGCTTTTCAACGAAAGCATTCAAATTCTCCTTAACCCTACAACCGGTCGGACATTTGGCGGGGTTCTACCGGGCCAAGCCGAAGGAATCCTGGCGACACCGTTGGCGCTCGACCAGAGCATGGCTTTGATCTGGCCTCATATCACGACCCTGTTTGGTCTCGTTGCGGTCTGTTTCGGCATTTCTTATGTCATCTTCATGCGCGCTGAAATCCGCGCTTAGCAAGCCGCCCAAAAACCCACCGGCAAGATAAACCTGGAGGATTGCAACCTTTATCCTCCATTCGCGATCTTTGATCCACGATCCGCTCCGTCTGACCCGAACGAGTCAAAGGGCTCACCTTCAATCGCCACCCAGAAATGGTGCTCATTCCTCGTGCTCGGCGCGATTCTCGCCAGCGCTTCAACCCGGATTCCGCAGTTGTGCTCGACAGGAAGCGCGAGGCGCAACCCTTCCGTAGCAAAGTCTCAGCCGGAGGCTGATCCGCCTGTGGCGGAGATGCCTTCTGCCTCTAAGCAGAGATCGATCAGTGGTGCGGTGAGGGCCAGTTCAGCCTGATAACGACGAAACGCCAAAGCGCGAAATGACTTTGAAATTTTACAGTTGGACGCCTTCGCTACTCCAGGATTCCACCTCGCTTCCGGTCTCCTCAGTCTAACTACAGAATCGGGGGTCAACGGCCAAGCCGCATCGAACTGAGATAATTTCAATCGTGATTGTTGATATATAAACGATTTGCGTCTACTATGGAAAAAATTTTCAAGGCCATCCACAACTGAGGAGGATTCATGGCTTACCGCGATCTACGTGAATACGTCGCTACCCTTGAGAAACACGGCAAACTCAAGCGCGTCACCAAGGAAGTCGACAAGGACTGGGAAATTGCCGCCGTCTGTCGTCAGGTATTCAAAAAAATTGCACCGGCAAAACGTCCCGCGGTGATGTTTGAAAACGTCAAGGGTTTCAAGATCCCAGTGGTCGCCGGCGTGCTCGGCGCGTCGCGGGAAATATACGCTCTCGGCCTGCAGACGGAAACCGTCGAAGGTATCAACCGTAAGTGGGACCATGCATTGGGCAATCCGGTCCCGCCCCGGCTGGTCAAAGAGGCCCCCTGCAAGGAAAACATTCTCCACGGCAAGGATGTCGACATCACCAAACTACCGGTCCCAACATGGACGGTAGGCGAAGACCCCGCGCCGTTTTTTACATCGCCTTATCTCATCACCAGAGACCCCGAAACCGGCGTGCGCAACGTCGGCACCTATCGCATGCAGGTCAAAGGTCCCAACAAGACGGGACTATTGATCGGCAGGCGCCAAGACGCAGCGCAGCATATTCAAAAGAACAATGCGCAGAACAAACCCACGCCGGTGGCCGTGGTTATCGGCGCCGATCCGTCCATTGGCTATGTGTCCGTATCAAAAATGTC
>DATBLC010000240.1:0-9933 GCA_036555515.1 Binatia bacterium
GGCCACCACCCCGTCCTCTCCATAGGTGGAAATGCCCGCCGGCAGGGCCTGAAAACAACCTTTGCGCTCCTGTGCCCGCGCTCTCCAGGTCTCACCCCTCGGTCGCTGTTTGGTTACTCAATTGTGGACTCCTTAATAAATGCCGAGGTACATTGCTCTGTCGAATCTTGGGTCTCCTATCTTACAGATAATCCGCTTGGCCAGAGGTTATCTTCTTTTCCGACGACTTGAACGATTTGAATGACCGGAACGTTTTGAGCCGGCCTTTCCTTGATGAGCCATGACTTTTGTCATTGGACCATGTATGATGCTTTTCGGTTGATGGATGCGTCGTCGCCGGCCCGATTTCACCGGTTCTCCGCCAAAAATCATCGATACAAGGAATTGTCGGCCCTATGGCTCACATCGCTCCGTTCCGCGGCGTCTTCTATAATCAGAAAAAAATCCGCGATCTCGCCAAAGTCATCGCCCCTCCCTACGACTTGATCTCCAGGGACGAGCAGGAGAAGCTTTACAAACGCTCGCCGTATAATTTCGTCCGGCTGGATTTGAGCCAGGAGCCCGACGCTTATGCAGCTGTGCCGCAACTGCTTGAAAACTGGATGAAGGAAGGAATCCTCGAGCGCGACCTGGTTCCGGCGATCTATTACATGGCGGACCGGTTTGCGCTCAAAACCGGCGAACAGAAAGAACGCCGGGGCTTTTTTGCGGTTATGCGGCTCGAGGATTTCGCCGCCGGCACGATCCGGCCCCACGAGCAGACCTTCGACGCGCCGAAGGAAGACCGTTTGAAACTGATGCTCGCCTGCAACGTGCAGTTAAGCCCGATCTTCGCGCTCTATTCTCAACCACAGCAGACGATTAACCGGATTCTGGTGACGCATGTCGAAGGCGCCGCGCCGTTCATCGACGTGAAACAGGACAGCGGCGGCGAATGCCGCCTCTGGCGCATAGCCGACGCGCAATTGATCCGCCGCATCCAAGCGGAAATTACCGGGCTGCCGCTACTCATCGCCGACGGCCATCATCGCTACGAGGCGACGCTGAATTACCGCAACCATCTGCGCGATCAACGGGGTCCGGGCAGCGGCAAGGAACCGTACAACTTCATCATGACCTACTTCGCCAACATGAACGACAATAACGTCGTCATTCTGCCCACGCACCGCTTGGTGCGCGGCTACGATCCCAAACCATTTTTGCAGTTGGAAGAAGCGCTGCAGAATTATTTCTATCTGGAGCAGTATCCCAAAACGCCGGAGGGAAAAGGCTGGTTTCTCAAAGCCCTCAAAGACGGCGGCAAGAAGAAACGGGTCATCGGCGCGTCTTTCAAACGCGACCCGCGCTATCTGATTCTGCGCCTGAAAAACAAGAGAATCATGCAGCGTTTGGCGAAGGATCTCAGCGCCCCGCTGCAGGAGCTCGATATCACGACGCTGCATTTGTTGATCCTCGAGCATGTGCTGGGCCTCGCGCCCAAGAAACAGGCGAGCGGCGAAAATATCCGCTATTCACAGGATGAAGAAGCCGTGCTGCAGGCGCTGGAGAAAGAAGACTTTCAAGCCGCGTTCATTCTCAATCCGCCGAAAGCGGAAGACATCCTCGCCATCGCAGGCAAAGGCGAGAAGATGCCGCAGAAGTCAACCTACTTTTATCCCAAGCTGTCGTCCGGTTTGATCGTCAACAAGATCGATCCGGAAGAAGAGATCGCCGCCACCGGCCAGTGATAAAAGAACCTTCTTTACGTTTTGAACGACTTGAACGGTTTGAACGATTTGAACTTCCTTAGGGGATTGGCCTTATTAACTCCCCGTCCCCCGGCTTGCCGACGATCTTACCGTCTTGCATGACGGTCTTGCCGCGCAAAATGGTTCGGATCGGCACGCCCTTGACTTTGCGCCCATGATAGGGCGTCCAGCCGACTTTCGTGTAGGTTGTTTCGTTCGAGATGATCTCTTCCTTACTCATGTCGATAATGACCATGTCGGCGTCCGATCCCGGTTGGAGAACGCCTTTGCGCGGATAGACGTTAAAGATCTTTGCCGCGTTGTACGACGTGATTCTGACCACCGTGTCGAGGGACAATTTGCCTTCATTGACCGCGTCGAGAAACAGCCGCAAATAGTCTTGTATCTGCGGCTCGCCGCCGGGACAACTCCACATGTCATGCCAGCCTTTATCCTTTTCATCTTTGGTGTGGGGCGCGTGGTCCGTGCCGATGATGTCTATAGTGCCGTCGTTAATCGCGTCCCACAGCGCGTCCACATGCGCCGGCGGTACCCAGAAACCGAGACAGTACGGACCCATTCTCTCGACATTTTCCCACGTGCCCAAAAACATCGCCCAGGGGTTGACCTCGCAGCTGCACGGTCTGCCCTCATTTTTGGCGCGCCGGAGCATCGCCAATCCCTCGGGCGTAGTCATGTGCAAGATATGCAGCCTGGCGCCCAGGGCTTTTTGCATACGAAACAACGTGGCCATCGCCGTGTCCCAGATGATGCCGTCATAATCGCGGTACGCCTTGGCGTAAGCTTGGGGGCTGCGGTCCTCGCGCTTCCAATAGCGCCCTTCAATCTCGTCCATGAGGTCTTGGTCGTGGGGATGGACCATCAGGGGCAATCCGGTTTGCCCGACGGTCTCGAAGCACTTGAAAAGTTCCCCATTATTGTTAATGCCGATGCCCGGCATATGAGGATAATCGCGGCCGGTGTCCTTGACCATGAAGATCTTGAACGCGAGCGGGCCTTCTTTGGCAAGGCCGGGAATTTCTTCCGGCACCGTGCCGGAAGGATTATGGTTAAAATCGACAATCGCGTTTTTGCTGTGATGTTCAACCAAAGCGCGATAGCGCTCCACGGTGGTGGTCGGCGGATTAACGTTGGGCATACCGATGGACAGGGTTACGCCGCCCGCCGCCGCGGCCATCGTCGCAGTGGTGATGTCTTCTTTGTGCGTAAAACCCGGATCGCGATGATGCGTGTGCGTATCGATCAATCCTGGAATGATACTTTTACCCTTCGCGTCAATTACCGTATCGGCGCTTTCCGGCAAAACCGGGGCGCCTCCAAGCGCTACGACTTTGCCGTCGCAAACGGCAATATCGGCTTTGACAAACCCTCCGGGCGTCCAGACCTCACCGCCTTTAACCAGCAGATCTACTTTGGCCATGAATCAAGGCTCTCCCTTTTCGTATTTCAAAAAATTCTTATATGACCGGCGCTTACCGCTGTCAACCAAAGGGCGTAGACGGCTGCGGCGCGGCGCGGAACGTTGCTTGACTCACTATGGCAAATCTGAAACTATCTGCTCCGCCGATGTTTCGAGACGCCGGCGAGCAAAACTTTCGGGAGGTGCTTTGAAGATGAACGGAAGACTTACTTTTTATGCCTGTAGCATAGGCGTCGCATTGTTTGCGACAGCCTCCGCGCAAGCGCAAGATGCGAAACTGATCGAAGCCGCCAAGAAAGACGGCAAAGTCGTAATCTATGGCTCGTTGGAGTCGGACACCGTCGAAGCCATCAAGCAGCCCTTTCAAAAGAAGTACGGCATTGAGGTCGAGTACTGGCGCGCCTCAGCGACTAAGGTGATGGATCGCGCGCTGAGCGAAGCACGCGCGGGCAAATCCATGGTCGACCTGATCCTCACCAACGACAACCCCATGCGTGTGATGGAGAAACAGGGATTTTTCCAGAAATACATCTCGCCTACCGCCAAGGATTTTCCCAAAGAGGCCGTGGATCCTGTTCTCGGCCCTCGCTATCGCAACGTGATCATCGGTATTGTTTACAACACCTCGGTAATCAAGCCCGCCGACGCGCCGAAAACCCTCGAGGACCTCGTCAAACCCCAATACAAGGGCAAGATCGTCATGCCCGACCCCACCCAGCACACCACCACGACCCAGTGGGTATCAAGTCTTCCCAAGCTCATGGGCGAAGAAAAGGGGAAAAAATTCGTCCGCGACCTTGGCGCGATGAAACCGATTCTGGTGGAATCGCTCTTGCCCGCCGGGGAGCGCGTATCATCCGGCGAGACTCCCGTCGCTGTGACCTACGTAAAATACGTTTTCATTTACGGCAAGAAGGGCGCGCCGCTGGACTATGTGCGCTCGCCGAAGATGTTGGGAGACGGCCACTACCTGGGACTAAACGCCAAGGCACCTCACGTCAATTCCGGAAAAGTATTTATCGACTACTTTCTGGGCGACGAAAGCATGAACATCATGGCGAAGTTCGGCGAGTTCGTTAACCGCAAGGGAGTTTTTCCTCCCGTGCCCGGCGCCGACAAGATCGGCTTCGTTGAGATGAACGACCTCAGCAAAGAGGAGTTCGCCCAGAAGAAGAAGGAATATACGGAGCTCTTCCTTAAATAAGCGAGGCGGCAGTGTCGGTTCGGGAAAAGACCGTCACCATCGGCGAGCCGCTCGAAGCCGCCAAAGGACAGAGCCGGCTCGCCGTGTTTTTTGCCCAGCCGGTCAACTGGGTTTTTCTTATCGTCGGCAGCATCATTGGCTTTCTGAGCCTCTATCCCACTTTCTTTCTCTTCTACGGCAGCCTGACCGACGCCCCTCTGGGCGTGCCGGGCAAGTTTACGCTAGAAAATTACCTGCGCGCTTACGGCGACGCGGAAGCTTATCCGTTGCTGTTGAACTCGTTCATCTTCGGCATCGGCGCATCGGGCCTGTCCATCGCTTTCGCATTGGCGCTGGCGTGGATCACGATTCGCACCAACGCGCCGTTCAGGCGTCTGTTCGAGCTCACGGCAATCATTCCAAATATCCTGCCGCCGATTCTGGTTTCCATCTCCTGGGTCATGTTGCTCAACCCGAGCAACGGCCTGATCAACGCTTCACTCGTTGCCGTTTTGGGTTTAGACAAAGGACCTTTCAATATCTATTCGATGCCGGGCTTGATCTTCGTCGAAGCGTTGATTTTGACACCACTGGCATTTTTAATCATCGCTGCAGCTTTGAAGAGCATGGACCCGTCGCTGGAAGAGTCGGCGAAAACCCTCGGATCGGGTGAGTTCGGCGTCATGCGGCGTATCACATTTCCACTGATCCGGCCGGCGATCCTCGCCGCTGCCACTTTGAATTTCGTGCGCGCCGTGGAAAGCTTCGACACGCCGGCGATCATCGCGCTACCCGCCCGCATCGAAGTTTTCACGACGAAAATCTGGCGCGAAGCGCTAGGGTCCTTCCCCACCAACCACAACCTCGCGGCGACCTACGGCGTGGGTATTTTGGCCATCGCCTTGATCTTTGTTTATCTCTACCGCCGCTTCACGTCGCAGGTGGAGAGTTTCTCGACGGTGACGGGCAAGGGTTTTCGCCCTCATCAGATCGATTTGGGGCGGTGGCGTTATGCCGCCTCGGGAATGGCGTTTCTGCTGCTGGTCATGTTGGTTGTTTTACCTATTTTGGTGTTGCTCTTGGTAGCCGTACTTCCCTACTACCACGTGCCAACCTGGCAGACCTGGCAGAACCTTACGATCGATAACTTCCGTTATGTTTGGGCTACTCCGCGCGTGCACAGAGCTTTCCTGAACAGCATGATTCTGGCGTTCCTCGGCGCCACCATTTGTATGGTATTAGCGTCCCTCGCGTCCTACATTACCGTTCGCACAAAGATCGCCGCGCGTGGGATCATCGAAGGGCTTGTGTTCATTCCTTGGGCGTTCCCCGGTACCGCCATGGCGCTCGGACTGCTCTGGGCCTATGTCAATTTTCCCATTCCGATCTACGCAACTATCTGGATCATTTTGATCGCCTATGTGACGCGTTTTCTGCCCTATGGCCTGCGAGCGGTAACCAGCACGATCATTCAGGTGCACAAAGAGTTAGAAGAAGCATCAATCGTGTGCGGCGCGGGATTTCTGGCGACTTTCCGGCGCGTCCTGCTTCCCATGATGCGGCCGGGCGTCATGGCGGGATGGATCATTCTGGTGACGATTTTCATGCGCGAGTTCAGCGCAACACTTTTTTTATACAGCCCAGGCGCCGAGCCGCTCGGCCCTCTGCTTTATTTTCTTTATCTCGACGGCATGCGCGGCCGCGTCGCCGCCATCGGCCTAGTCATTTCCGTGATATCGGTTATTCTGATCGCCATTGCCCAGCGCTACTCGCGCTGGGAAACTAAGTAAGTCGGACAACCAACGAGGTGCAAAGGGCAGAGAGCATGGAGCGAAGTGCCTAGGATGCAATCTAAGAATTTTCCGACTGCCCTGTGCACCATGCGCTATGCGTTTTGCCAACACGTCTTGGCGCGAGAAATGAAATCTTTTTAGACTTCCGAGGGAGCTCTTACAAATGGAGAAATTATTCTTAACCGTCGCCTGCGGCGACTATGACCGAACCAAACCGCTACAGGATGGATCGGTAGAACCGGAGGGAATCAAACTCAATTACATTCCGATGCAGTCGGAAGAGATCTTCTGGCGCATGGGCCACTATCGGGAATTCGACGCTTCGGAAATGTCTCTCTCAAACCACATCACGATGATCAGCCGCGGAGACTCCCCTTTTGTGGGCATCCCGATTTTCCCATCGCGCTTCTTCAGGCATTCGTCGGTTTTCTTCAACGTCGAATCGGGAATCAAAAAACCGGAAGACTTTAAAGGCAAGAAGGTCGGCACTCCGGAGTATGCTATGACAGCGGCCGTTTGGATTCGGGGTTTTTTTCGCGACGATTACGGAGTGAGAGCGCAGGATATCCAGTGGTTCGTGGGCGGACAAGAGGAACCCGGGCGGAAAGAAAGAGTGAAACTAGAGCTTCCGCCCGAAATCAAAGTCGCATCGATTGCCGAGGATCAGACTCTGAACGCCATGCTCGAGCGCGGCGAAATTGATGCGCTGATTTCGGCCCGTATTCCTTCCTGCTACGCCAAGGGCTCGCAGAAAGTGCAACGCCTGTTTCCCAATTATAAGGACGTTGAAATCGAATATTATAAGCGCAGTAAAATCTTTCCCATCATGCATATCCTCGTGGTTCGGCGAGACGTTTACGATCGACACCCCTGGGTTGCCAGAAGCTTGTATAAGGCCTTTTGCCAGGCCAAGGACCGAGCGCTCCAGACCATGCATATTTCCAACTCTCACGCCTGCACACTTCCATGGCTCTCGTGGGAACGAGAGCAGCTCAGAGAAATCTTCGGTCCCGACTGGTGGCCCTATGGCATAGAGGCCAACCGCCATGTGCTCGAATCTTTACTCCGCTATATGGGCGAGCAAGGCCTCTTGAAGAAGCCCGTGAAAGTAGAAGATATTTTCGCGCCAAGCTCATTAGGCGAGTTCAAACTCTAAACTCTTCCGGGTTTACTATAAAAGAGTTATCACCACTGAGGCACAGAGTACGCAGAGTTTTGATCAAGGATTCTCTACTCTGCGCCCTCAGCGCCTCGGCGGTTAGCCCATGATAATCTGAAGACCCAAACTTTAAGAAGGCGGAGGGTGGACGTTTGGAACGATTGGAACGGCTTGAACTGTCCGCAGGAACCTTACGCCTAATAGGGTCCGCCCGCGTGGCCCGGCTCGCCACCGCGGATACGCGCGGCCAACCGCATGTTATCCCTATTTGTTTCGCTTTCGACGGCAGAGATTTTTTTTCGCCCATTGACGAGAAACCGAAGCGAGTGGCCGCCGGCAAGCTGAAACGCCTGAATAACATCAGGAATAACTCACAGGTATCCCTGGTCATTGATCACTACGACGAGAATTGGAGCCACTTAGCCTACGTATTGATCATGGGGGAAGCCAAAGTGATGCAGCGAGGAGTAAAGCACCGTAAAGCCGTGGCTCTGTTGCGCAAAAAATATTCGCAATATCGTCGGATGGCGATTCACGAGCGGCCGATGATCGTCATCAGACCGAGGCGTTTGATAACCTGGGGAAGACTCTAGTTTCTTCCGTTCACTACACTGTCCTGACGTAAAAGCTCGCAAACGGGATCGGCACCCTCTTCGCCGTCATGCCCGCGGAAGCGGGCATCCAGACGTATCAACACTGATTGCAGGCTGCTCAAAAAGACTCAGAGCGAGGAGCGCAGTTTTCGTCGTTCGTGTTCGTCGAGCACGAGCACGAGAAACTCTCGGAACACGCAGCTGCCTAGCTGATTCCAAGAGTTTTTATAAGTCGCAAAAAATATTTCTCATGAAGACCCAAGGCTTTTGCAGCCGCGGCGCGGTTTCCGCCCGATTGCTCCAGGGCTTGAGAAACCAAGTCACGCCGCGCGACGTCCATCGCTGCGCGATACGAGTTTCCCTTCGCGCCCGGCGGCGTCTCCGCACTCACGATACGGTTGGGCAAATCTGTGACAGAAATTTCCGGTCCACGGCCAAGCACCACCGCCCGCTCGATGGCGTTGGCAAGCTCGCGCACGTTTCCCGGCCAGTTGTATGAGGAAAGATTTTTCATTGCCTCGGACGTTATCTGCTGAAATTCTTTTTTTGACTCGCTCGCATAGCGGCGCAGGAAATGTCGCGATAGGGCGGGAATATCTTCCGTTCTTTCCCGCAACGGTGGCAGCACAATGGGGATCACATTGAGCCGATGATAAAGGTCTTCACGAAATCGCCCGTCTCTGACGGCGCTTTCCAAGTCTCGATTCGTGGCCGCGACGATCCTCACGTTGACGCGGATCGGGTTTCGTCCGCCGACGCGGTCAAATTCGCGCTCCTGCAAAAAGCGCAGCAGCTTGGTTTGTAGCTCCTGCGAAACATCGCCGATCTCATCGAGAAAAACCGTTCCGCCATTCGCCAACTCCATTTTGCCTTTTTTAAGTTGATCCGCTCCCGTGAAAGCGCCCTTTTCGTGCCCAAAAAGCTCGCTTTCCAAAAGTTCCTTGGATAATCCGACGCAATTAATGGCAACGAAGGGCTGGTTTTTTCTTTCGCTCCAGTTGTGAATAGCGCGCGCAAAAATTTCCTTGCCCGTCCCGCTTTCTCCCAACAGCAATACCGTGGCGCCGCTGGCGGCGGCTTTTCGCGCTGTGTCGGCCGCGTCTGCCATTTTTTTGCTTGGACCGGTAATGAGCCGATAGCGATTGTCGGTTTCTTCCGTGAGTAGTTCCAGGCCGCGCTTCAGTCCTTCTCTTTCAAGCGCTTTACGTACGACGATGTCGAAGTGCTTCGCGTCGATAGGCTTGGTGATGAAATCAATAGCCCCTTCCTTCATCGCCTCAACGGCGGTTTCAATAGAGCCGTGCGCGGTGATAACTATGGTCGGAACGTCGATGTCTTCCCCACGTAGCGCGCGCAGCACTTCGATACCGCCCATTTTGGGCATTTGCAGATCCAACAAAACTAAATCCGGCAATTCCTTCCGGATCGCGCTCAGCGCCTGCTCGCCGTTCCCGGCTGTGGCCACATCGCATTCCAGCGGCCGAAGCCTCACCTCCAAGAGACGACGGGAAGCAGGGTCGTCATCAACGATCAGCACCCGCGCCCCGCTAGTTTGCATAATCTTCTCTCATCGGAGTATTCACCACAGAGAAGCTGGTCATGAGAAAAAATCGCCGCTCGCCCTTCGACGGGCTCAGGACGAACGGCTAAGTACTTGAATTATCGATTACGCCTCCCGTTCGTGCTGAGGCTCTCGAAGCACGAACGGATTTTTTCTCACGAGCGCGGAGTTCGCAGAGAGTTAACAGCATAGCGCAAAGCGCATAGGGCAAAGGGTCAGAGAGAACGCTATGCTCTATGCGCCGTGCTCCTTGCTAGTCTCTGCGCCCTCAGCGCCTCTGTGGTGAGTCATAATTTTCCCGGATCTTCGATTTTCGACTTGTCACCCAGTCGCGCAGCCACCTCTTGGATGAACGTGTTCTTATCTATCGGTTTGGTAACGTAGCCAACGCAGCCGGCGGCAAGCGCTTTCTCCCGATCTCCCTTCATTGCGTAAGACGTCACGGCGATTACCGGAATATCAGCCGTCGCCGGTTG
>DATBLC010000241.1:0-27938 GCA_036555515.1 Binatia bacterium
CGAACTCTGGAACCTGGTCTTCATCCAATACAACCGCCATGAAGACCGAAGCCTGTCCGAGTTGCCGGCCAAGCATGTCGATACCGGCATGGGGCTCGAGCGCATCACCGCTGTCTTGCAGAATGTCTTGTCGAACTACGATGTCGATTTCATGCGCGCTTTGACCGCAACCACGGAAAGATTAACCGGCCAAGAATACGGCGCCGATCCGGCGGCCGATATTTCGTTTCGCGTCATTGACGACCACGCGCGCGCCGTGAGTTTTTTGATCGCAGATGGCGTCATGCCAAGCAATGAGGGGCGCGGTTACGTGCTGCGCCGGCTGCTTCGTAGAGCGGCACGCCACGGCAGGTTGATCGGCTTGAAGGAACCGTTCTTGCACAAGGTCGCAACTACGGTGGCGGCCGTGATGGGCGACGCTTATCCCGAATTGCGCGCCGAAGAACAACGCATCGCCGAAGTCATCCGCACCGAAGAAGAGCGTTTCGGCGAAACCTTGGATCGCGGCCTCGTGCTTCTCGAAGAGGCCACGGCGAAGCTCAAAGCGGAAAAAAAGAAAACCTTGCCCGGCGAAGTCGCCTTTCGCCTCTACGATACCTACGGTTTTCCACTGGATCTTACCGAAGACATTCTCAGCGGCGAAGGCCTTACCGTCGATCAGGCCGTTTTTGCAAAACTCATGGAGGAGCAAAGAACTCGTGCTCGGGAAGCTAGAGTGTCTGTAGTTCTCGAGCCAATGACTTTAACTGCAACAGCTACAGTCACTTCACCGTCGCGATTTATCGGCTACGATCATCTGGCAGCGGAATCCACCGTGCTCGCGATTTATGACAACGGAACTGGCAAACAGGAAGCGGTTGAGGGTCAAGAAGTGGACATTCTGACCGCCGAGACGCCCTTTTACGGCGAATCCGGCGGGCAGGTCGGCGACCGCGGCACGATCCAAACCTCGCGCGGCGATATTCTCGAAGTTATCGACACCCAACATCCCACGCCGCAGCTCATTTCTCACCGGGCGCGAGTCAAGAAGGGGCGCGTTCAGGTCGGCGATAAAGTAGGTTTGTCGGTCGATCCGAAGCACCGCCGACGGACCATGCTCAATCATACGGCGACCCACATTCTGCACTCGGTGCTGCGCCGCGAGTTGGGTGCCCACGTGCGCCAGGCCGGGTCGCTGGTGGCGCCGGACCGGCTGCGCTTCGATTTCCATCACACCGGCCCAATTGACGATGAAAAGCTGGCTCAGATCGAAGCCCAGGTCAACCGCTATATCCGCGAGGATGCCGGCGTGACCATCGACGAAATGGGCTATCAGGACGCGATCCGCGCCGGCGCGCTGGCGTTCTTCGGCGACAAATACGGCGACAGGGTGCGCGTGGTAAAGATCGGCGGTTTTTCCACGGAGCTGTGTGGCGGCACCCACGTCGAGCGCTCGGGAGAAATTGGCCTTTTCAAGCTTCCCTTCGAAAGCGGGGTTGCCGCCGGTGTGCGCCGCGTAGAGGCCTTCACCGGCGAAAGCGCGCTGGATTTGATCAATAGCTACGAGCAGCGGCTCAAAGAAATCGGCGCGCTGGTGCGCGGCAGCGCCGACGATGCGGTGGACAAAGTCAAGAAACTCCTGGAACGTCAGAAGGAATTGGAAAAGGAAGTCGAAAAACTGCGCGGCCAGTTGGAAAAAGACCAGATTCCTGAGCTGCTCGACAAAAAGCAATCCGTGGATGGCGCCAATATTTTGATCAGCCAGGTAGATGGCCTTGATGCCAGGCAGCTGCGCGACATTGCGGATCAAATAAAAGAAAAACTCGGCTCCGGCGTCGTCATACTGGCCAGTACGGCGGACGCCAACGTCAATCTGGTTGCGACCGTTAGCAAGGACCTGACAAAAAAGTATCACGCGGGGAATATCATCAAGGAGCTGGCGCTCATGGTCGGCGGCGGCGGCGGCGGCCGGCCCGACTTCGCCCAAGCCGGCGGCAAAGAGCCGCACCGGATCGCCGCCGCTCTGAAGCGCGCCGAGGAGCTCGTCCGCCAAGCAAACTAATGTGCACCCCGATCTATGTTCGCGCGCTGGTCTCTAGCCCGGTTTCCTCCGAAAATGGAGCGAAGGGCGGAACTTCCGCCCGCCGTCGATGGGCCTCTGCCGTGAAAACCATCCATGCCGCCACTCGCGTGCTCGCCCTCGGCTCCGCACACTGGCGTTCGGAGATCCCGACCGCGTGATTTTTTTGCACACCAAGAGACTAGCCGAGCAAACCGCCGGCTTCTGCGACATCGTCGACATCACGGCGAAGGTCCACGAAGAAATCGCGCGGCAGAAAATCCGGCGCGGGCTGGTGACGCTTTTCGTCACGGGTTCCACGGCGGCGCTGACGACCATTGAATATGAGCCCGGTTTAGTTCAGGATTTAAAAGAGCTGGTGGAAAAACTGGTCCCGTCAAATCGCCGCTACCATCACGATGACCGCTGGGGTGATGATAACGGTTTCTCGCACGTGCGCGCGTCGCTCTTCGGTCCCTCGCTGGCGTTTCCGATCGAAAACAACCGTGCCCTGCTCGGCACCTGGCAACAGATCGTGTTGTTGGATTTCGACAACCGTCCGCGCACACGCGAAATCATCATGCAGCTCATAGGAGAGAGCGAGTGAAAGAGGAAAACGAAAAAGTCACGAGCATTCTCAGTAAAGTCGAAAGCTGCCGCCTCGAGTTCAACGATCCGCGCCTATTTCGCGATCTGCTCGGGCAGCATGACCAGCATGCCAAAATCATCCAGCATACGCTGCAAATCAAAATCCGCGTGCGCGGCTCGGCCGTCGAGATCGAAGGCGACCCGCTGCAAGTGGAACTGGCGAGCCAGATAATCCGGCAGCTTTACGGGCTGCTGGAAAAGGGCTATCCGGTTTACGCCAGCGACGTCGACTACGCCATTCGGATTCTGAGCGGCGACGGCCGCGCCCGGCTTCAGGATATTTTCCTGGACACGATTTACATCTCCGCGCACAAGCGCACCATCACGCCGAAAAGCATCGCCCAGAAAGCCTATATCGACGCGATCCGCAAACACGATATCGTATTCGGCATCGGACCGGCGGGAACCGGGAAGACTTATCTCGCCATGGCCATGGCGGTTGCGGAGTTGATGAAGAATAACTGCGTGCGCATAGTATTGACGCGCCCCGCGGTGGAGGCCGGGGAGAAGCTCGGCTTCTTGCCCGGCGATCTCGCCGAGAAAGTCAATCCGTATCTGCGCCCGCTCTATGACGCGCTCCACGACATGGTAGACTTCGACCGCGCCCGCAAATTAGTCGAACGCGGCACTATCGAAGTCGCGCCCCTCGCCTTCATGCGCGGTCGCACCTTGAACGATTCGTTCGTGATTCTCGACGAAGCCCAGAACACGACACCGGAGCAGATGAAAATGTTCCTGACCCGCCTGGGCTACGGCTCCAAGGCCGTGATCACCGGAGACGCAACTCAGATCGATCTGCCCGCGGGTAAACCGTCGGGGCTCAAGGAAGCCTCGCGAATTCTTAAAGGCGTGCCCGGTATTCGCTTCGTGACCTTTACCGAAAAAGACGTCGCGCGCCATCATCTGGTGCAAGAGATCATCATGGCCTATGAGCGGGATGAGCAGCCGGCCGGCGATCGTTTTGAAAAAACCTGACAATCGGTTCTCCGACACAAACAGACGCTAACATCTCCTTTTCTCTCAAAGCTCAAATTTATCCCCCTCTCCCCGCCTTTCTTTGTTCTTCATCGCGCATTTCGCGTCGCAAAAGTTTCCCCACTTTTGATTTTGGCAGCATATCTCTGAATTCGATATAGTCCGGAACTTCGTACGGGAGCAATCGCTCGCGGCAGTGCTTGGCGAGATCATAGGCGGTGACGCCGCGCACATCCTGCTTTAAAATAACGAACGCTTTCACTTGCTCGCCGGCCAGCGGATCGGGCGCCCCCACGACGCAAGCCGCGACCACTGCGGGATGATCCTGGAGGACGGATTCGACCCTTGCGGCGGAGACGCGGTATCCTTTGTGCTTGATCAGATCGGCCCTACGATCGATAAACTCGATCTCACCATCTGCGCTCATCCGGACGAAGTCACCGGTGCGGCACCATTTCCAGCCATCGAGCTCGACGAACGTCGCAGCGGTTTCCGCGGGATTATCCAGATATCCTCCCAGCGGATACGAATACTCGGAGCCCACGAGCAACTCGCCGCCATCTTGCGGCGGCACGGGACTGAGCTCTTCGGGGTCAACCACCTTGGCAATCCTCGTAGGTATGAGCTGGCCCACGCTCCGCGACAGCGAGTCCGCGGCGGGAGCGGTCACCGAGATACACACCGCCTCGGTTGAGCCATAAACTTGCCAGATCGGCATGCCGAATCTTTCTCGCCATCTCAACGCCACCTCGGCGGGCAGCGTATCGCCCGCGCTCCAGCAATATCTTAAGCTCGCAGCATCATAAAAATCTCTCCGGTCGTTCTCTAAAATGAGCCGGTAAAGGCTCGGCACGCCGGCGAGAAGCGTGCCCTTGTAATTTTGCACGGATGCCGCCACCGCGTCCGTATTGGGTTTTGGCGCAATGACGACGGTATTGCCCAGATGTAAGCCCAAAGCGAAAACCATATCTTGAGAAAACATATGGAAGAGTGGCAGCGGCATGATAAGCGTATGCTCGGCTTCTCTAATCGTGTCGCGATAGATCTCACGGATGCCGACGATGCCGCTAAGAAGCTCGAGATGTCCGTGCGCCACTGCCTTTGGAAAACCCGTGGTACCACCAGTGTAGAGGATATGAGCGAGGTGAGTCCTTGGATCGATTTCAACCGACGGCGGCACCGGTGGATATTTTCGGATCAGGTGTTTAAAGAACAGGACGTTTCGGTCGCGGCTTACGGAACCCTCCATGAGCTTATCGAACATCCGGCCAAATACTCTCTTCGCCGCCGGCAGCAGTTCCGCCACGCGCGTTACGATGACGTTTTCGACCGAAGTTTTCGCGATGACCTCTTTGACGTAGCCGAAATTGGTATCACCACAAATAATCGTCTTTGCCCCCGAGTGATTTAGCAGATACGTGAGTTCGTACGGCGGATAGATCGGCGAGATGGGCACCGGAACGGCGGCGATCTTTTGTAACCCCATATAAGCGATGAGCCACTGTGGAGAATTCGGTAGATATATCAGTACGCGATCATGAGCGTTGACGCCCATATCGTTCGCCGCCGCGGCAAATCTGTAGGTAAGGTCCTTTAGCCGGCGATAGCTGAAGTGCGTGCCCAAAAATATTAGAGCCGACCTCTCCGGATATTTTTCCGCCTTCGCTTCGAAGGCGGTAAGAATCGTCTTCTCCTGTTCAATTATTTTCTTCAGAGCGTCGTCCACAATGACAAACCGCCAGCCTTAATCACTTACAAACAGTACTCCGGATGCTTGCCGCTCAGATGCCAAAATAGGCCGCTCTCACGTGGGGATTGTCGGTCAGCTCTTTGCCAGCGCCCTGAACAGTAATCGATCCGCTCTCGATCACATAGCCACGGTGGATGATTGGTAGCAGCGGCCGGGCGTATTGATCAGCGACAAGAACCGTGATTCCCGAACTGCCGATGTGCCGAATCGCCTCAATCACCTTGAGCTGAAGCGCGGGGGCTAGGCCCAAGAGCGGCTCATCCAAAAGCAGCAGGCTGGGTTTGGCCATCAGTGCTCGGCCGATGGCAAGCATCTGCTGCTCGCCGCCGCTTAAGAGCCCCGCAGTTCGATTGCGCAACTCGAATAGAACTGGAAAGAGTTGCCACACGTACTGGAGCGTTTGCACAGTCTCGGACCGGCGTCTCAACGTAGCGCCGATTTTCAAATTTTCCAAGACCGTACTTTCTGGGAAGATGCGCCTTCGCTCCGGGCAAAGCACGATCCCCTCTTTGACTCTGAGGCTCGCTTTAAGATCGCCGATCTCTTTGTCCCCGTAGCGCATCTGACCCAGCACCGTGATTTTCTCACCGCCTCTTCTCTCCTCCTTGATCTGCCGATCCAAGATAATGCCCGAGATCGTGTACATCAACGTCGATTTTCCCGCGCCGTTCGACCCCAAGAGGCCGACGATCTCCGCATCGCGCACCTCCAGAGTCACGTTGTTGACCGCGAGGGCGTTCTCGTAAAAAACCATCAGGTTGTTAATCGATAGCATGCGAAGAGAATTGGAGTACTGGAGTGTTGGAGTATTGGAAGGAATTGCCCGTGCCATAACTATTACTCCAGTGCTCCATTACTCCAATACCCCATTCTTCTAAAGTTCCGCGCCGAGATAAGTTTCTTTCACGGTGTTGTTGTCGACTATCTCGGCCGGTGTTCCTTCAATGAGTTTGCGGCCTCGATCCATGACGACCACTCGGTTCGCCAAGCGGAACAGTTCTCGTAGCCGGTGCTCGACCATGATGAGCGTCATGCCCCGCGCCTGGAGCTTCTCGATCAGCGGCACCATGCTGGCGACTTCAGAACTGCTGAGCCCAGAAAAGAGCTCGTCCGTGATCAGGAGATCCGGTCTGAGAGCGAGGCAGCGCGCCAGCTCCAGCCGCCGAAGATAGCCATGCGGCAAAGTTGCAGCCGGCTTGTACGGCACGTAGGAGTCGCGCTCAAACCCCACTTCTTCCAAGAGGTCGAGAGTGACGGCATCGCGGTCGCCCCAACGCCCGCTTTCGGTAAACTTTCTGATGCGCGGTGAAAAAAGCGGCACAATCAAGTTTTTGAAAGCCGGTAGATTGTGAAACGGTCTTACGGTCTGAAAGCTCCGTGCGATGCCCAGGGTCGCGATCCGGTGCGGCGGTAGTCCAGTGATCTCGTTCCCTTTGAACCGCACGTGGCCGCAGTCCGGTTTGACAAAACCCGTTATGACATTGACCGATGTGGTTTTCCCTGAGCCATTGAGCCCGATGATTCCAACAACCTCGTTCTCGCGAACCGTGAAGCTCATGTCGTCCAGGGCCTTGATACCGCCGAAGCTCTTTGAAATTTCTTCTAGGATCAACAGATCCATATCCAGCTCATTGGTTCGAACCGGTTCGATGCGTTTGAACGATTGTGACCATCAACAATACGCTCACACCTCCACCCAGCGCTCCACCTGCTCATACTTTCGTTTGAAATAGCTCATGATACCTTCCGGCTTAAAAAGAACGAGCGTGACAAGGAGCAGACTGTAGGCGACGATCCTAAGCGTGCCGAGATCACGCAACATCTCCGCCAGAGGTACCAAGATGAACGCCCCCAACACGGGGCCCGCCAATGTGCCCATTCCCCCCACTACCGCGCAGGCGATCGGCAGAATGGAAAGGTCCAGTGAGAAGGCCGAGAGACCGACGAACATGTAGAGATGGGTGAAGTAGGCGCCGGCGAATGAGCCCAAGGCGGCGCCGATCCAGACGGCGACTATTTTATAAAAGCTGATGTTGATGCCCGAAGCTCTCACCGCCTGGTCATTGTCGCTGATGGAGCGCAGCACAAGTCCGAAATCCGTTGTCATAAAGCGACGAAGAGAAAATGTGGCGATCAGGAGAAAAAGGAGAATCAGGTAGCGCTCGATCCACGCGTCGGGAAAAGAGTCCACGCCGACCAGGCCATCGGTCCCGCCGACTATCTGAGTGGCCTCAATGATCCGCGTCATAAGGAGCGGATAAACGAGCGTCGTCATGGCGAAGTAGATTCCTCTGAGAGGCAGGCAGGGAATCAGGAGCGCGGTTGATAGGGTTGCGCCAAGAATGGTAGCGAGCGCCAGGGTCAATAGCGGCGGCAATCCCAGTTGCAGATTAAGAACACCGGCGAGATAAGCGCCCATGCCGAAAAACAAAGCTTGTCCAAGAGAAACCAGACCCGTCGAAAACGCGATGAAATCCCAACTGAGCGCCAGCAGTGCGTAGAGGGCGGTTAATGTAACCACTCTCTCCAAGTAGGCGCCCGGCGCTAGCAGCGGCAAAAGAAGAATAATGATTGCGGGAACAAGCCGCGGCAGCGCGATGTAAAGCATGTTTTGCACTGAACTTAACGCGTAGATATCCTCGGTCAGCACTTTAATGGGCCGATCGATCCGCTCTAAACGACGCGCCATGATTAAACTCTTTCCTCCAGTTCTTTCTGTTTGCCGAACAGGCCCGAAGGTTTGAGAATCAACGTCACGAGGATCGCCAGGAGGGAGACAATCATCTGGTAGTGCGGTCCCACGTAGGCCACGGTGAAAATCTGCGCGTAGCCGATGATAAGGCTCGCCACGATGACGCCGGCCGTGCTTTCGAGCCCGCCGAGGATGCAAACCGCAATCGATGAAACCAAAATATTGCCGCCTGACTCAGTGGCGATAAAACCTAGAGGCAGGACAACGACGGCAGCCAATCCGACTAAGGCGGCCCCGAAGGCAAGGCTCAGAGTCGCCATCTTGTCGGAGTCGATGCCCAGCATCATCGCCGCCTGCTCATCCTGGGCCATGGCGCGAAAGGCGAGGCCAGTTCGCGTATGGTGCGTAAAGATCCAGAGCAAGGAAATCAATACAACGCCGATCACTACCAGCGCGATTCGATGGCTGTCCACGGGTACGCTGAAAATACTGACACTCCCGCGAAGCAAAGGTGGCAGACTATAGCTTGACCCGAGAAAGCCGAAATAGCGCAGTGTCTCGATTGTGGCCGTGCCGAGCGCGAAGGTCACAATGATTTCGAGCAGCGGCATGCCGCGCACGCGGATGAGCGCAAGACGATAGATCGCCGCGCCGATCAGACTGATCAGGAGCAGTGAGAGCAACACGGCGAGGTAGTAATTCAAGTGGAGCCGATTGAGAAAAAACCACGCCGAGAAGCCGGCCAGCACGTAGAGCGCGCCGTGGGCAAAGTTGGCAACCCGGCTGATGCCGTAGGTGAGGGAAAAACCGAGCGCGGTCAGCGCCAGCGTGACGCTATTGATGAGACCATAAAGCAATAATGAGGGCAGCATACCGTCACTTCACTCCGCCTTTCGGCGCCGTTACACCGGGGGGGATACGGACCTTCCCCACAGCGATGGTATTCGGCCAGACGACCGCCCGCTTTCCATCCTGCCACTGAAACCAGGTGCCGACGGCTCCTTGTTTGGGATCGTCGCTAGGAATCACCTGATGGCTCTTGGGATCGAATGAAATTTTTCCGTAGACGCCGGTCATGTCGGTTTTCTCCAGCGCCGCTACCACCCGATCTACATCCAGAGAACCCGCTCGCCGAATCGCATCGGCCAGGACATGAACGGCGGTGTAGCTGCTCGAAGTCCCGTATCCTTCAGGCTCCACCAGCCAGCGTTTTTTATACGCTTCGTAGAATCTCATGGTTAGGGGCGTTGCATTCGAAGGAGCGTTGCCAGCATTCGCTGGCGAGGCAATCCAGTAGGCTACGGCGCCGTCGGTACTTGCCCAACCGCCCGGTTGCTCCACTGCGCTGGAGATCCCCGCGATCGGGAGCACGGGAATTTTAAGATCCTTCCACTGCTTGACCAGAATAGCGATCTCCGGGTGATCCATCCATACGAAGAGAATCTGCGCCTTTTGGTCTCGCGCTTTGAGCAGTCCCGTTGAATAATCGAGCGCGCCAGTAGGATAAACTTCTATACCTAGAACCTTCCAGCCTTTGGCAGAAAGATTTTTCCCCACCAAGTCGCCGATGGCTCGGGCATGAGCGACGTCCTGGACCATGACAAAAATTTGATCGAAGCCGTGCTCCTGTCTCAAGTTCTCGAACAGGTCGACGGCCTCCTTGGATAGTTGTCCCGCATCGCTCGTGATCCTGAAGAGATATTTGTACTTGTTGTAGTTCTCCGCGATGCGCCGGTGGTAGGCCGGGGTCAATGCTCCAGTCGTCAAGATCGATATTTTTTTGTGTTTGGCGATAAGATCCATCGCCGCCAAGGCCGCCTCGGAGCGCACCGGACCGCCCATGAGAAAATCAGCTTTCCTCTCCAAGATGAGCTTTTCGACTACCAGTAGCGCTTCGGAGAGCGGCACGCCCGGCTCCAGGTCCCGCGTATCCAACACTTCGAGCCTGAATGGTCGCCGGCTGTTTCCAACTTGCACGCCGCCCTTGGAGTTGACCTCCTCCACCGCAAGCAGCATCGCTCTTTGCGCGTCCCAGCCGTAGAGATATTGTGTCGATAATGGAGCGCCAATGATTATCGGCGGGCTTTTCTGCTGAGATAATCCGGAACTGATAAAGGACAACACAAGGGCTGCGGCGAAACACGCGGTCGTCAAGAATCCCCGCAGTGATTTAATCCTCATCTGAGTCCCCTCCTTTTAAAAGCAATCTATCGTAATCACTAGTGACTCTGTCAAGCCGATTGGAAGACCCATCCAGTGAATCTCGATCCAACCCGAAGCGCCACCCATTTGAAGGCAGGGGTCAGGAAGCAAACGCCACTATGGTCTACACGCACAAGATAAATCAAGGTAAAAGGTGAGTTCGGAGTCCCGCGTGGTGATTTTGGTGAATGATCGCGTCGATCGCCGCCTTGCTCATCCTCGAAAGTGCTTGAATCGGAGTGGTGGAGGAGCGGCCCCGTTGTCCGCGATCAAAGATGATCTTTCACGATTTCTGCGTGAGGCGGAGAAGAGTGAGCGGCGATCCTATGCAACGGCAATTGAATTAACCCGATCGCTGCAAAACTGGACAAGAAATTTCACTTGGAGTAATTAGGAACTCAGTGAGGGAGGATCAGCCCGTGAACGCCAAGCGATTTTCGCCGGCTATAGCCGCGGTTTTGTTTTTCTCATCCATCGTCCAAAATCCGATCATCCATCAGGCAAGAGGGTTGTCATTTTCTGAGGCCGAAGCCGCCGAAAGGTGGCGCTTTCGCCTCGAAGAGGCGACCATCGATGACGTTCACCGCGCGTTTAGAGCCAGGCAGCTGACTGCGACGCAGCTCGTCAATCTGTATTTGCAGCGCATCAAGTCCTATAACGGCACATGCGTTCAGCGCGCCCTCGACCCGGCGACGGGTTTGCACCTCGACGACATTACGCCGATGCCTAATGCGGGACAGCTCAATGCGTTCATCACTTTGAATCTCAAGGAAGAAAAACGAATCGCCCTCGGCTTTGCCGAGAAGACCAAGCGCACCCACACGGGACCCGACGATCCGAAAGTTCCTGACGCTCTGGACCGCGCGCGCGAGCTCGACGCCTATTTTGCCAAAACGGGAAAATTTGTCGGTCCGCTCCACGGCATCCCTATCACCATTAAAGACAATTACGACACCGCCGACATGCGCACTACGGCGGGAGCCGTTGCGGCCTACGCCAATGACCGTCCGCCGGACGATGCCACGATGGTCGCGAAACTCAGAGCGGCGGGAGCGATCATCCTGGGCTAGACCAATATGGACGAATACGCTCCCGCGGGAATAGCCCGCAGCGCCTTCGGCGGCCAGACCTGTAACCCATACGACACGAGCCTGAAGGTCTCGATTGATGTTGAAGAGATAATCCCGGCAGGCTTGGGCCGGTCTTTCGAGTAACTCTGTATCTATTCTAAACCCGAATTCCGTAGTTGAACCTACGGCCGGGCGTGAGCGAGGAGCGAACCTGGAGTAGTAAGTCACTCAACCGTGCAGTTTCAAAGTCATTTTCGCTTTTTCGCGCCCCGTGGTCTTGTGGCTTTGAGATTTCTCATAAACCGCGGATGATCGAGGTCTGCTTAGGGGCAGAGGCCCATTCGCTTCGCGACGTGAGGTTCGTTACTGCGCGCTGAGTGAATCGCGATTGCGGGATCCGGACTGAAACGAGAAGAGGGATGCGTGGCATACGCCTCTGATGGGAGGCGTATGCCCGACGCGCTGTGCAACGCTGCAACTAGAAAACTACGCGTTCACTGCGCGCGGCGCGCGTTCCTCGCCGATCTGCGCGATGGATTCCATGAGATGGGTGTCGATCATGGGATTTCGCGCCGGATCGCGAATCACCCCCATCGGATCGGCCCCCTGGCGTACTTTTTTCATCTCGCGCATCATGACCCCACGAAGCATGACAATGCCGCGATCGGAGCTGGTCAAACGCTCCTGGGTGCGGTCGCAGATCGGGCCTTGTGTTTCCCACGCCATATGATCCTGCGCCTGCACTGCGTCCATGCGGAACCGCGTATAAGGATGTAACGCATGGGGCGGATCCTTGTAGGGTTTGATATACTCCACCGGCGGCGCATCGTGCTCCACGATCTCGCCATTCTCGGTCGGAAAGAAACGGACGAAATACACTTTGGTGTGCGTGTCGTCCATGGGCACGCGGATCTGCCCGACATTGCCCTGGCGTAATACGTTCGGGAAAAGCACCGGATGTTCGTCGATCATCCCATTCCTGTAGACGCGCCGCTTCATCAAGCCGTAGGGAACTTCATAGAAATCGAATTTTTCCACGTCGTCGGTGAGACCGCGCGTGCTGTTCTGGATCTCACGGCCGCGCCCCGCCGTTTCTTGATGTAGTATTTGCAGGTGCGCGGGGTCCATCGAATTTTCCATTGCTTGGAACCAGTTACAGTCAAGCTGCGGCTGGATAAAAATCTTTCGGTGGCCGTCCTTGCGGAACCAGATATCGAAATTGGTTATTAGCGGCGCAGGCTCCGGACCGAGATACGCCCAATAGAGTCCCACCAGCTTCTGCAGCGGGTAGGATTTCTGCTTGACCGTCAGACAAAATTTGCTGCCCGCCGGTTCCGCCGGACATTCAAGACAATCGCCTTTGGTGTTATACAACCAGCCGTGATACGCGCATGCGATTCCCCGCTCTTCGACCCGCCCATAGGAGAGCGATACACCACGATGAGCGCACCGGTCATCGAGCAATCCCATGTTGCCGCGCTTGTCGCGAAACAGCACCAGTGTTTCGCCGAGGATCCTCACAAGCTGGGTCGGATTTTTTTCGGTAAGCTCGCTCGCCACGCCCACCGGCAGCCAGTAGCGGCGCAATAATTCGCCCGCCGCTGTACCCGGCCCTACGCGCGTCAGCATTTCATTTTCTTCTCTAGTCAACATGTCACCATCCTCCGTGCCTGATGTCGGTGATCACTTTTTTGCGGATTTAGCTATCGCCTCGCCGATAATTTTCAGCGCCGCGTCAACGTCCTGGTATTGCGGCAGACTCGTATTCATATAGCGCCCCTGTGCTTTGGGAATCGCGGTCGGGTCCGACAGCATATTTTTCGGGATGTCGGTGCGCAGCGAGTTGTTGTCGGACTTCTCCTGCCATTTCAGCTGTCCCTCCTTGGAGAGCATCCAGTTGAGAAATACCTTCACGGCCTGCGGATGCGGCGCCTTGTTGACGACCGCCACATGACCAAACCCACCCGACATGTACGACTCATCGTCCGCGGCGTCGATCAGGTCCACCGGCAATCCTTTCTTGCGCGCGTCGCGAATATCATTGTTCGTAGAAAATATGGACAGGAGAAACTTGCCTTGGGCCAGCCAATCGATCATCAGCCGCTGGTCGCGCGAGACGGTAACATCCATCTCGCTGAAGAAGCGGCGGAAAAATTCACCCCCCAGCTTGGGGTTATGATAAATGCTGCGAACGTTTTGGATATGGCCGCGCGCCCTGGGGTCATAGGCAACCATCTTTCCTTTCCACTTGGGATTCACCAAATCCCAATACGATTTCAGACCCTCTGGTTTTGTCGATTTGGTATTGTACGCGGCCAGGTTGGTGTTGACATTACCTTGCATCATGAAGACATACTGACCCTTGGCGTCGGCGTAAGTATGCATTCGGTTGTACCAGGCCGAAGTGTCTTTTACCTCCGGCAACACCAGCAGCGGCGGTATGGGATCCAGCAAATTACCTTCGAAGAGAACTTCGATAAGCGTCCCTGAGCCGCCGATAAACGAATCCGCGAGAAATTTTCCCGCCCTTCTTTCTGTCACCAGGCGCTGCGCGTTGTTGGTGCCTGACCCTGGAACATAGACAAGTTTGATCTTGGGATAAGCTTCCTGAAAAGCGCCGATGGCATTTTGGTAGTCGATTCCCGGGGGACCGTAGATTGTCACTTGCCCTTCCTTCTCAGCGGCAGCAAGGGCGTTGTCCCACTCTTTGCTGGGAATCGACTGAGCGCGGGACGTAACTCCCTGAAACAAAAGCCCGGCGAGGAGCAATAGGCCCAAATATCTTGCCAACAAAGTTCGGCGTCGCTGGAAGACGGTGGGCACAGATCGCATAGCTCCGGATGTTAGCTAAATGGGCGCCAGTTGGCAAGCATGTTCTGAGAAAAAAGCCATGGAAAATCAATCACTTAAGTTAATAGCTAAAATATTAAAGGCTTGACGATCAGAGCCGAAAATTGCCCCTGATAAGAGCCCAGGGGTAGACAGATCAGGCAGGCCTTCGTAAGATCGTCAACAGAGTTGATTGGGCGAGAAATCGACTTGCGGAGGCAATCGTGACGGCAAATAGGGCGGGTGAAAAATTCGAAGAATTGCTTCAGGTGATGGCTGAGTTGCGCGGCGAGCATGGCTGTCCTTGGGACAAGGAGCAAACCCATGTCTCGCTCAAACCTTGTCTGCTCGAAGAAACCTATGAGTTGCTCGACGCGTTAGACAATGGCGACCCGAGGAAACTGCGTGAAGAGTTAGGCGACGTATTACTTCAGGTGGTTTTCCACTCCCAGCTCGCGGCCGAAGCAAACCAATTTACAATCAAGGATGTAGTCACTCAACTCACCGAGAAACTCGTGCGCCGCCATCCCTATGTCTTTGCGGGTGAGCGTTTGCCTGAGAACACTGCTGCCGTTTTGAAACAACGGCTTCAGATAAAAGCCGACGAGAAACGAGGCGGCGAGGCAAAATCCGCCCTTGGCAACGTGCCGAGAGCCACGCCTGCCCTGGCGCGAGCGCAGTCGATCACGCGCAGAGCCGCCCACCTCGGTTTTGATTGGCCGAACATAGAACCGGTATGGGGAAAAGTCGAGGAGGAAATCCAAGAGCTTAGAAACGCCGCGGCTTGCGGCGACAAGCAAAGAACCGCGGAGGAATTGGGCGATCTTATTTTTTCCCTGGTCAATCTTGCCCGCTTCCTCGACGTGGAAGCGGAGCATGCGCTGGCGCAAACCATCGACCGCTTCACGCGGCGCTTTCATTACATCGAAACGAAACTGGGCGAAGCCGACAAAAGCTTTGATCAATCCTCCGTCGAAGAAATGGACACGCTCTGGGAAGAAGCCAAGGAAATCGAAGGCCGAGGAAAAAACCCGGCATGAGCAAATCTCAAACTCGCATCGTCTTTCTCGACGCGGCAACCTATGGCGACGTCTCGCTCAAACGTTTCACCGACCGCTGGCAATGCAACATTCATCCTGTAACCGGCTCGTCGGAAACGGTTGCGCGCTTAGCAGGCTTTGCGGTTGCTGTCACAAATAAGGTCGTCATCGACCGCCCGGTATTGGAATCGCCCGAAACGCGGGACTTGATACTCATCGCAGTCGCGGCGACCGGCACGGACATCATTGACAAAGCAGCGGCGGCGCGACGCGGCGTTACGGTCTGCAACGTCCCCGGCTATGCCACCCAATCCGTGGCGCAGTTCACCATGGCGTTAATCATCGAACTCGCCACCCAGGCGGGCCGTTACAACTACGCGGTCAAGGCGGGCGAGTGGCAGAACAGTCCGGTTTTCTCCCTTCTGACCTACCCAACAATCGAACTGACCGGTAAAAAGCTGGGCATCGTCGGCTACGGTAATATCGGCCAGGCCGTCGCTCGAATGGCGGGCGGCTTCGGCATGGAAATTCTCGTTGCCGCCCGCGCCGGCGGACCAGGTCCGATTTCGGCGGATCGAATGCCGCTGGAGCGACTGCTCCGGGAAGCCGATGTCGTCTCGCTGCACTGCCCACTGACACCCGAGACCAAAAACCTCATCGACGAGCGGACCCTATCACTGATGAAGCCGACGGCGTTTCTCATAAACACCGCGCGCGGCGCGCTCATCGACGATGCCGCCTTGATCGCGGCCTTACGCGGCAAGCGCATCGCCGCGGCGGCACTGGATGTCATCACGCAAGAGCCACCGGCGGCGGATCACCCGATTATTCAAGCCGCCCAAGAGATGGAAAATTTGATCGTCACGCCGCACACCGCTTGGTCGGCGCGCGAAGCGCGCGAGCGCCTGCTCGATCAAGTCGTCGCCAATATCGCGGCCTTCTTGGCGGGAGAGCCGAGAAATATTGTGGCGTGAAACTCTTGCCAGGTTAGGCACGGAGCTGATCAGGATGAAGAGTTGGTTTTTCGCCGTGGGCCGGCGAGGTGTGATCGATGCAGCGACAAGATACCGGGATTTTTCATCCTTCCGCCTTTATCCTTCATCCCTTTTCTAGAACGGCACATCGTCATCCACCGGCGGCTGCCCGCCACCCATGCCGATGTCGTCGCCCTGGCCGCTGTCCATCTGCTGCGGCAAGCGCGTGCCGCCCCCGCCGCCAAGAAACTGTATCCGCTGGGCGACGATTTCCGTGACATAACGCTTCACGCCGGTCTTGTCGTCGTAGCTGCGCGTGCGAATGCTGCCCTCGACATAAACTTGCCGCCCCTTCGCCAGGTATTGGCCGCAGGTCTCGGCTTGTTTGCCCCAGACCACGATGTTGTGCCATTCGGTTCTTTCCTGGCGCTTGCCGTCACGGTCGTTCCATTGCTCGGATGTGGCGATCGAAAAATTTGCTACTGCGCTGCCGGTCTGCGTATAGCGCACTTCAGGGTCTTTGCCGAGGTTGCCGACCAGGATCACTTTGTTCACCGACATGAGAGCCTCCGAAGAGTCCAGCGCTGGTAATAACGCCGCAGAATGGCAACCACCTTAGCGCCCGCATATTCGCTAGTCAATAACGCTTCGTTTGCGCCGCAAATGACCGTTCAAGGTTAAACGTTTAAAGTGGGAAGCGGTTTATGCGGTTCAATTAAGGATCGGACGTTGAACATTGAACCTTGAACTTTGAACTGCCAGGGGTTTTATACTCCCGAGAACGGAATAATATCCTTGAACTTCGCAATCGTCTTTTCGCGCAACTCTCGGCTCGAGCGGCTGACCTTCGGAAACTTCTCGCGCCATGCATAGGGTCTCACGGCGTAGAAAATCGCCCGGCTGTTGGTGTGATCCTTGTTGTCCCGTTTCTCCGGCGGCATGCGCGGGTCCAGCGGAGTGCTCCAGCAGCCGTCGATGAGATCGATATTGGTCGCCGGATCGACCCGCGTCATCATCGCCCAGAGTACTTCCTTGATATTGGTCGGATCGATGTCTTCGTCCACGACCACGACGTAGCGGCCATTGCGCGCCGCCGCGGCGCAGCTGAGCGCCGCTTGCCCTGCTTGTTTGGCGTGGCCCGCGTATTTTTGTTTGATCGAAACAACCGTCAAGTAAGAGGTGTGATTGTACACGCCGGCGATGTCTTGAATTCCCGCGCTTTCAAGTTGCTCCCACAGCACGCCGGCGGAAATATGCAGGTCCATCTTCACCGCGCCAGGCCATAGCGGCGCCTCGTCTTCGAGAATCGGATCGTTGCGGTGATAAATGGCTTTGACCCGGATGATCGGCTGGTTTTCGCCGGTGCCGGTGGTGCCGCCGGAATAATATCCCGGCCACTCGCCGAACGGCCCTTCCGCCCGTGACTCTTCGGACGGCGGCGGAATCTCGCCTTCGATGGCGATCTCCGACGACGCGGGTATAGGCAGCCCGGTGATCGGACCGCGCAGGACTTCCAATGGTTTGCCGATCAAGCCGCCGGAAATTTCCATCTCGGAACGGCCAAAAGGAAACTTCGTATAGGACGGCATGAAGACCAGAGGATGCTGGCCGAAGCTGGCGACGACGGGACAGCTTTTTCCCTGCTCCCAATATTTCGCGCCTATCTGGCGGCCGTTTTGTCCTGGGCTCATCCACAGACCGAGCGTGTTCTTGTCGTGCAGCTGCATCCGGTAAGTACCGGTGTTCACGTAACCGGTATCCGGATCGCGATTAATCAAGCCGCCGCCGGGACCGAAGTAACGCCCGCCGTCATTTTCATGGAAGCGCAGCGCCGGAAATTTGAGCAGGTTAACGTCGCCGCCCGTGAGTTTGTTTTCGAACAACGGCGAACTGCTCACTTCCTTGGCTGGGATCGGCTCGGCAGATTTGATTTTTCTTGCGGCCAAACGGAGCACCTCTAGCTTCGGCTTATCGGTCGGGAGTCCCAGCGCAAGCGCCACGCGCCGATACGCCGCATAGGGCAAGCTGCAAACGCGAAAGCCCGCCGGATAACCTTTGACCTTGTCAAAGATCAGCATCGGCGGCTGCGGCACGAGCTCCGCGGTGGATTCGACCAGCGCGCCGATCTCGCCATCCCAGTCCGCGCCCTCGATGATGCGATAGTCGCTGATCTGTTTTGCTGCTTCGACGAAACTGCGAAAATCGTGATATGCGAGTTCGTTCATATTCTTCCCCCGAGTTTCTGGTTTCAAGTTTCTAGTGTCTAGTTGAGCTTTCAAGTTCTGAGTTTCTGGTTTGATCCTTAGACTCTGGCATCCGGTATCCGGAAAACTAGAAACCAGGAACCAGAAACTAAAAAACTCTCTTTATTCTTCGACCACCGAAATTTCCGACCTCACGCCTTTCCTTTTCAACTCTTCCAGATACATCCGGTGAACATCCGGCGGTTCCTCGTCGAACGGAATCATTTCATGCAGTTTGGTCCGGAAGCGATCCTGGCTATATTTAGGACTGCGCCCGCGCATGGCGAAGTGGCGCATCGTGTCGTGGCCGGTATTGAAGTGGCCGTGATACATGAGATCGCCGGGGGAATAAATCGAGCCCGATTTGAGCTCGAAACGAGTACGCTCTTCGCCTTCGCGCCATACCATCGCGAAACCCTCGCCTTTTGTCACGCATACAACCGCACCGGGGCCATGGCGGTGAAACGTGCTTCGGCTTCCGGCGGGGAACTCCTGCACATGGCAGCCGTAGGTCGTTCCCGCCAAACCGAAGCGCATGATCTTCACGCCCTTCCCTTTCATCGGGTAATCGTCGAGGGCAAATTCGTTTATATCCGCCACCAGATTGCTTTCCCAGGAACGCACGGTGAGCCGCTTGTTCTCGTTGAAGAACTCGCGCTCGGGGCGAAAGCGGTCGCGAAACTGAAAGGGGTTGCGGAAAATAAAATCGTCATTGTGAAAAAGGTTGATAACATGCGGCGCATTGGTACCCGCGAGGAAGCGCACGGATTCGTTGGAGACGTTGAAATGCTGGTAGGAGACATTTAGCGGAATCGCAAAAATCGCCCCCGCACCCCACTCAAAGGTCTGCCTGGCGTTCTCTTCGAACCACACAGTGGTCGCGCCGCGGCCCTTGTGAATATAAACGAGGGATTCAAATAAATGGCGCTGCGGTTCCGTCTGTTTTCCGGCCGGGATTTCGCAAAGATACGCGTCGGTCTCCTGCTGTTCGCCGAGATTCAAAAACGAGCCGAGGGTGCCCATCCGCGCCCAGGGTTTCACATCGACGTCCATCAAGTTTTCGATAAAAAAGCCGGTGACCGACGGAATCCCTTCCTTCGCCTGAAACACTTCATAGGGTGTTGGACCCAAACGAATCGGGTCGCGGTGCGGCAGTCGTGTCAATCAATCTCTCCTCGTTTCGTTCCAGTATTCGGCGCGAGGTTGCAACGGTCAATCGAATCTATAATCTGCGCTCCGGGAAACTGCAAGGCGTACACTGAGCGTGCAGTTCAAGGTTCAAAGTTGCGCATTGTGCTTATGCGGTTCCTAAAGATCCGCAATACCTTGAACCTTGAATTTCGAACAGAGAATCCACCGCCCAGGAACTTCAAACCCAACCCAGAGTCTTCCTCAGTTGGACGGACTGTGATAGTCACGGGGAAATCGGCTCCGGCGCGCGAGGTTAGGTTGAAGAAATTTACTCGCGGCGGTCGTTCCAGCAAAAGGAGTGATCGTTCATGTCACAAAACCAACGCATAGAAGCTCTGATGGCGGCATTTCAAAAGACTGCCTATTTCAAGTGGATGAGCCGCCAGGGTATTCCCATTATCGATGGCTACGGGCTGGAGGATGTCCGGCAAGTGGCGACCGCGCACTGGCCGCGCATGGGCGGCAAAGCAGCCTTTCTCAATCTCTATGGAATGGAGGGTGTGACCGGCATGTACGTCGCCGAGATTCCCGCCGGTGGCGCGCTGGAGCCTGAGAAGCATTTTTATGAAGAGGTCATTTGCATCTTGGAAGGACAAGGCGCCACGGAAGTATGGCAGGAAGGCGGCCGCAAGCAGATGTTCGAGTGGGGACCCTGGAGTCTATTCTCGCCGCCGCTCAACGCCTGGCACCGGTTGATCAACGGCGGGCGGCAGCCGGTCAAGTACTTGGCCGTCACCAACGCGCCGCTGGTCATGGATATCTTCCACAACGATGATTTGGTCTTTAACAGCCCATATCAGTTTTCCGATCGATACTCTGCTGCCGACGACTATTTCAAAGTGGGACAAAAGCGCTACGAGTCCGGCATGCAGCATATCTGGGAAACCAACTTTATCATGGACGTTCAGTCGGCGACTCTCGACCAGAGGGACGTGAAAGGCGCGGGCGTGCGCATCACCCAGTTTGAACTTTCGGGAAATAGCTTGATCGGCCATCTGGCGCAGTGGCCGGCGGCACGATATCACAAGGCGCACTATCACGGCGCCGGGGCGATTCTGTTGGGCCTGCAGTCCTCGGGCTATGTTCTACTCTGGTCGAAGGAGCTGGGCACCCGTCCTTACGAATCGGGCCACGGCGACGAAGTGGTGGAAGTGAAATGGAAAGCGGGCAGCGTTTACTGCCCCCCCGGGGGCTGGTTTCACCAGCACTTCAACACTGAAGCGCAGCCCGCGCGCCATCTTGCGCTACGCTATGGCAGCCGGATTCATCCGATCGGCTTCAAAATCGCCGATAAACGCAGCGAAGACGGCGTGTACATCGACGTGAAAAAAGGCGGCACGCTAATCGAATACGGGGACGAAGACCCATACATTCGCAAGCACTACGAAGAAGAGCTCAAAAAGTCTGGCGTAACGTGCGCGATGCCCGCGGCGTGAAACCGCGGCTGTTTCAACCCGGATTCCACAGTTAGATTGGCGCCTGGAAGCGAGGTGAAACCCTGGAGTGGCAAAGGCGTCCGACGGTGAAATTTCAAAGTCATTTTGCGCTTTAGCACTTCGCTGTCACGAGCTTTAAGCTTCCCTCCAAGCACCGCTGATCGATGGCCGCTCAGAGGCAGAAACCCATCGACTTTGCTACGGAAGGGTTTCGCCTCGCGTTTCCTGCTGAGCGCAACTACGGGATCCGAATTCAATGTCCAAAGGCCAATTGGCAAATGCTTTGGTTATTTAAAGCATTGAACGATTTCACCGTTGGCAGCTATTTAAGAACTTTTTCGGCGAACTCCGCCGCCGGCAGTCTCACCCGCCGGTACTTGTCTTCCAGGTGGTTTCTCACTTTGTGATACTCCTCCACGGTCAGTACGTCCTTGGCGCCGCGAACGCCGAATTCTTGGAGCCACTTCGTGTCCACATCCAGGCGGCGCGTCGATTGACGCATCACCTTGACATAGAGTTCCTGCCCTTCTTTCGAGAGGAGCCAGTTTACGAACACCCTTGCGGCGTGCGGATGCGGCGGATTTTTTACGACGCCGATGACTCCGGAACCATTGCTCGACGGCAACCCTTCCTTCACCGGCGGCAATTCCTTGATTGGTAGGTTGGCGGAAAGAAATCCTTCGAGGGTGTAAAAGCTCACACCCAAAGCGAAGGCGAGTTTGCCCCGCGCCAAGGCATCACCCAGCTGCCGCTGATCCCGGCTGACGAAAAGCTCTTGCTGTAGGAGCCTCTTGAGATAGCCCTCGCCTTTGACGCCCCAGAGGTAGGACCAGATGGATTGTCCTGAGCCGGGAGTCCGCGGATCTAGAAAGCCCACCTTGCCCTTCCACTTGGGATTCAAAAAGTCGTCCAGCGAGCGCAGTTCTTCAGGTTTTGCCGATTCGGTGTTGTACCAGAAGCCGCCCGTGCCGGCGTCGGCGATGAACGAGTAGAGAAATCGGTTTGTGCTGATATTGTCTTCCCAGATATGCCCACCCCACCAGTTCTTTGCGTCTCTGACTTCCGACAATATGAGCAAAGCGTCCAAAGGTTCGACCATGCCGGCATCGACCAGCGATTCGTAGGTCCCCGAGCCGCCGATAAAGACATCAAAGTATTTGACTCCGGCGTTGTATTCGGCGGCGATCCGGCCGGCGTTTTGCGGACCTCGTGCCGTCATGAGCTCCATATCGACGCCAAACTTCGGCTTGAAAACCTTTTCTAACTCTTTGCGCAGCTCGGCCCGCGCGGGAATACCGGCAACGATCTTGCCCTCCTTCTTCGCTCCTTGAAGGCTTCGCTCCCACTCTTTTTTCCAATCGACCTGCGCGCCCGCGCTGCCGGCCCACGCGAAGAATCCGGCAACAAGGAGCCAACCAAAGCGGCGCCGTATATGTGCTCGTGGGACCATGTTTTTTCTCCCTTGTGAAGTCGAAATTCGACTGGAAAAAGGGTCACCGATTTATCGTTCCATCATCGATTCCCCATCGGTTCCAACCCGCTTTTCGTGATCACGTGGGCCGCCTCCGGCGAGGCAAGGAATCGGATCAGCGCGTTAGCCGCGTCCGAATCCGTGGTATTTAGGGCGACGCCGGCCGAGAATATAGACACTTTCTGCACTTCCGGCGGCAGCGGTGTCACATGATCTATGCCGGACACTGGAAGGAGTTCGCTGATCTGTTGGAAGCCGATTTCTGCCTCTCCCCGTGCGACCACGGCCCCAACTCGCTCGCCACCTTCGATGCGCCGGCTTTTGCTTGCCACCTGGCCGGCTATTCCCAAGCGTTGAAACAGCTCGGTGGAAACGTAGTCGCCGCTCACGCTGGCGGAGTACGCAATGGATTTCGCTTGCAATAGCGTGCGCTTCAGCGCCTCGACCGTGCCGATGTCCGGCTTGGAAGCTCCTGACCGCACCGCCATACCGATGGCCGAGCGCGCGAGGGGAGTATAGCTTTCGGCCATGATCAGGCCGTCCTGGATGAATCCAACGAGAACGGCATCCGCTACGATGACAACGTCAACGGGTTCACCACGTCGCAGCCGATTCGGGATGGAGTTCTCCCCCGTCCCTATGGATGTGGCGGCGGTCACGAGTTTTTTCTTCGTAACGAGTTCGAGCTGGGGAATGAGCTCAAGATATGCCGCGGTAAAGGCGCCTGAGGTCATGACTTTGAGGTCACCGGTCGTGGTGTTCATGCTCGTCTTAATCTCCTCCATTGGAGCCTGGAGTTGATCCTTGGGATTGCCTATGGTGCAACGTTCTACCCCCAAAAGCTTCGAGTAATCAAGGTGTGCAAGGATGCTCCCAGCAGCGCTAGAAGGATAAACTTGTCCTTAGCCTCGTGGAAGGAACCTGTTTTATTGAACCAGGCACGCCGCGGGATTTTACAGAAACGGACGAACCGGGTCATAATACATCTTCATTTTGCCGTCTAACACGAAGGCTGAGCAGGCACCGTGCCGCTGAAGCGAAAAGTTCAGCCGAAATGTTAGAATAACGCGAGCGTGGACCGGCCGTAGCCTAGTTTTGCTTTTTCAGCCAAATTTTATTGCCGGCATCCTTCCTTCAAAAGTTGTAGCCCACTAACAGATGCTATCATCTGATAACGAGATGCACCACCAGCATAACGTTTTCGGTGACCCGCGTGAGTGGACAAAGCGGCGGTTGCAAAGCAGTCGGTGTCTGCCGCAAAGTTAGGCGGGTCTAACTGGGAAACTCAAGGATTCTTACGACTCCAGGCTAGCCTAACTGGTCCGTTGTTTAGCAAACTGCCTTACGGAGTGGAGATCCATAACCCAGTCGAGCGCGGATCGGCACCACCCTTGTGCCCTTGGCCGTAGCTCGGCTCGCTGGCGTACCGTGCCCACACGGATATTGAATATCTGAGGGTCGGTTACGGCTGCCGCATAGATCGGCGTGCCACACTCGGGGCAAAACGCCTGGGCGCGCTTAGCGCCGCTTTCGGCAGTCTTTACATAAATCCTTGGTTGTCCGCGTAAGCTAAACATTTCCCTTGCTGCGGGAACACTTGTGCGAAATGCGGTACCCGAAAGCGTCTGGCAATCCGTGCAATGACATATCCCGACTTTTTCGGGATCGATTTCCGCAGTATAGGTGATATAGCCGCAATGGCACCCGCCGTCGATCTTCATGACAGTCTCCTCCATGCGTTCAATTACCGACACATCCAACAAATTTTGGTGATTATTGCCACTGTCCCATGACCTGCTCAGTTTCTTGCTTTAATCGTTGCACGATCCTTCCCGCCAGCTGGATTTCTTTTATGAGCCCCACGCTTTGACCGGCATAATGACCATACCTTCGACATCGCTCTGCATCGTCTCAAGCGGCGAGCTAAAGCTATAGCCGACGACAGGAGTATTTTCGCGCGATCACTTGGCCTTCGTTTGGGCGCTCACCTCTAGGCGGACGGCGCTTCCGACACAAGCACCCGACTCCTTCGGGCGGGGACATTCTCCCTCGCTACTAGAGATATCGTCTTTCGGCTGAGGCGAGGATTTTTCTGCCTACGGCATGCCTCCACCGGCAACCGCCTTACTTCAGAGATCTAATCGAAAACGGAGTAAACCGCCCACCTCGTTTCAAAGGTCGTGGACGAGCCGGCACAACTACTGAGCCGGATGCGACGGAACCAATCAGATTGCATTCTGAGAAGGTCCGCGCGGGAACAAGAGAAAGGTCCGTGAGGAAACGTCAACCGCGCTACCGCGATGTAATTGCCACAATGTTCCCATCCGGATCTGCGTAGCGTGCCGTAAGGCCCCAAGGCTCGTCTCGCGGGACATGCACCACGTGAGCTCCGAATTCAACCATCTTCTGGTGCAGAGCCAGAGTGTCCGAAACATGAAATCCGATTTCGCTGCTTGTTGTTGGAGGGAACTGCGGTGGTCGTGCTGGAAACAGTGCGAAGTGAAGGTATGCACCTTCCCGATATGACAACTCGACATGGTGACCACCGTACCACGGATCCGACTCGGGCTCATTGAAGCCCAATTCAAGAGGAATTCCCAATCCGTCACGGTAAAAGCGAAGGGATGCCTTGAGATCAGAGGCGCGAAAGATAACAACGCTTAGACGATTCGTGTTGTTCATATTCTTCATCGCCGTCCAACGCTATTCCGCTGAGCCGTTACCAAAACGTGATGCTGTAATACCATAATCAATCATCGGCTCAAGCGGCGGGTTAGAAGGCGCCGTGCAATGCCGCCTCCACGGAGTACTTCCCGGTGGGTGCCGACATCGGCGAAGTGCTGTCAGTTGCCGGTTGCCGAGGCACCGCTGGGCACGAGCACCGCGTGGCGCACTCGCCAGAACAGCCATGCTGTCACGCCGATGGTGATGGCGAACGCGGCACCAAACTCGCCGGTGAACCAACGAGTCGCGCCGGTATCCACCGTCACTTTGTCGAAAAAGCCCTGCACGTAGAGGTTGTGCGATGCATGCAGGAGAGCCGCCGGCCACACGCTCCCCGACCGGAGGCGCAGCCACGCCATCGGAAGCGAGAGCGCAACGACGCCGATCGTGAAGCAGAGCACCGCGTACCATGTGCTGGTACCCGCGTTGTAGTCAGCGAAGACGATCAGCGGCAGATGCCACGCGGCCCAGATGAAACCTCTCACAACGGCTACGCGAGCCAGAGACATCGTGCGCCCTAGAGCCGGGACCAGGTAGCCGCGCCAGCCCAGTTCCTCTCCAGTGGCAGTTGCCAAGGACACAAGCGTCCCTAGGAAAACGAACGTCAGCGCATTGCGAGGACCTCGAGCCAGATCCAAACTGCCGAGGCCCGCGAGCCACACGGTACCATAGGCCACTGTCGCGTACGCCAACGGCAGGAAATATGCCAGTACAGCCCACCGAAGGGTCGGCCACCGCCATCCGAGCCCGCGCAAGGTGCGATGGAAAATGACCTGCGTGACCAGCGCATCGACGGCGGGTGACCACATAAGCGCAGTGACGTATCCGCCGGCGTGCGCCAGGCCACCAGCAGCGAAGATCAACCAGTACCAAATGGCGCTCACGGTGAACGTGAGACCAAGGAACGTCGCCAGTTCTGCTTGGGTGGTTGAATCGCGTCTCACTATGGCTCCTTATGGCGTGTCGACCGCTCAAGAGCCTAGCTTCACTGGTGAGGGGTGGGGATCAGACCGAGTGCCGCCTAACGCATCGCTCAGCCGCGCGTATTCCGCATCGGTCTGGAGCAGAGGGTTTGGCCTAAAAATTCAGAATGTCCTTTGTTCTTCTCCCGGTTCTCATCTTTAAGGCACGACACCGCGCACCGCCCACGCTTTCGCCCGAAGTGTAAACGGCCCGTCAGCACCTCCGCGCAGAACATCCTGCCGTAGTCTTTGTTTCACCGCTTCACGGTGATCTTCCGTGAGGCCTGCCACGTAGACGCCGGACGGCCCTGCGCCTGAGCGACCGAGATAACGCTGCCACAACTCGTCAAATGAAGAGAACTGGCACGGCATCGTCAAGTCTGTAACCATACGACCCCCGCCCCCCCAAGGACCGATTCACTGTCGGATCGATCGCGATCGTGGCATCCCACAAGCATTGTTGAAGCTCGTTAGCCCGGCCACGGTCCCACATTGTGGTCGCGACAACACCGCCGGACTTCGTCACTCGGCGCATCTCTTTCGCTGCCTTCGGAGCATCCGGGATGAAGTCAACAGCGAGTAGAGCCATGGATCGGTCGAAAGAGGTGTCCGGGCAATGCAGGTTTTGCGCGTCGCCAACCTCGAAGGTTACCCGCGGATTGACAATTTGCGTTCGGGCGTATTCGATAAAACCATCGGAAGGATCAATACCAACAATCTTCGACGCTCCCGTAACGCTGGCCAAAGTCGCTGATAGCGAACCCGTGCCGCATCCGACGTCGAGCACCTTCTCGCCATCCCGGACACCGACAAACTCCACGAATAAAGGCGCTAACTGTCGGCTCCAACGACCCATCATGACTTCATATGCCTCGGCGACTTCGAACATAGTTCCTCGATTTTGCGCGATATGCCTAACGTGATGGGTGAGCGGCGTCCGCGTCCGTCTCAACCCAATTGGTTAGGCGGCTGTTTTCGTGAAAGAGGCGACGAGAACGCGCTTTGGTTTGCCTCGGCTGCGACGATTCTTGCGAATATGGTCGATTTCGCGCGCGGTGTCGGCGGTGACGTACGACTCGTGGCAACTTGAGCAATGGATGATGGGAATGTTCTCGATGACCACGAGATTGTCGCCGCGGCCAAAGCTCTTCGTCGTTTTCTTCCTAACGGCCGCTTGAGCGCCGCAGAGTTCACACTTCATGGTTCTTCAATCCTCCTCGCGATATACGGTAATGACGATCGCCTTGCCTGCTGAACCCATCTTCAAAACGACACCTACGGGTTGACCAGGAACGTCTGTTCCGGTGAGAACGTATTTTCGTTCTTTGGTTCCGCGGTCAATTTGCCGTTCGACGATTTGGCCTTTGAGGACGACATTCTCGATGTCCTCGTCCAGGACGTCATCCTCACCCATTCTTCGAGTGCGTGAATTGTAATGATGTACTTTCGCTGACGAAAAAGCGATCGGAATCGTTTCAACTCTCGCTCGAACATCCAGAAGCCATTCTATGCTGTGATAGGTCTGCGCTCAACAGGCGGGTTTCGCTGTCTGGTCTAACGTATAGCGTTTTATCCCCCAAAGCGTGGAAGCAATCAAGGTCCGGAGTTATCGCCGAACCAGCGATGGAGGGATAAAACGTGTTGGACTAAACCGCGGAGCAGCGCGTCAGTTACGGCTATGCGGATTGTAAAG
>DATBLC010000242.1:0-4086 GCA_036555515.1 Binatia bacterium
TGCGAACTGCTCACGCGCACGCCGTTTACGAGAATCGGCTCGACCATGCCGACTTCAAAACCCCATTCCACGCCCCAGCCGATCAGCTGCTCGACACTCCCCTTTCTTCCCCGACCAAAGCGCAAATCACTCCCGACCCAGAGTTTTTTGGCCTTGAGGCGATCGACAATGAAACGGCGCACAAATTCTTCTGCCTCCAAGCCCGCGAAGGAAGCGTCAAAGCGCTGATTGATTACAACATCGATTCCCAGATCCCGAAAAAGCTCAATCTTGTCCTCCGGGGTTAAAATAAGCCGTGGCGCCCGGGCGGGAGCCAGGACCTTGAGTGGATGCGGATCAAATGTCAAGGCTACGGAAACAGCGTTGCGGCGGAGGGATTCCTCCACCGTTCGTGCAACCAGCGCCTGATGGCCGAGATGAATGCCGTCGAAATTACCCATCGTAACGACGCTCGCAGTGAGCGACCGTGCGGCATCGTCAATATCGGGAAAAACCAGCATATAACTAACTTAATGACCGTACACCCCAACGCGCGGCGACGCGCCGAAACTGCATACTCCGGCGGAATTTGTGAGTATGTTTGGACCGTGCGGATACTCTGACAAGTATCCTATGATTCGAGTGATTTGAGCCTCATTCTAGCCTTAGCCGCTTCCGGAGTCTCGGGAAATTTTTCCACGACCTCCTGTAGCAACAAGCGGGCGTTGACTTTCTCTCCCAGCTCGGCAAAGGCGAAACCTTGCTTCAGCAAAGCCGCTGGCACTTTTTCCCCCTGAGGATACCGGCGGCGCACCGCGTCAAATTCAATGATGGCCTGCTCAAACTCGCGGAGCCCATAGTGACTTTCACCGATCCAATATTGGGCGTTGTCAGCAAGATTGCTCTTGGAATGCCTTTTCAAGAAATCCTTAAAGCGCGAGATCGCGAGTCTGTAATCTCGCTTCTCCATCGCGTGCCACGCGATCTCATAGTCTCGCTTGATTACCGCCGTCTCACCCGTCGCGGAATCTGCAACGATCACGTCGCTCTTCGCAACATCCGAAGACGCGCTTTGCGCCGATTTGACAGATTCCCGCAGTTGCTTTAACTCCTCTTCGCGGGCCTTCAATAACTCCTCTTGCACCTTGAGGGATTCGCCTAACTTCGCAACCCGGGCCTCCAGATCTTTTACTCTCTGGTCACCTCCGATTTGCCGGCCTACCTGATGCTGGGTTTCCGCTATTTTTTCCCTCAGTACGCCAAATTCGCGCTGCAATTGTTGCAAGTTGGCGCGCGTATCAGCAAGACTTGAGCGAACGGAATTAACGTCGGCGCGCAGCGTATCCATGCTTGTTTGAACTTGGCTAGCATCGCCGCGCAAACGACGCTGTTCGCGCTCGATGAGGTCGACCTGCTGCGGTTGAACGCAAGCCGCCAGCCCGACGAGACCGCCGATGAAAACCCAATATGCCTTCGGCTTCATAATTGATCGCGTTCCAGTCGTTCCAATCGTTCAAATCGTTCAGAAATATTCACCGCAGAAACGCGAAGTACGCAAAGTTCGCAGTATTTCTTGATCAAAACTTTCCTCTGCGCCCTCAGTGCCTCTCCGGTAAAACGTCTATTTATGCGTTTCTCGTTCGGCAATCAGGAAGCAGGCCGGCTCGGCAATACCACGAATCGCGCGCGTCGGTTACGCTGCCAACAGTCCTCGCTTGCCTCTTTGCATACGGGGATCTCTTCCCCGTAGCTAATCGTCGAAAGACGGTCGGCGCCGATACCCAACGTAGCCAGAAAGTCCTTGGCGGATTGAGCGCGCTTCGCCCCAAGAGCCAAGTTGTACTCGTTGGTGCCGCGCTCATCGCAGTGTCCTTCGATTTCCACCCGTGAGGCGGGATTGCGCTTGAGCCAGTCAGCGTTGGCCCGCAAAATATCGCGGGCATCTGCACGGAGGTTATGGCTATCAAAGTCAAATAATATATCTTTTAGTGGCCCGGTGGTCTCTGGAGACTTTCCCTCTTTCAGCTGGTCTAGACTCGATCGATCGGTGGTGGATTCGCGCGCGGTACCGCGCTTTCCTTCGCCCGCCGAAGGACTCGTCCCTGCTTTGGGACCGGATCCTGCCGAGGGCGCAGAAGCCGTATCGTCTTTTTTTGTCGTCGATGGCGCGCACCCGGCCGCAAGTATGATTAGGCCTATTGACATGCAATACGCCATTTTAAAATGAACCATAGCAGGGACTCCTTCCTTGGAATTAGTGGTAATTAATATGATTTTAGGAGATTTAATCTAAACGAGGGGACCAACTTGGTTTTGTATCATCCCCGCCAGAACCTGTCAATCTACGCTGGTTCTCGCCACCAGCTTGCATAACGTATAATTGATACCGACCCGCCCGGTTAGAGGTAAACGCAATGAATCTGCCATCCGGCGCCCATGCCGCATCCTCACTATCGTACGAATTCGCAGTTAGCTGACGGGCGTCGCCCCCATCTACGCTAATGGTGAATATCGCGAAGCGCCTCCCCACCCTGCCTGTGTAAGCGATTCGATCACCTTTGGGCGACCATGCCGGCGCGGTATTGTAGCTTCCGCCATAAGTAAGCCGGCGCGTTTTGCCGCTGGCGACCTCCAGAATGTACAACTGAGGCGAGCCGCTCCGATCAGAGACAAATACAATTTGCCGGCTGTCGGGCGACCATGCCGGCGAGACTTCTATCCCCGGATCGGACGTGAGCCGCCGTATTACTTTCCCGTCGGCGTCCAGTAGATAGAGGTTAGTGTCACCCGCAGTTTCCAGGGTAGTCACTATATACTGCCCATCCGGCGATACCTGCCCGCCGATGTAACGCCCATTGGCGGGAGACCATTTCACCTCTTTACCCGTAAAAAGCTCAAATCGGTAGAGGCCGGGACCGCGGTCTTTGTACGAAGTGTAAATGACGGACTTTCCGTCGGGAGTCCACGACGGGAATAGATTGATAGTGCGGTTATTCGTGACCTGGAACCTCTCGGTGCCGTCTAGGTGTGCGACATGAACCTCTTTGAAGCGCCCGCCACTGGTGGAAACGTAGGCGATCCGAGTGTTGAAGACGCCCGGAGTACCCGTAAACTGGTTAATAATCTCGTCAGAGAATTTATGTGCGACGCGGCGAAAATCTCTAGCTCTGGCAACGTAACGCTTGCCAATGAGTTCTTTGGCTTGCGCGACGTCGAACAGGCGTAGCTCAACGGTCAGTTCATCCCCCTGGACTGCGAATCTGCCTTTGACCAAACCCACCGCCCCGATAGTAGTCCAATCCTTAAAATCGAACGCACCTAGAGTGTCGCCGCTCTTCTGTGGGTCTTCGATGTAGGCCGCGCGATCCAACACCCGGAACCAACCCGAAAGATCGAGATCGTAAACCATTGAGTCTGCGATTCCAGTGGAAATGCGCTCTGGGTCGCCTGCCGCGCCTGTGTTCCTTAGGGGCGAGATCGCAATGGGATATTTCGGCATGCCCTGGCCGACGACTTCGAGGGAAATCTGCGCCGCGTCAACCGGGCAAACCAATAACAGCAGACCGAAAAAACCCCAGCTTAATTTACTCGCTCTTGCGGCTTTCATGTGGAAAAGTATTCGCCGCGAACGACACCGCGCGGCAGAACCGCAACCAAAAATTTCACCACGAAGGACACGAAGAACACGAAGTTTAAGAGGGTCTATATATGCAACCCCTTGGTGATCTTCGTGGTAAAAGTCTTCTTTTCTGCGCACTACGTGCCGCTGTGGTGAAAACTCTTTCATAGTAAACCCGGAAGCGTTACTCCTATCAAGCACCGAAATCGCTCGGTTTGAAGGTCATTTCAACGTCGGCGAACTCTTTGCGATGTGCTTCGGGAGGCGAGCTAACCGGACTGGATCTTTTTATCGCCCGGATGACCGACTCGTCGTAAGTCGGATCTCCCGACCGTTGGGTCACCCTCAAGCCGATGATCTCGCCGTTTTCCTTGATGCCGAATTGTACGACCACATTGAGGTCACTTTTACGTCCCGCCCATGCCCAATTTCCCTTAATCGTATTGATCAAGCGATTCTGGTAGGCAATGAACTCGACACTCTTCAGA
>DATBLC010000243.1:0-2674 GCA_036555515.1 Binatia bacterium
GAACGCCTTGTATTCCTCGCGATAGGCGGGACTGCGATAGCGCGCCGTCAGTGCGGCCGCTGCGCCCATCGCGGTGCGCCGGCGGTGCAGCGGGTTGAAGCGCGCGAAACCGAACCAGGCCTCGTCCCACAGAAAGATCAGGTCCGGCTTAATGGCGAGGCATTCCTCCATGACGCGCTTCGGGTTGTACATGTGGCCGTCGAATGTGCAGTTGGTCAGATCCACCACCTTCACGCGATCGAGCTTGCCTTCGGCCTTGCAATCGAGCAGCGCTTTCTTGATCGTGCGCAGCGGCACGCCGCCGTACATCGAATACTCGGTCAACGGATAAGCTTCGACATAGTAAGGCTGAGCGCCGGTCAGCACTAGGCCGTAGTGGTGCGATTTGTGGCAGTTGCGGTCGACGATCACGATGTCGCCCGGCTTGCAGACCGCCTGCACGACGATCTTGTTAGAGGTCGACGTGCCGTTGGTGCCGAAATACGCCTTCTTGGCGCCGAACGCGCGTGCCGCCTGCTCATGCGCCTTCTTGATGTTGCCGGTGGGCTCGAGCAGACTGTCAAGTCCGCCGGTCGTCGCCGAAGATTCGGCGAGAAACAGATTGGTGCCGTAGAACTGGCCCATGTCGCGGATCCAGTTGGAGCGAAAAATCGATTTGCCGCGCGCCACGGGCAGCGCGTGAAACGTGCCGATTGGGCGCTGGGCGTAGCGCTTGAGGTTGAAGAAAAACGGCGTGTCGTAGCGCTCGTTGACGCCATCCAGAACCGACAGATGGACCTCCATGATCTCTTCGACGTTGTGAAAGATCCGCCGGATCGGCGCGACTTCCTCGCTGCCGGCAAGTTTTTCCACGGACCGGTCGGTAAGCAAATAGATGTCCAGCTCCGGGCGGTAGTTTTTGATTAAGCGCGCGAGTGTGGTGGCCAGCGCCCCTGGGGCAATGTTGGCCGGATCGACGCTCAAATTGCGCACGAGAAAGTCGCGCATCATCGGTAGCTCATGGTGGGAACGGAACTGGAAGCCGTCGTAGAGGACGACGGCTTGGATGTTGTGATTGAAGATCGTACCGATAGCCCCGTCTTCGAAGCTGCCGACCTGAACGATCTCATAATGAAAAAGATCTTCCGGACGCCGCAGTCGCTTCAGTTCGTTGCGCGCACGCTCCCACGTGCTCGGATCGTTGGGCGTAACCACTAGCAGTTCGAAGTACGGCTTTTGGGTTTCGCTCACCTGAACATCCGGCGGCAATATATCGAGCGGACGCGCTTCGCTCTCTTGCAGAGGGTCCCATGCGCCGGTGTCGTGGCGATACGCGCCGGTGAGCAACGCACTGGAGATCTTTTGCACGAGGCGCGCGAAGACGCCGGCGTTGGCCTCATCGATGGCTTCGCGAATCGTCGCCATCAGGCGCGATCCTGGGTAAGCCCAATAGCTCTCCATCGGGTTAATTTCTCCCAAAAGCTGTGCAGCCTGAGCGAGCAACTTGTCCGCAGGTTGCCCTTGCATAATGGCAGCTTCCCAAGCCCGCCCCACCGTGTTCATCTCGCACCAGCGATCGGTCCTCGCCTCGGCCGCCGAAAAGAAATCTTTAAGATCCATGGTTGTGTCTCCTCATTGAAATTTTAGCGCACAGCTTTGCTCTCGCATTTTGCTCTTTTCTACGGCCAAATTGATCCTTCGTCTCTCGTCCATCTTTTCAGGGTTTCTGCTTTTTGATTTCTATATCCATGCCGTCGCGTCCGAGCGTGAACTTACGCCCTTCGACGGTCGAGAAAAGGTTTACCCTCACTCCGTTTTGATTCTGCAGTGTCGCGCGCGTGTCGCCGCCGGTCGCCATTTCCTTTCCGTCAACGATCTGGTAGTTGCCGTTGAAGTCGTCGAGTTTTTTTAGATTGAAGACCTCACCTGACAATTCGGCTGCGCTTACGCTGGCATCAAGCTCCCGCAAAGGAGCGCGCGCACGGAAGGTGAAAGAATAACTATTCCCTTTGTAGCTCAACACGCCCTCGCCCCATGAGAGCCCAATCCCTTCCGCAACCGACCTGCGCGTGATCTTCACGGTGGCATCGGGCTCCTGCGCAATGACTGACGAAAAATTTGACAGCAGCACGGCGCTTCCGGCGACCAGTAACCCCAGTAGGATTCGACTCATTTTTTCTCTCCGTCCGAGCGGTTGCCAGCATCGCTTGCCCACGAACCACGATGTGATTGCGCGGCCGTGCTGCGTGACTCGAGCGGGTCGCGGCAACACACGATGCACGGGATATTCTCTAGCGAAAACCGCGAAGCCTGCCTATTGGACTTTGGTCCAATGCGAGTCATGCGGTAGAACCAAGCCCTGATCTCGCTAGTGTGGCTGTCTCTGAAATCGCGACATAATTCGATCGTCATTCCGGGCAAGCTGGCGAAGCTAGCGAGACCCGGAATCCAGGAATTTCAAAGAAATCTGGATACCGGCCTGCGCCGGTATGACGGCTAGAAATCGAAGACTTTTGTAACGAACTTCCGGGACAGGACCTAGCTGGCGGGCTCTACCAGATTCTCAATGTGACCCAACGAGAGAGTGTCTGTTTTAGGCTGCCGTCCGACCGCCACTGCTCAAGCTGGCGATTAAGGGCAAACCGTAACGGCTCGTCATTCTTTCTGACCGCCCAGGCAAGCGGCTCTTTCGTCA
>DATBLC010000244.1:0-11196 GCA_036555515.1 Binatia bacterium
ACGCGGCCATACTTGCGTAATCGTGCCGCAACGATCCGCGCCGCCGTATCGACGCGTTTCTGCGCCTCCACCGCGCGCGCGTAATCTTTGCTGTCGAGCGCTTTGAACAATGCGACGCACAGCTCGGGCACAAAACTCGTCGGCGGATTGATCATGCCGGCAACACCGAACGGCACAAGGCCGAAGAGATCGGCATTGCCGGTGAAGACCGCAACATCGGGTAAGAGCCGTACATATTCGAGCAGCGCGCCCTGGCCGTAGGCGACTTTGATGCCTTTGAGCGCCGGCACCTGCTCTTTCATTCGCACGGCCAGCCCCGGGGGAATCGATATTCCGGAATACTTCGGGTTCTCGTAGATATAGATGGGCAGCGGCACCGCTTGGTGAACCGCTTGGTAGTGCGCAATGATCTCGAACTCGGTGTGGTCGGAATAATAATACGGCGGCACGATCGCCACCGCGTCGGCCTTGTGCGCCGCTGCATGCTCCGCCAGCTCCACCGCGCTGCCGGCGTCGGCGGTACCGACGTGAATGATCACCGGCACCCGCGACTTCGCCTGATCGAGCGCGATCGCGGCAGTTTCCTTACGCTCTTCGATCGTCATCGCCGGCCCTTGGCCGGTAGAGCCGAGAACAAACAACCCCTGTACTCCGGCGTTGATGTGAAAATCGACCAGCTGGCGCATCATCTGCTCATCGACGCGGACTTTCTCATCGAACGGCGTAATAATCGGCAACAACACTCCGCGCATCATCTTTGCCTCCCGTGATGGCTTTCCCGCAATCTAGATCGCACCCTCAACTCATTGCGAAATCCTCATGCGCTAAAATTTTAGCCTTTCGCGCGCAGCCCCACCTTTGTATCCAACCGATAAAGTTCATGCGCGCGATTTTTTGCGACCAGCCCTTTGGGGTCGCCGCCGTTCAGAGCAGTTTCGATCGAGTCGAGAACGATTCTGCGAAACTTGATGACGCCGCGATCGGAAACCCCCAACTGCTCACTGCGCACGCCGAGCAGCCCCTGGGTGCCCTGGGTCACCAAATCTTCCTTCCGAATATTGCCCTTGTATGGCATGAACTGACGCTTGTCATACGGCATCACGTCCTGAACCGGGGTTTCCGCGGCTCGAAGCGCTTTGAGCTTCTCGAAGAAGTTCTCTTCCGGGCCGCGGTAATTGTCCGCGGTGAAAAGCATGAAATGATCATCGTCGTTGGGCGTCACGAACATCCAATGCTCGCATTGCGAGCCTTTCTCGATCAGCGCCGCTGCGTCAATCTTAGCGTGAACGAACTCGGTATCGCCGACTTGAACGATACCCGGCAGGGCCAGACTCATTTCATCGATGAACTCCGTCCCGGGCTTCGGCCCGGGCTTGGTCATGACGACTTTCATGCCATAGTCGGTCTCGACGAACTCGCAATGCGGCATTTCCGTATAACTGAAAAACTGGTTGCCCCACGATTGCTGGCCGTAGCCGGCGTGGCGGTGGAGAATGCAAATGTGCGCCGGGTCCGCGGAGTTTTCGAAAAAGTTGAACCAGTTGTATGCAGCATGGCGCACCGGCTCGATCTGCCATTGGCCCGGGCGCTCAACCAACGGCGCATAGTTCGGCAGCGGCGGCGGACCGTCGCTGTTCGCCCCCAGGTAAGCGAAAATCAAGCCACCTAGCTCTTTGACCGGATAGGCCAGCTGCTTCACCTTCTGGCAAAACGTGCTGTCTTTGGGTTCCGCCGGCATTTCCAAACACCGGCCGTCGACGTTGAACAGCCAACCGTGATACGGACAGCGAATACCGCCGTCTTCGATATCACCGTACTCGAGCGAGGCACCGCGATGCGGGCAGTGCTCGCCGAGCAACCCTGCTTTGCCGAACTCGTCCCGGAACAAAACCAGGTCTTCCCCGAGTACTCTCACCGCTTGCGGAATGTCATGAAGTTCCTGCACCGTACCGACGACAATCCAATAGCGCCGGAACCATTCGCCGCACGGCGTGCCGGCCCCCACGTGCGGAATATCCGCAAGAGTAACCTTCCTGTTCTTTCTCTTTGCCTGCACTTTCGCCACTTAAAATTTTCTCGCTCTGCTTCTAATTTTCTGCTGAACGGCGTAAACGATTGAACGCCTTCAATTCTGAAACTTTCCGACTCATTTACTTGAAACCAAATTCCTTCCATCGCCGCAAAACTGACCGGCGCATCTGGTCCGTCGGTTCGGCCACTTCACCACGAAAGTTCTCTTTGATAGTCAGATCGAGCATCAATTTTGACGTTACGCCGTCCGGCCCGGCGGACGGCTCCAAAGAGCTCGTAATGCTACGAGGGATGACGAACATGTCAGTCGACGGTTGGAAACGCGTGGTTAGCGCCCAAAGCACCTCGTTGGGGTCTTCGATGTGGACATCTTCGTCAACCACAATGACATGCTTCCATTTGCCGCTACGCGTATATAACGACGAGGCCAGGATGTTATTGACGATGCCCGGCCTCATGAGCCGCCTTTCCAATTGTAGTATTAAAACAATTGACACTCCCCACGGTGGCGCATAAGCCTTCTTCAGAGCAGGATAAGCAGGCTTCAGTTCCTGGTACGCCGCAACTGCATAGGTGAGTGCGTCGACATAGAGGTGCTCGTGTGGCGGCTTGCCGAGCCAAATATTATGATAGATTGGATTTTTGCGGTGTGTGATTGCTTTGATCGTCATGATTCGTTCATTGGGCACTTGTGCTGTCGTGTAGCCGCAGAATTCGCCGAAGGGTCCTTCGTTGCCGGTTTTCGCCGGGATCGTCAACTCGCCTTCGAGCACGATCTCCGCCAGGGCCGGCACTTCCAAGGCAATTGTCCGGCATTTCACTACGTCGACCGGCTCCCCTGCGAGACCACCGGCAATCTCCAGCTCGTAGACGCCGGCGCGCGGTTCGAACTGTGATGCGACGTAGATTGACGGTGGTACGCCAATACAAACGGCCACTTCGAACTTTTGCTGACCACGCTTTTCTGCATTTTTAATGAAATCGTATCCGTCATGACCCGGCGTGAAGCGGATCGTTACTTCATTCTTTGACACGAACATCATGCGATAGATCGCGAGATTGTTGCCATACTCGGGATCTTTGATGATCACATGGCCTGCCGTGATGTAGGGCCCGCCATCCCGCGGGTTGTTGGTACATATCGGCAGCTTCCTTAAGTCCACCTCGGCGCCTTCGAAGACGACTTCCTGACAGGGCCCTTTGGAAACTGAACGTGGTGCAAGCAGATTGCTGGCGCGCCGCACGGTTTCCTCGAAAACCCCTTCCTGCGTCAGCCCCAGTGCCAAGGCGACTCGTCGATCGCTTGCCAATAGTTGGCCGACCACTGGGATATTGTAGCCCTTGATGTTTTCAAACAGCAGCGCCGGACTGTTTGGCCGCTCGTTGTGAATCTTGCAAATCGCGCCGAGCTCGTGCTTTGGATCTACCTCGGTGGCAACCCGTTGCAGCTCTCCTTCGGATTCCAATACATGCAAAAACTGATGTAAGTCCATGGGGCCTTCACTGTATTTCACAACGACACCTTCCTCGTTTGATATTTAAAAAAACACTGGATTCCCTCTCAACGTTCTTCGATGATCTTGTGCCTGCCATGGTAACAGAGCTGCGATCTCTGCGCTTTAGAGAGAGACTGTTCTTGAAAAGCTTCGTTATTCCTTTTTGATATTCGATAACAAAAGTTGTGATTGTACCGCCCCATTCCTTGACCGACGCTCGCCCTCGTTTTGTAAGTACTCGATGGGACGTCACTGGATATTGATTTCCGACGGATGCTGGATCAATGTGGGAATACCGTGCATTGGCTCACGATGGAAACAGTCCGAAAGAAATTATGCTTTTGAATTAAATGGGGAAACCTCTTAGACGACTTCCTATGTGATGGAACTAACTCGCGCGCTCCGTTAAGCCGCGGACGATTGTCTCTGCTATTTGTTATATTGTAAAGCTAAGACCTCCTCCCTAGCGTGTCGCTTTCCAGCCTTTGGCCTCTAGTTCCGCGTACAATTTCTTTGTAAGTCCGAAATCAAAAACCTTCTTTAGCGGTGGCATGTCCTTAACGTCCGCCCGCTCAACGATATGTTCAATTGCCTTCTTTTGCTGCTCCTCGCTCACCGTGCCGTCAGTAGTCACACCGGGCCTTGCAAGATCATAAATACGAGCAGCGATGTTTTCACTAACTTTAAGGACACGCGCGTGTATAGCGATAGAACCTGCACGATTGTCCCTTAGATAAAGACCTCCTTTAAGCGTGGCGCGTACAAATTTTTCCACGAGCTGAGGGTCGGAATCCATGAGAGAATCGCGCAAAACAATGCTTCCCTGTACTTCTACAAACTCCTCCCCCTTCGTGAAAGAAAAAAGCTGGCGGAAGCCGGACTCCTGTGCCATCAGAGCCGCTTGCTCGTTCAGCATTGCCGCGTCCGTAGCTCCCGCTTTGAGAGAAAAAAAACGCGCTGTGCCCGGCCCGGTGGGAAGAATCGCAACGTCCCGGCCCCCTTCAAGCCCGTGCTTTTTCAATAGGAAGCGCAACAGCGAGTCAGGCCCGCTGCCGATACTGGACACGCCGATTTTTTTTCCTCGCAGTTCCTCAATTGTGCGGATATCGTCTTTTGAGTAAAGCCAGAACATCGGCCGGTGAAACGTTGTGTACACGATGCGCAGCGGCGCACCGCGGGCTATTGGTAGCAGGCTCGCCCCGCCGGAGCTCGCGAAAGGCACGTTCCCACCGATCAACGCCTGAATCGCTGGAGCCCCTCGCATGACGACCAACTCCACCTCCAGACCTTCGTCCCGGTAGTATCCCGCCTCCCTAGCAACAATGAAGCTGCCCGACGATATGCTGATAGTGGGAATACCGACTGCTACTTTCCGTAACTGAGCTTGAGCGTGGAATGAAAACCAGAAGATCGCAAAAAGTGATAGACCAATCTTTAAAGGCAATTTACTGGTTTGCATCAAATTACTCCTTTATCGTCCGAACCGCGTGGGAGTTAGGGTTCCACTGCCGCGACTTGAAACTACCGGGCCTTTGGGATCGCTTGTGTACATTTTTAAAGTGTTTGCCTCGGCCAAAGGCGGTTAGGTACTCCGTCTACCGATCGATATTTTGTGACATTCTTGCAACGCTGAACGTGAAATCACGTTCGGCATATTCATTCCGCTTGCAATTCCGAGCCTGCCTGCCGTCGAGTTGGGTCAACCGATATCACTGTAAATCAACATTGTGAGGTATGGCAGGCGTAGTCGATGCCTGAGCGATACCGATCCCGCACCTTGACTTTGAAAGAGCAGCGAGTTGATCTCTTAATCGCTCGGTGTCGCCTTTTTTGCCATTGCCCAATTTTCTCGAGCTTCCGCAGCAATCCTAAATGGAATTTTGGTCGTGCCCATTTGGCCTAGCGTACCGCAATCTTCAATTCCTTCTGCGCCTCTTTGACCAAAGAAAAATCCGCCACATCCGTAAACGAAACCTCCCGATCGATTTTCAAAGCTCGCTTGGCGTCCTCAATGACTAGGCGCAACCCTTTTTCCGGAATCGTGCCGTCCTGACTCGAACTCCGCCACGTCGCATCGTAGTAATCGACCGCACTTTGCCGGTCGATTCTTGCCCAATCGACGAGCACCTGAACAGTTTCCTCCCGGTTTTCGCGCATGAATCGACTCGCTCTGATAAGAGCTTTGAGCACCCGTTTAATCTCCGCCGGTTTCTCTGTGATCCTTTTCTGATTCAGTCCCAGGCCAGCATAAGGAAAAGTGAACAGCTCATAAGACCTAGCAATGACCCGGAAGCCGAGCCGCTCCGCTCGCGCAGCAGCCGCAGGGTTAAGCAGCGCCGCATCGACCAGGTTATTCTCGAGCGCAGCCAATCTTCCGGCATCGCCGCCGGAAGAGACAAACTTCACATCGTTGGGGCTCACGCCCAAATGTTGGACCGTCAGAACCGCAGTTACATAGGCTCCTGCGCCAAAAGAACTTACCGCAATACTTCTCCCCTTCAGGCTTTCCGGTGTAGTCAAATGAGCTTTACCAACCAATGCTCCGGTGGGACTGTCGACAAAACTCGCGACAACCTTAAAAGGGAACCCACTCAAATTGGCGCGCACCACGGAACCGAACATCAAGGTATAGTCGATATCACCGTTGGCGAGGGCAGGCACCATAACGTTGCCAGCGATCCGAACCAGTTGCGCGTTGAGATTCTCTTGGGCAAAAAAACCTTTCTTCGCCGCTACCGCGCCAAAGAGAAAAGAGCCTTCCACATTCGAAATCGATATCTTGACCGTGTCCGCCGCTCTGGCGACTTCAGCCGTAGGGACAGCCAACAGCAAAAAAACCGCCAAAACCAAAGTAAAACCCGTCATGGGTTGTCTCCCTAGTTCTTATACAGACCGTCGATGAAGCCGCTCTCGTCGAATTCCTTGATGTAACGCGCTTCGATGAAGTCCTCCGGCTTGGCGTTGGCCGCCTTCGGGTATGTTTTAATTAACGTATTGAGCACTGTTTTGATACCCGCGAGAGTAGGGTACTGCTTGCGAGGCATTATGGCCTCGTCCGTTGAAATGTCGTAGCTTCTTTCCAGAAGGCTTCGGTCCGTTGTGCGCCGGAGATACTTCGTCAGCGTCTTGAGCCCGCCTTCCCGATCGCTCTTCAATAAGCTCACGGTTTCGAGATGAGCTCTGATGAATCGCCTTGTGACCTCGGGATTTTCTCGTATGAACCTGCGGGTAGAGGCGATGCTGTTGTACGGTAACGGCATGCTGATGACAGGGAGTAGAATGTTAAAGCCCTCCTTTTCCGCCGCGAAACTCGTTGGCGGGCTGAGAAGAGTCGCCTGGATCCGACCGGTCCTAAGAGCTGCGAGGCGCTCCGGTGTGCCGCCGACCACAAGCAATGTCACGTCCTTCGGCGCGAGCCCCAGCTTCTGGAGCGCGTACTGTGTAGCAGTCATGGCAGAGCCCACAACGCTCGCTACGCCGATAATTCCGCCTTTCAGCTGTTGAGCAGTTTTAATTTTGGTATGGGTCACCATGGAGTAATCGGTCGAGACCTGGCCTGCGGCTATCATCACCGCATCGGAGCCGGCTAAGTTGCTGGTTATGACTGCCGAACCTCCCATGAGTCCGATATTCACTTCCGCTGAGACGATCGCCATCACAGCGATGTTTCCAGTTACACGAATGAGCTGGACATCCAATCCGTTTTTGGCATAGGTACCGCTCTCCTTGGCGTGCCAGACGGCCAAAGAGCCGGGGCTTTCGGAGGAATAGCTTACGTTTAGCCTAATCGGCTGACTTACGGCCGGAACGCTAAACATCAAGAGAAGCGAGATAGCCAAAGCAAAGGCCAGTGCCGAATTTCGTTCGTTGACGCCTGCCTGCATCACTTCTCGAGGCCTTTCTTTTCTTTTTCCCTTTCTCTGAACTTTTCAAGCTCAACCGCGAGATATCTTTCCTTGAGATCCATGAATTTCGCACCCGTGGGAACCTTGATTCCTTTTGCTAAGCTGTATTGGGCATTAGCAGAATGGTCTCCCGCTGTCGCGCGCTCGGCCTGCGACTCTGATTCCTCACTCCACAAACCGAGTGAATACCCATGCCAAGGCGGCCTAGGCGATAGTTTAGGAAGCCCAAGCTCATCCCAAAGCTCCCGGGCCCTTTGCATGTACTCACGTTTGGGGAGCGCGACCGGTGGAAATTCCGCCTTAAGAGTCGCATCGATGAGCAAGGTTGAGTCATTGACGTCGTAGCGCTGGCCGTCAGCCACGTAACGGATGGGGTTCCATGGCAGCGGCCGATTGGGAACGATCTTCATGTCCCGGTGAGGCTGGCAACGGTTAGCGATGGCCCAAAGCAGAGATTGGGCATCATGAGGGTCGATATCCGGATCAACGCAAACAATCACCTTATGGATGACTCTCGACGGTAGGAGTGCCTCCAACGCACGCCATGTGTCATCTGGATCCTTTCGTTTCATTTGAATGACTGCCACTTGTCGGTTCAACAAGTCTTCATACAGAGCAACCCGCAATACAGCAACGCCAACATCTTGCTTTAAATGCTGCAGCGCGAGAGTCTCATAGGCCGATTGTTTAATCTTGCTCGACTCGCTGGGAGTCAGCTGGCTAATCATCGAGACATAGACAGGGTTTTTTTTGTGCGTTATGCAAGTCACCTCAAAAACCCCATTGAGGTCGCCCGGGTCGAGATAGCCGTGGGCTTCTCCGAATGGGCCGTCCGGCTCGAGATAATCAGAAGGGATTTTCCCTTCGATCACGATGTCAGCGTGCGCCGGTACTTCGAGATCAACCGTCTTGCATTTTACGAGTTCCAGCGGAGCCCGAGCGAGACCGCCAGCAAGAGCAATTTCATCGATTCCGTATGAAACCGGCTGAACCGCTGCGTACGTGATGCAAGGGGGCCCACCGAGCACTACTGCGGCATCCAGAGGAATTCCTTTTTGATTGCACTTTTCCCAGTGTATCGCGCAATGCTTGAGGCTTCCCCACATTATGCCGGTCTTCAGCGGGCCCTTGATCTGCCCTCGGTAGACCCCCATGTTCCTTACCCCAGTGTCGGGATCTTTAGTCACCCAGCAGCCCGCGGTTAAGTAAGGGGCGTTGTCAAAACCTGGCGTCGAGATAGGAATCGGAAGTCGGTACAGACCGCCCGAACGGACGAGGGCCTCTCCATCATAAACGACTTCCTGAACCTCACCTTCTCTCACTAGGACCGGCTCTAGCGGTTTCTCCAGCGCTCGGGTCCAGATCTCTTCCACCTCGTGCTCTTTGCAGTTGAGTCCAAGCGCATAGATGCGTTGCGAACCCGCGAGCCCACCGATAAGAACGGGAATGTCATACTTGTTGCCCTTCGAGTCATGGATGTTTTCGAAATAGAACGCTCGGCGCTGTTCTTCTTCAAGCCCGCGGAACTGCCAGCGAACCAGCGGGTGCATCTCCGTATCCTTGTTGATAGGTCGTTGCACTCTAACCAATAAGCCCTCGCGATCCAGGGCCTCTATGTATTGATGAAGATTGCTGTAGTATGACATGAGATTCCCATCTCTTCTACTTTGGGCAGAGCCTTTCGTCCGAGCTGCTTGTCAAGACAGTTAGCCGAGTAGGTCACAACTGGCTCATTCTGATTCGATTATTCTCCCACTGCACTATCGTGGCGGAAACGGCAGAACATGGCTGAACTGTCTGACAACTTCTTCAAACAGAGGACGGCTCGTTCTGGATACCTTCGGAAACTTATCGCGCCAGCTAAAGGGCCGCACCGCGTAAAAAATCGCGCGGCTGTTGCTGTGATCGCGCGATTGTCGTTTTTCGGGGGACATTCGCGGGTCAAGTGGCGTGCTCCAGCAACCGTCGATAACCTCGATGTCGGTCGTCGGATCGACGCGCGTCATCATCGCCCAAAGAACTTCTTTGAGATTAGTCGGGTCGATGTCTTCATCAACGACCACAATGTAGCGGCCGTGTCGCGCCGCCGCGGAACAGGCGAGCACTGCGTGCGCAGCCTGACGCGCGTGACCTGCATAGCGCTGACGAATGGCAACCGCATAGAGGTAATTCGAAAGGCCATAGACCCCAACCACATCCTGAATTCCTGCGCTTTCCATTTGATCCCACAAAAGACCCGCCCGCAAATTCAGGTCGAAGCGGACAGCACCGGGCCACAAAGGCGCTTCATCATCCAGAATGGGATTGTCGCGGTGGTAAATGGCTTTTACCCTAACGACAGGCTGAGGCTCGCCTGTGCCGATCGTCCCACCGGAATAGTAGCCCGTCCACTCGCCGAAAGGCCCTTCATCCCGCGACTCTTGCTGCGGAGACGGAATGTACCCCTCGACGGCGATTTCAGCATACGCGGGAATCGGCAGCCCGGTCACAGAACCTTTAATGACCTCAAGCGGCTTGCCACGCAGCCCGCCAATGACCTCGAGTTCAGATTTTTGCCAGGGAAACTTGGTCATGGAGGCGAGAAAACACAACGGATCTTGGCCGAAGGTGGCGACGACAGGACAAGCCCGGCCTTGTTCCCAGTATTTCATACAGATCTGCCGCCCCTGCTGGCCGGGGCTCATCCATATCCCGAGCAAGTCCGGCCCGTGCACCTGCATCCGGTAAGTTCCCATATTGACATACCCGCTATCCGGATCGGCATTGATGATAACGTCGCCGGTCCCGATGTAACGGCCGCCATCCGTTTCGTGGCTCCGCAGAACCGGAAACTTAAGTAGGTCCACTTGAGAGCCTGTCATGATATTCTCCGTTACCGGCGCGTGGCCCACTTCTTTCGGCGGGATGGTCGCGGCGGAACGAATTTTACGTGAAGCCAAGCGCACCAGTTCAAGCTTGCTCTTCTCGTGCGGCAGGCCCAACGCTAGAGCGACCCGGCGATAGTTTGCATAGGGAAGGCTCAGGATGCGATAGCCGGAAGGATATCCTTTGATGTCGTCGAAAATCAGCATCGGAGGCTGCGGAATCAGTTCGGCCGTCGCCTCGATCAAAGCGCCAATTTGAAGGTTCCAATCGGCACCCTTGATTTCTCTCCACTCACTCATCGTCTTGGCCGCGTCGATGAACTGGCGGAGATCGTCGAAAACGTCCATTTACGTTCAGCCCCTCTAGCGGTATTCCAGCGACATATTTTCCCGGAACGGTTTGTCCGGACATCTCTGGACCTGGATTACAACGAGGTCGGCAATTCTACCGCTATATGCCGATACCATGTCGTCAACGCCTGTAATATTTGTGCATCTGGCTCTGAATACCCGCTTTGGCGCAAGCGTCTTCAAACATTTCTCGCACCCGAGGGTCCTCGTCCTCATATTCGATCTGATGGCCACCAAGCTTAACGTCTACATCGGACAGACCCATCCCCTCCCCCAGCATTCCATAGTACTTCTTACTGCCCCAACGCAAGGCAAGATAACGCGCTGGCTCGGCGCCAGCATTAAAATGCTGATGAAACCAATTGGCCGGGGGAACGATCATGCTGCCCGGGCCCCAATCATACCGCTGAATTTCCCCTCCTTGCGGCCACATTAGAGAATAACCTTCGCCGCTCAGGACAATCACATGCGCTCCGGGACCGTGATAATGAGCCTTTTTATACGTTCCAATAGGAAATTGAGAAACATGTCCGCAGAGCGTGTTCTCCG
>DATBLC010000245.1:0-5580 GCA_036555515.1 Binatia bacterium
AGGTCACGCCTTCTTTGCGGCTTAAGGCTTTGACCAGTTCGGTGAGGTCTCTAGACCGCACAAACGATTGCCGCCCTCCGCGATAGCTCTGCACCGCGGGGCGTGCCCGATCCGTCGGTAGATGCAGTACTGCGGGAATCCCTTCGAGCTGCTTTTTCCAGTAGGAAATGTGACTCTCCAACACTTCCCCCTGCAATCTCTCCCGCTGCCACTGTGCAAAGTCGGCGTACTGGATCGGCAACTCCGTTAGTGGCAAGGGGCGCGAATTGGAAAAGGCATCGTACAGAGCGCTCAGTTCCCTGCTGACAATCGCCATCGACCAACCGTCGGATACGATGTGATGCAGCGTCAAAAGCAAGATGTGATCCTCAGCACCTAAACGCACCAACAATCCGCGCAGCAGCGGACCGCGGCTCAAGTCGAATGGCCGGGACGCTTCTTCGTTGACCCGCCGCAGGGCTTCGTCTGCTCGCTCGCCTTCAGGGTGGTGACTGAGATCCACTAGAGGCAAACAAACCATTAGGCTCGGAGAGATGTTCTGCACCGGCCGGTCGTCGACGACCTTGAAAGTGGTTCTTAGGACTTCATGACGCCGCACGATTTCATTCAAGCTCTGCTCAAGCAACGCAATACTCAACCTGCCGCCAATCCGAAAGGCCTTCGGAACGTTGTACAGGGCGCTGCCGGGCTCCAGTTGATCGATGAACCACAATCGCTGCTGAGCAAACGACAGCGGCAGATCGCCGTCCCTCGGTAGCCGCCGCAACACCGGTTCCCGGCGCCGGGCGCCGGCCCGGCCAAGCACGGCCAAGATCTCGGCTTTGTGCTCACTCAGCGCTGCCCGCAACTCCGCCGTCAGCACTCCTTGCGGAGCGTTGCAGCAAAGCTCGCCGTTGTCGGCCCAGATCTTGACTTCGAGGCTCCGCAGCTTGGACAAGAGCTCGGCGGCTGTCAAAATTTTATCTCCTCTCTGGTTCCTTGACCGCCGCGGATCGAACCCTCATCTCTTTTTCCCGCCCACGACAACACATCGATCTGCTCGGCCAAGCTCGCAATCGTCGGGTGTTCGAAAAGCATGCGCAGCGGCAACTCGAAGCGAAACGCGTCGCGTAGCCGGGAGATCACCTGCGTGGCCAAGAGCGAATGGCCGCCTAGCTCGAAGAAGTTGTCGTGAACGCCAACTCGCTCCAGGCCAAGGGTTTCAGCCCAGATTTGGCCCAGGAGAATCTCGGTTGGACTACCCGGCGCTACAAAGAAGGTCTCTAAGTCTGGTCGCGCAGCAGCCGGCGCCGGAAGGGCGCGGCGATCAAGCTTACCGTTGGGCAACAGAGGCAGCGCATCTAAAAACACGAATGCCGAAGGAATCATGTAGTCCGGCAGTTTTTTGGCAAGTTCATCTCTAAGCGCGGAAGGTTTGGACGCCGGTGCTTGGGTAGCGACGAGATAGGCAACCAGGCGCGGGTCACCGGATTGCGTTTCGCGAACCATAACAATTGCCTCTTTAATGTTGTCCAAGCCTAACAACGCTGTCTCGACCTCAACGACTTCAATGCGATGGCCTCGTACCTTGACCTGAAAATCCTTTCGTCCCATATGGACCACACAGCCGTCTTCAAGCATCAACCCTAGGTCCCCCGTGCGGTAAACCCGCTCATTTCCGTGATCAGGGCCAGACAGGAAAGCAGCACTCGTGAGTTCCGGGTTGCGCCAATAGCCGGGAGAGAGGTAACGACTTTTGATCCCTATCTCACCGACCTTTTGAGTACCGACTTCCTTACCGTCATCGCCAAGCAATAATATCTCGATATCCTCCAGTGCATGTCCGATCGGTACATGGTAACCGTCGATCGCGGTCTTCTTGTCGATGAAATACCAGCAGTGGGTCAGGCACTCCGTGGAGCCCATCCCGTTAATGAAGATGCAGTCGTCGTTAAAGTGTCTTTTGTATTGATCTACGTCTCTGGGATAGACCGGCTCCCCAGCCATATAGACCAACCGAAGCTTTGGGAAACGCTCCTCGCCCGTCAGTGTGCGAATGAATTGGCGGAAGGTTGTCGGGACGGAGCGGTAAATGGTGATCTCATGGCGGGTCAGCCACTCGGCCACAGGGACCAGACCTTCTTTGCCGACATCGAACGGATAGAGGGAAGCACCGTTGAGCAGGGCGGCGTTTGTCGTCCTCGTGGTGTCAGCGAAGCTGTAGGAGTGAAGGGCGACCAAACGGTCCTCCGGGCAGATGTGAAACGCGTTGGTATAATTCCTAATATCGTGAAGCACATTTCGATGTGTTTGGACGACACCCTTCGGCCGCCCGGTCGAACCGGACGTATAAATCAGGTAGGCGGGGTTATCAGGGGATAGCGGCGACTCGATGTCATCGCTTGGGAAAAGGCCTGGATTCAGTTCGTCGAGGTTGATGACTTGGTGGCCGCTTCCGGCCAGTTCTCTCGCTAGCGGCAGATTGGGCGCGTCGGTCAGGACCAAGGCCGCCTGCGAATCCGCGAGCATAGTTTTGCTCCTCGCTTGCGGGTAGGTGGGATCCAGCGGCAGGTAAAACTTGCCTGCCTTCAGCACAGCAAAAATCGCGACGATCACCGACGCGCCGTGTTCCAAGAGCAGCGCGATGGGCTCGGCGCCAGTCCCGCGCTCTTGGATCAGCACACGGGCGACACGATTGGCCGTGCGATTGAGTTCCTCGTACGTCAGCTCCTGGGTCGTGGTCTTGACGGCGAGTCGGTCGGGATATTCGCGCGCCAGCCGCGCGAAGCGAGCCGCGACCGACTGCTCGATCTCATCCTTCCTGAACTCGATGAAACTTCCGGCAGGATGGAAACATTGGGCTTGAATAGACCGCTGCCGGTTCAACCCAGCGAAGAGGGGATAGGAACGCTCGCTGTGTAACGCCTTGTTCATTCGGTGCAATGGCGCAGTCGGGTAGCCTGCCGGTTCAGCACGTTCTGCAGGATGTGCTCTCCGAAGCGCCTGATCTGTCGCACCGGATCGAGCACAGGCCAGACGCAGAGCTGCTGGGCGCCTGCTTCGACCCAGCGCTGCAATAGCTCTTCGCATTCCAAGTAGTCGCCTACAAGGCAATGCCCAGCGCCGCCGTCGAAAGGCGCGCGCATGGCCCTCTCAACGACGGGTACCGCGATCCGTCTTGCCCGCGCGCGGTCCGGATCGGCGTACAAGAACACGGTGTCCACAGCGTTGGGAAAGTTCTTCGGGTCTTTTCCCTGTTCCACCAACGCGCCATTCAACGCGCGCAAAGCGCTATGGAACTGCTCCGGTGTCGAGTGCCAAGCGGAAGCTACCCAGCCGTCGCCTAAGCGGGCGACCCGTCGCATTCCCGTAGGAGAGCCCCAACTGGAAAGCCAGATCGGAGGGCACGGCCTCTGAATGCAACGGGGAGTTACCGTGACACCACGGAAGGGATAATAGGGCCCCTCATGGCTGACGCCGGTGTTGCTGAGTAGCGCACGCAGGGCAACAACTCCGTCCTCCAGCATTTTTCGCCGCTTTTTAAAGGAGACACCCAGAGCGGCGAAGTCTGACTCGGCGGAGCCTTCCCCTACGCCGATAATCAATTGGCCGCCGCTCAGAATATCCAGCGTGGCGAAGCTCTGGGCCAACGATACGGGATGACGCAGCGGCAAACTGACAATTCCGGTGGCAATCGCAAGGCCGCATTGCTTGGCCCGACCAGCGATTGCGGACAGCAGCAATAAGCAATCCATCCAAGGGTCTGAATAGATGATGTGATCGGTAACCCAAATCGATGCACATCCGGCCTCTTTGGCCGCCTCTACCGTCGCGACCAGCAGATCATGAGACGCAGGCTGTGATTCCCCGCCAGGCAGCGTCCGGCATGGGAGATGAACGCCAAAAGAAATCTGCGAGGGAGCGGTTCCTAGATTTCTAAGTTTCCAATCCGCCATTACAGGGTGAACCGGTATCGATCAAAGAAGAATGTGAAACCTTCCACTGAGGGTTCCAACTGCTCCAAAAGCCACAACCGTTGTTCGGCGAGAAGGGTGGATCTTGGTCTTCGTCAGCTCGACGGATCCTGCCTTAGTGGAAGCACCGCGCACAACGGCAAGGATCTCGGCTTTGTTTTCGCTGATCGCGGCGCGCAAATCTTCAGTCGGCGGCCTTTTTAATTGTGGGGGTTGTCAAATTCGATTTGATCTCGCTCGCGACACTGGGGCTTTTTGCGACTCACAACAGCGTATCAATCTGCTCCGCCAAGCTCGTAATCGTCGAATGTTCGAAAAGCATGCGCAGCGGCAACTCGAAGCGAAATGTCATCTATATCTCCCGGTTCAACGGGACGGCCTAAAGGAGTTCAAAGCTGCCATCAAAGCATATCCCGGTTGCTTGAAACGACTCGTCCCTTGTTAAGCACCCGCCCGAGCAAGGCCAACATCTCCGCTTTGTGCTCAGTCAGTGCCGCCCGCAGCTCCGCGGTCAGCGCTCCGCGCGGGCCATTGCAGTAAAGCTCCTCATTGTCCGCCCAGATCTGGACATCAAGGCTCCGCAGCTTGGCTAACACCTCGGCGGCTGTCAAAATTTTATCTCCTCTCTCGCTCCTTGACCACCGCGGATCGAACCCTCATATCTTTTTCCCGCCCACGACAACACATCGATCTGCTCGGCCAGGGCAGCAACTGTGGGATTCTCAAACAGGCTACATAACAACAGCTCGATCGGAAATGCGTCACGCAGCCGGGAAATGACCTGCATGGCCAAAAGCGAATTCCCCCCAATCTCGAAAAAGTTATCGTGAACCCCGACTTTCTCTAGATTGAGAACTCCGGCCCATGTTTTTGCCAGCAACACCTCGGTCGGCGTGCGTGGTGGGACGAAGTTATCTTGATGTTCAGGCCTGCTTTGGCCTGGAGCCGGGAGAGCCTTGCGGTTTAGCTTGCCGCTTGGGCTAATGGGTAGGGCGTCCAGTTCGACGAAGGCTGACGGGACCATGTATTCAGGCAGCTTATGTTTCAAAAAGCTGCACAACTCATCAATGCTAACAGTCCATCCCGCGCGCGAAACGATATAGGCCACCAACTGTTTCGCCGATTCTCTTGGTTGCGCCCCGCCGGGCGCGGTTTCGGGTCCATTACCTCGTGCTACGACAACGCTAGCGCTCACCCCCGAGTGTTGTGCCAACGCGTTTTCAATTTCGCCCGGTTCAATTCGAAATCCGCGTATTTTCACCTGATGATCATCGCGACCGAGTAATTCGATATCGCCGCTCGGCAGGTAGCGCGCGACGTCACCGGAGCTGTATAGGCGCGATCCTGCCTCACTGCTAAAAGGATTTGGGATGAATTTCTCTGCGGTGAGGTCGGGAAGGTTCAGATAACCCCGAGCCAACCCAGCCCCGCCAATGTGCAGTTGACCGGAAATGCCAACAGGCACGGGCCGCAGTTCTGAATCTAGAATGTAGATTTGCGTGTTGGCGATCGGGCGACCGATCGTTATCGGCGCTCCCGGTTGTATTTTTGCGACGCTGGCGTTTGCGGTAGCCTCCGTCGGGCCGTAAAAATTCCAAATCTCAACTGAGGGCAGAGCAGAGAGAGT
>DATBLC010000246.1:0-20800 GCA_036555515.1 Binatia bacterium
TCGGCGGCGAGCTCTTCCGCGGTTTGCGCTTTGTACAACAACCCCGACTCCAAAAAACCCGCCAAGCCTCTCTGTCCCGGCGCCCTGGCATGCAACTGGAAGATGCGCTCGTCGAAGATTTCCCAGGCCTGCTTGCCCGGAAGGTCGAGCATCTTGGTGCCGAGCCCGCCGGGATATTTCGTCTCGTCGACAAAGCGCTTGCCGTTACGATCGACCATGATGCCGCCCGACAGCGCCACCTCGGGCGACACCGCGCGCTTTCCCGGACCAACGTATGCTGGGTAGGGCTGGAAAGCGCCCATGTTCTCGGTAGCTGCTCCCGCCGCCAAACCGATTTTGATCCCGTCCCCGGTGCTCCCATAGTGACCTGGGAAGGGAATGTCTACAGCTTTTGGTATGTATCGAGACAACAGCTCCCGACTTGCGCTGAATCCGCCGGAGGCCAAAATAACCTTACGCGCCGTGAGGACCCCTTTCTCGGTCACCACGCCTGTCACCGCGCCGCTCGCCTCCTGTTTGAGTGACAGCACCGGTGTCGAGAAATAGACCTGGATGCTTTTTTCGCGTTCAACCGCCTCGAAGAGAAAATCGGTGATATTTTTATCCGCCGTCCACGAGTGGGACCGGCGCGCGCTATGGCCAAAGGCAAACTCACCGAGACGAAATTCGATCCCGGTTACATCAGCCAGGAAATCTGTTACTCGCCCGGAAATTTCCGCCAAGCGTCGGGTCAAGGCGGCATCGCTCTCGTTGTTGTTCCTGCGCAGGATATCCTGCGCGTACAGTTCCGCACTGTCCGCGATTCCCGCCTCGCGCTGGCATCGACTTCCAGCGGCGCGAATGCCTCTGGATGAGAAAGCTGTGCCGCCTCCTGCTTTGTCAGTCTTTTCAAGGAGCACGACTCGTGCCCCCTTACTGGCGGACACCAGCGCTGCCATGAGGCCGCACCCCCCGGCACCGATGACAATGATATCGTTGACGACCGGGTCAGAGCTCTGCATTGGGCCTCCCACCTGTAGCGCCTATGGATATTTGAGCGTCGTCTCGAAACGTCCCATAGGACACAACAGTAGATTTATGGATAGAGAATATTTGATAACTCAGTGTGATTGCAACTTGAGCACCAACCTTGGAGCCGGGCGAAATAAGCTCGCGCCCAACTACGGATCCGAGCGGGTATCTCTCCCTCTTGACTATCCGCGTCGATTTCCACTATTTGTACGGCCACTGATCGAAGCACGATCCAAACGTTGAAAGGAGTGAAATTAGCATGGCTGCACTAACGCTTGAGATGGCAGAAAAGGTAGTCAAGGCGGCGCAAACAAAAGCGCGCGAGCTTGGAACCCCAATGACGGCTACTGTTGTCGATGAGGCGGGCCGCTTGGTCTTGTCCGCGCGCGGTGACGGCACCGGATTTTTTACTCCTGAGACTTCCCGTGCCAAAGCGGTTGCGGCGGCGGCGTTTAAACGCCCGACCAAGGACATGGCGAACCTCCGGGAGTCGGCCCCGGCCTTCTGGGGAAACGTGGCCGCGGTGCTAGGCGGCGAGGCTCTGCCGAGCATTGGAGCGGTGCCGGTTATTTCCGATGAAAAGGTGATTGGAGCCGTCGGCTGCGGCGGCGGCACTGGTGAGCAGGATCACCTTTGTGCCGAAGCCGGAGCGGCTGCTATAAGTAAAAGCTAGACGTGCAAGTGATTATCACGAACGGCATGCAGATCCTCTTCCTCCAAGGGACCGGAACCACTGAAGAATGGCCGCCTACGCGGACAGCGTCTTCATTAACTGTCCATTCGACCCGGAGTACCGGCCCATATTTCACGCGCTCGTTTTTGCCGTCCATGATTGCGGTTATTTTGCCCACTGCGCCTGGTTCGTATTCAAAAAATTGAACAAATCATCGGGGATTGTCGATTCGGCATCCACGACATTTGTCGCGTCGAGCCCGATCCGCAGAGTAAATTGCCAAGATTCAACATGCCGCTCGAGCTCGGGCTATTTCTGGGGGCCAAGCGATAATAAACGTCAAACGACCAAGTCTTGTAAGATCCTTGACGTTGACAACTATCGATTTCAAAAGTTTTGCTCGGATATTGCAGGCCAGGACATCTCCGCTCATCACGGCAACGCGGAAGAAGCTATAAAGGTAGTGCGCAACTGGCGTGGCAAAACCAGACGCAACGTTCTGATTCCGAGCGGCTCAAAGCTCGTTGAGCGCTACCATAAATTTAAAAATGATCTGCCCATGCTTTTGCGCTCCTGTGCCCGCGCTCTCCAGGTCTCACCCCTCGGTCGCTGTTTGGTTACTCAATTGTGGACTCCTTAATAAATACCAGAGTCTTAAACTTCTGCTGTCTCAGCGTGAGTCGATGTTGGCGGATTAATGAGTTGCGGTTGACATCGCGACTCCGACTTCGATAGTCTCCGGCCCGACGGATGATCTGTGGAGAGCTAGGAAATGAAAATTTGCCGTTCCACGTTCCACAATCTGCGGCGACTGCCGACGATGTTACGCGCGAAGTTCGCTTGTATTTTGACGTTGCTGGTCTTTTTCAGTCCGGACATCGCCGGCGCACAAGCGCCGGAGCAAAAGCTCAGTATCAGCATGTCCAGCACTGGCATGCCCTCCATTCAGCTCTATATCGCGCGCGAGAAGAATTTCTTTCGCGAAGAGGGGTTCGATCCGCAGCTGATTCGCATGAGCGCCAACACCGCGATCGCCGCCGGCATTACCGGAGAACTGAATGCGCTCGGCTCGGTCGGCAGCGCCGTTCGAGCGATCATGCGCGGCGCGCCGTTGCGAATTCTTTCCGTCGATCTACGCCGGCCGATTTTCTGGTTGGTGTCACGCGGCGAATTCCGCACGGCCAAGGAGATCAAAGGCAAGCATCTCGGCATCGCGACGATCAATGGCAGCCAGCATTCGGCCGCGAGAAAAATGCTTGCCATTCACGGTGTCGACTCGGACAAGGAGCTCACGTTTGTACAGGTAGGCGACGAAAGCGCGCAGCTGCAGGCGCTTGTGAGTAACTCAATCCAAGTCGCTGCGTTAACACCGCCGTATGTTTTTCTCGCCCGTGACAAATTCAAAATGAACGTTCTTGAAAGCTCGATCGATAAGTTCCCCAGCATTCAGCAGGGCATAGGCGTCCAGGTGAAGACTTTCCAGGATCAACCGAACTGGCTCAGGCGGCTGCTTAGGGTAAAGGCAAAGGCCACTCGCTTCTTTCATGAGAATGAGAAGGAAACTGCAGAGATCTTGGCTCGGGTGTGGAAAAGCGACCTCGCTACGGCGACGGAATGGTACCGGCGCTGTAAGCCCGCGTTCACGCCGGCGGGAATTCCAACGGACGAAGAAATCAAGGAATTTCTCGCTGATGAAGCCCAGGTTTTGAAGCTCAACGAGACCGTGTTGCCGTCAAGAGTTTTCGACTTTAGTTTGCAAAGAGCCGTGAATGGGGAATTGGGGATCAAGGGGTGAACAAGGCGGTTCAAAGTTGGAATCGCACGCTCAAACAGCGCAAGCCGATCAAGCGAAGGAATCTATTATGGCTACGCAATTCCGCGCGGATAATATCGGCAGCCTTCTGCGGCCGCCGGAGCTGATTGACGCGCGCGAGATCTGCAAAGCGCCTGGGAACGGTCGCAATCGCCGGTCAATTTACACGGGAGGAGAACCATGGCAATCCAACTTTATTGGGGCAGCGGCAGTCCATTCGCCTGGCGCGTTATGCTGACATTGGAAGTAAAAAATCTGGCGTATGAATCGAAGTTGTTGGAGTTTTCCAAAGGTGAAAACAAAGAGCCGGCGTATCTTCGGCTCAATCCGCGCGGCAAAGTTCCCACGCTCAAGGACGGAGAGTTCGTTCTCTACGAATCGCTCGCAATAATGGCCTATCTCGACCGTAAATATCCCGATCCGCCACTATTCGGTCGCACGCCCGAGGAAACGGGTTTGATCTGGCGCACGCTCATCGAATGTGAATCCTACATGGTGGGTGCGGGGGATCAAGTCGTTCGGCCAATTTTCTTTGGCAAAGGATTGGACAAAATCGATGAGATCGAACAGGCCGCACAATCCCTTCGTCACGAGCTCAAGAGGGTCGACGAGCGCTTGGCCGATTCGCAGTGGCTTGTTGGCGATAAAATTTCTGCGGCGGACATCGGTGTGTTTCCATTAATCCAGCTGCTCCTTCGGGCTGCGTCCAAGGAAGCCGCACGGCAGTTTAATTTAGGCTTCTACCCCCTTGCGCAGCCGTTTCCGAACCTCGCCACATGGGTGCAGCGTATCGAGGCGTTATCGAATTATCAGCGCACTTACCCGCCGCATTGGAGACAATAAGCGTTTTGATGCTCAGTCGCCGCGCCGGATCAGACTTCTCGACTTGTTGGCAAGCTGCTGGAGCTGCCGTGGCGATATGCAAGCGACAACGCCGCGCGCAGCGTATCGGGCGACCTCGTTGGTGAAATAAGGTAGCAGAATTCTTTTGGGTCCGGCGCTATCGGGACGCTGATACAATATAAGCTCCCCTTCAGTTTCTGAAAAAGCGCGGAGTTTTTAACCGGCCGCGTGGACAAGAAAAGTACGTTTCGTCCTGCGATATCTCCATTGGACCACGGTCGGCGAGGCCTACTGCTACGGGGTAAGAGCAAATCGACACTTGGAATTCGCGCTTTGATTTCAACGTTGCGTTCCATCCTCCTATTTAGCGCCGGGATTTGAGCAGCGTGCAAGCGCTCCGCGTCATACCCGATAGAAAAATGTCTTTCGCTCTTATGGAAAATTCTCTCAATAAGTGTCAGGATCGCCGCTATCCGAGGCAACACCGCCCTTTCATTTGGCGTGCCGCTGCCTGAAGGTTAAATCTTCATGGAAAGTAGGAGAAATCCTTCATTCCGAGCTTGTCTTTGTTCTTTTGGGCGTCTGCCCCCGAAAAAAATCGGTGGATTTTTAGCATGTCTCGTACATAGCTGTGGCATTTGAATTGCTGCGGCTGAAATGACAATCTGAATTTCCAGCGCAAGGGTAACGCATGATCTGCGGAAAGTAATGCGGGGAAATTTCTTGTCGCATGGTCTATTCCACTCCCAACAGCTGCCATGAGGTTTTTATGTACCAGGATTATTTCGGTTTTTCTTCCTTACCTTTTGCAAGTGCACCCGATCCGCAAGTTTTCTACTTAAATCCGGTCTATCAAGAAGCTCTGGCCAAGTTGCAGTACGGCATCCTCGCCAAAAGAGGTGTCATTGTTCTAACCGGTCCAGTTGGAACTGGGAAAACGGCACTGCTGCGAAAATTGTTCGATGATCTAGGTCCCTCAGTAACACCGGTTTGGGTTATAAATAGCGGCATTTCAATTATCAACGTGTTGCGCACCACCATGGCCCAATTGGACTTAAGATCTGAGAGCGCGGACCGATCAGCAATGATCGACGCCCTCCATGACTATCTGATTCAGAGCGCCACAAGAAAAAAAATTACCTGCTTGGTCATTGAGGAGGCACACAGTTTGGACAGCGAAACGCTCGAGGGCTTAAGGCAGCTGTGCAATCTCGAAGTGCATAGTCAGAAGTTGCTGCAACTCATCCTAGTGGGACATCCGGAATTTACGAAAAAGCTGGACCAGCCGGAACATCATTCATTGAAACAGCGCGTGGCTTTGCACGGTCGGCTATTTGCCCTGCCCCGCAGTGAGTTGGATCGCTATATCGAGTTTCAGCTGCAAGCGGCGGCTTATCATGACGCAAATTTGTTCGATCCAGCTGCCATAGCACGCATCGCGTATTATTCCGGGGGCATACCCCGTCTGGTCAACGGAATCTGCGATAATGCTTTGCTGGCCGCGTACCGCTTTGCGCGAAAACAAATTTCCCCGGCGCTCATAGACGAGGTCGCCAAGGACATGCATCTGGTGGATGACCAACAAGCGAGTCCGGCGGCGCCGCTCGATGACGCAGGCTGGACCAGCCGCAGGGAGCCGCCTGAAGACTCGCAACGCAAAGGCGCAACGTGGGGTTTACGCCCCGAGAGGGCTTCGGTAAAAGACGCCGCGACCGCGCCGCCTCGGCGCAGACTTGCAAGAGTATTTAGCGCCGCTTTGCTTGCGCTCATTCCGCTTGGAGGCGCAAGCTGGGCGCTGTATTTCCAGGAAACTACGCGTCCTTTGGATTACTTGAAATCCCGGTTGCAGGCGGTTAATTCCAGCTTTGCGGAGTTGACGACGACTGCTGAAACGGAACCCATAAAGCCATTATCACTGCAACAAGCAGCCATCGCCGATGACGGCTCCACGGTATTGGAGGGTGGCCAAGCCTACCCCGGCGCCGTAGCTCAAACGAAAGATTCCCCGATCCTTAAAGCATCGGTGCCGGCGCTGCGAAAGCGTCAGAACGAGGAAACGAATAATCAAGCGCGCAGTCCCGCTAGTTCAGCTGTAAGAGATCGGTCGATCCAAGAACCGGCGGTTCAGAGAAGACTTCTTGAAATGGACGTTCAAAAGGCGATTCAGAATCGTGCCATTGAAGGTGTATCGGTGAATTTTATCGATGGCGCCGTATATCTCGACGGGCAGGTTGCCTCGGAAACGCAAAGGTCCCTGGCGGAACGGGCGGCGCTGGGTGTAACCGAGGGGGTGACGGTTCATAATCGATTAGAGATCCGGCGCTAGCACTCTCGCGGGCACGAGGACCCGCTCAAATCCCTGCCAGTTTCGACGGTGTCGGACCCGCGATTCTGTTCGGCGAAAGTCATTTGGCTAGGACCAGTAGAATGGCCCTTTTTTCTCACCCTTCGACGGGGCTTAGAGCGAATGGAACGGGTGACGAAAACGTTGATAAATTTCCGTTCATTATGAGCTCGTCGAAGCATGGAAACTACTTTTTCATCAGTTCGTCAAGGCCTTACACGGATTCCTCGCTATCGTGGCTCACTATGGCTTAAAGCCGACGACGAGATGGGCCCGATGGGACTCGGGAAACGCTTCTCCTTCGCACTTGAGTGTGACAATGTAAGTGCCCGCTTTTGGAATCGCTTCGGGTGGAACGATCGCCTTTAGCTCCTCCTTCGAGACAAAGCTGGTTGGTAGTGGCTCGCCGTTCAGCATGACGCGGTGGAATGGCCACATGCCACCGTGCCCCCGCACTTTCAATACCGTGGGACCCGATCCTTCGATGAGAAACAGCGGCGATATTTCGAGGTCGAGCGGCAAACTCTGATAAGAGTAGAACGACGGAACCGGATTCTTGTACTTTTTGAATGCGATATCGATGACCTTCCCGTCCATGACGACCATCTTGACGTTTTGCGTCGTCCAGATATCCATTAACGGGTCTCCTTCGACGATGGACAGGTCTGCGACCTTGCCGGCCTCGACGCTGCCGTAGTCCTTGTCTTTCCTGAAAGTCCTGGCGACATTGAGCGTGGCAGCTTGGATCGCCGTCATCGGCGGCACGCCCGCCTCGACGTCCATCGCCAGGGCCTGATGCATCAGCAAGGCCGCCATGCCGCGGGGCGGGTCCGAGCCCTCCTTCAGGATGCCGCCGGCCCGGACAAAACGCCGGATAAATTCGTTGGCTTTTTCATAGCCCATTTTGGCCTGCTCGAGCTGCTTGGGCGTGTAGCGCTTGAGTAACTTGTCGTAGGCGTTGTCGGTAACAGCGCGAACCGCAGCGGGGAGATCGGCATCAGGATTGTTTAAGATTTCGTTTTCTCGTTCTCTGAAGCGCTCGGCGCTCGGCGAAAGGGGACGCAGCCATTTGGCGATGGTCGGGGTCCACGCGACTTGGTGCTCCACCATCGCGCCGATCACCGCGTCGAAATTTTCGGTTTGGTAATAAGCGCCGGCGAGCTCCTGATCGATCACACCGCCCAGCCGATCCTCGGCCAACTTTCGCCGGGCGGGGGCATAAGGGATGGAGCTGTAGCCCACCGACCAGATATGCTCGATTGCGTCAACCCCGGCGTTGACGGAGCCGACGACGTCCCAACTGTGGGCGGCCACCGGCATGTCCAGCCGATGGGCCTCGTCGACGGCAACTTTCACCAGGTCCAAAGAAAGAAACTCATTGACCTTGAGGATGTCGCAGCCGAGTTCCTTTTTCCGCTTAACCGCTCGGCGCACTTCTTCCGGTGTTGTGACGATGATGTTGTCGCGGAATGTTCGCGAGCCAAATGCCTCGTGTCCGGTGCCGACGGCGCCGATCGCCCGGCCGGACATCCAAATCCGCGGCCCGCGAATTTTACCCAGAGCGGTGCCCTGTTTTTGCGCCAGCGTCCACGGGCCGTCCTGGTAGAGCTCGATGGTGGCGCAGGTGGTAATTCCCAGGTGGAGATAAAGCTCTCCATGGAAATCCTCCAGGTGGCCATGACCATCGATAAAGCCCGGCAGAACGGTCTTGCCCTTGACATCGATCACCTCGGCGTCGAGGGGAATAGAGACTTCGCTGCTCCTGCCGACTGCTTGGAACTTTCCTCTCTGAATTACGATAACAGAATTCTCGATTGGCGGCCGGCCGGTGCCATCGATCAGTTTTCCACCCTGCACCACGAGCGCTTTCTCGGCCATGTTTTCTTTTCCTCCTTCATCTCGGTGCAAACTATTTGATCAGCCGCATCCCTGTCAACGTTGGAAATGGACGCGCAATACGGTCAATTCTTCGATCAGGTGAGCTTCACGCGGTTGATCTTCGTCAGCGCCGCCTTCACCGCCCTGTGCTGGTTGTTGGTTCCGCTCCTGAAGTTGGCAGAGATAGAACGGGGGCAGAGAGCAGGGCAATTAAAGGAATCGGGCCTGATAATTGATTCTGCTGAAAACCCTCCGCTCCACCCCTCGATAGACTCAGAGTCTTTCCTGAGTTTTCGCGAACCGGCACAAATGCAACGCCAATAACCGACCTGATTAGCGATTTGCCGCGGTAGCATGAAAGTGATAGATGAATAGTACCTTGGTCGTAGGAGTACCCGGATATGCGCAGCGGGACTAATCATTTAATCATACGGCGCGGGCTTCGTTTTAAAGGACATAGTTGCTGTTTATTTGCGCCTCTGCTTTTCGTTCTTTTCGCGGCAAGCGAACCCGTTACCGCTACGGGCAAACCGGGTACAGAAGAAGGTGTCGACAAGTGCTACAAATCTACCAATCCGGGCATTGCCATTACTTACTGCACACGGGCCATCGAGTCGGGGCAGCTCTCAGGGAAAGGCTTGGCTTTCGCGTTCTACAGGCGCGGCAACGCTTACAATGAACAGGGAGATTACGACCGGGCGATTGATGATTACAACGAAGCACTCCAGTTGAATCCGAAGCACGCCAATGCCTTGTCCAATCGCGGCGTCGCCTACGCGGGGAAGCGAGATTACGACCGGGCGATCCAGAACTACGACGAAGCGATTCGTTTGAACCCCAGCCACGCCGACGCGTTTTCCAACCGGGGTGTCGCCTACGCACGGAAAGGGGATTATGACCGGGCGATCCAGAACTACGACGAAGCGATTCGTTTGAACCCGAATCATGCTAATGCCTTATTCGATCGCGGCAATGCTTACAGGCGCAAGAAAGATTACGACCGGGCAATTGATAACTATAACGAAGCGCTCCGGTTGAACCCGAAGCATGCCAATGCCTTTTCCAATCGCGGTGTCGCCTACGGGCACAAGGGAGAGTACGACCTTGCGATCCAGAGCTATGACGAAGCGCTCCGGCTGAATCCGAGACACCTCAACGCGCTCTACAATCGTGGCAATGCCTATACGCGCAAGGGAGAATACGATCGTGCCGCGCAGGACTATGATCAAGTGCTCCAGTTGAATCCGAAGCATACCAACGCCTATTCCAGCCGTGGATTCGTACGATTTTTTCAGGGACAGTTTACCGCGGCAGTCCCGGACTTTTCTGAGGCCGTGCGATTTGCGCCGAACAATCCATACCGCATCCTTCTCCTTTATATTGCGCAGGCACGCGCCGGAAACCATGGTCGAGAAGCCTTAGCTCATGCGGCGCAAGGGTTGGATCTTGCGAAATGGCCCGGCCCGGTCGTTTCAATGTATTTAGGCAAAGTGCCGGAGCAGGTGGTCCTTGATTCCGTCGCCGAAGCCGATGTAACCGAGCGACCTCAAAGACGCTGCCAGGCCTATTTTTATATAGGTCAACAACTGCTGATTCGACAGCGGAATAATGAGGCGGCCAAAATGTTTCGGGAAACAGTGGCTACAAACGCTTCAGCTCTCTTTGAGTACGAGGCCGCGCAGGCCGAACTCAGGCGTTTGGGCAACTAGCCTCCGGACTCTTCACTTGTAGGGATCTGAAAAAGCTTCCGTTCACTTCGAGAGTGTCTCCTGGCGAACGGAGGACTCGCGATAAATTTTCCGTTCCTGCCGAGGCTCTCCAACCAAAAGAACCATTCTTTCGGCGACTCGCCAGTGAGCAACGGAAGGCCGAGCCCGCTGCGCGCCATCTGTTATTTCTTATCCACAAGGCCGAGGGCGTCAAGCCATCTCTCGGGCAGGGACTGCGAATCAATCAAACGCATACGACCTTGGTAGCAAATACATACAACCTTGGCGCTAATTTATGCGGATTTCACCTAAATTCATTGACAGCATACTGATACCCGATACCATCACATGCGTGAGCGACCCTGGAGGGGTCTCAAAACGATTTAACAGGAGGAGCATATGATTGTAAAAGCGAGTGTATTTGTTGTCTTGGTTTTCTTGTGTGTGCCGTCGGTATCATTCGCGCAAAGTTCCGGTAGCGCTGCAAATTCCATTGAAAGTCTGAATCTTCAGGATATTGCCGACGACTCGATAGTAATGCTTAGCAAAGAAGAAACCGGGGTGCCTGGATATATTCACGCCAAGTATGCTTTCATTCATGGGGCTTGTCCGGGAAGAGTACAGCTGGTTGATTACTCTGGCCCGGCATTTGATGTCAACGATCGGACTGTGCTCAAGAATGAGCAGAAGAAATGTTCACAGCAGACCTATGATGAGAGCAGCAACGAATAGTTGTCGGTTTAACGGCTTGTCCCTCCAGGGTCGAATCGGTTTCGTTAGAACGCGCAGCCATTCAATACGAAAAATGACAATGTCGGACGGGATGTTTGATTTTGCTAAATAGCCCTAAGAATCCTTCCGCTCGGCTCCTGCTTCAGCAAGCTCTGTAAAACGAAATATCACCGGTGACTTCAACCGCTCTTCCGTTCGTTCCTTCGATAACTCAGGACAGACTCCGGGGCTCTCGAAGGGCGAACGGAAGGGCTTTCGATTCCGGAGGCGTAATTCGGCTGTAAACGATTTCTGGACGGCTCTCTCCGCTAGATAACCGTCCCGTCGGGAATGGTTGCGTTCTTGATGATGACGACAATGCCGCTTTGGATGACAAAGCCGAGATCTTCGCGGCTCGACTCCCGCACCCCGTCATTGTTCATGATCCGAACATTGCGCCCGATGCGCGCGTTCTTATCGACAATGGCTCTCAGGATCGTGGTATTGGCGCCCACTCCCAGGGGAACTTTACCGCTCTCCAGATTTTTCATTCGTTCCGCGGGCGACTCGTAATAGTCCGCCCCCATCAATAAAGCATTATCGATCATACAACCGGTTTCGACGCGCGAGCGAATTCCTATGACCGATCGCTTTACGGTACATTCCTTGAGGATACATCCCTCGCCAACCATCGACTCGATCACGTGGCTGTCCAGCAACTTGGTAGGGGGCAGGTAGCGCGACCGCGTGTAGATGGGTGCTTTTTCGTCGTAGAAGCTGAAGGGCGGATCGGGCTGATAGGTGAGCGCGAGATTGGCGTTGTAAAACGCTTCGATGGTCCCGATATCTTCCCAGTAATCTTTGAACAGATAAGCCTGGACGTTGTGATCGCGCGCCGAATCCGGCAGGACTTCTCTGCCAAAATCCGTTCGGTCCGGGCCTTCGTTTAATAAATCGTGCAACACCTGTTTTTCAAAGACGTAGATGCCCATGGAAGCAATATATGGAGACTCGTTCGCTTTGTCCTCGGGCAGGCCGAGAACGGTTGTATCTACCCGCATCGCCTTGAGGGCATCCCCTTTGGGTTTTTCACTGAAAGACAGTACGCGCCCGCCCTTGTCGATCTTCATCAAGCCGAAGTCCGACGCCCGTCGCTCTTCGACCGGGACTACAGAAATTGTGATGTCGGCTTTCGTTTCCCGATGGCGCTGAATGAATTCCGCGTAATTCATCCGATACAGGTGATCTCCGGACAGAATGAGGTACTGATCAACATCCCACTCCGCAAATAACCAGAGATACTTTCGCACTGCGTCGGCAGTGCCTTCAAACCAACTCGGGTCGTTAGACGTTTGTTGGGCGGCCAGCACTTCGACAAAACCCTGCGAGAAGCCCGCTCCCGCCATGGCGTAGGTGCGCGCGATATGCCGATTGAGAGAGGCCGAGTTGAATTGCGTCAAAACGTAAATCCTTTGGATCTCAGAGTTGATGCAATTACTGATGGGGATATCGATCAAACGATACTTGGCGCCGAGGGGGACCGCCGGCTTCGCTCGTAGTTTGGTCAACGGATAGAGCCGCGTTCCAGCGCCTCCGCCCAAAATAATGCTCAATACTCTCTTCACAAATTGACCTGTTGCCGGCTACTCGTCGTTCGGAGACTGTGTCGCAGTTGGATATTCGCCTGTCGAGAAGCTCAGCACGAACGGCTAAGTACTTGAATTCACAATGGGGCAATACCGCTCGCGGTGAGGCTCTCGAACCATGAACCGTATTTCGACTCCCAGCCTCTCTGTACAGAGACTATTCAACCAACCGCTGTTGTGTCAACCGGATTGCGAACACGCCGCGGATGTTGTTAACTTCCATCGAGGCGTTTAGCGTATGGTTGACAAACCCATGCCGATGGCCAAAGAATCGCATTAGCGACAACCCGATCCGTCACCGTTCATGCTTCGACAGCAAGCTCAGAGGAACGGTGCGGAATGTGAATTGATGAAAAATTTCGTTCATTCTGAGATCGCCTGTGCCGAGTAGAGTCCGGCGGTCGAAACATGAAATTTCTTGCCGACTAAATCCACGCGCTGCGCGATATCGAGAGGAGAATGCAAATGAACTACACCATGATTTCAGCCGACGATCATATCGATTTGGGGTATTTGCCCAGGGACTTGTGGACGGAGCGCTTGCCCAAGTCTTTGCGCGATCGTGCGCCGCATGTCGAAGACCGGGGCGAGAAAGGCGAGTACTGGGTCTGTGATGGCGAGAGCTGGGGTGAATATCGTGGCGAGCGCTGGTTTGCCAGAGCCAATCGAACCCGGCTGGCGCTCGACAGGGGCGGAGTCGGTGAAGCGCACCGGCCGACGACTCCAGAAAAACGTCTCGCCGATATGGATCGCGACGGCGTCGAGGCATCGCTCATGTTCCCGCCGATTATCGCAATGCAAGTAGGCGAACCCGAACTTAGAAATGCTTGTGTGCGAGCGTACAACGACTGGGCGCTGGATTTCGGCAAGACTGCGCCGAAGCGGTTTTTCCCCGTCGCCATGCTTTCTCCCGTCGACCCGGAAGCCGCCAAAGACGAGGTCATCCGGGTGGCGCAGTTAGGTTTCCGCGAAGCAAACTTCCTGGTCAACGATGTAACCCTCGAAATGAACCTGAAGCCATGGGACCTATTCTGGGACGCTGCCGAGCAAGCCGGCATCGTCGTGTCGTATCACGTCGGCGGCAGTACGCAGTCCGGAACGGTCCGGGCCACGATAGATTCGATGAAGCCGGGCCAGCGCCAGGGCGTCTTTGATATGGGGCTCAGCAATGGCGCAACTTCGTTTTTCAATCCGTTCGTGAATATGTTCAACTTCGGCACGCTGGAGCGCCATCCCAAGTTGAGGTTCTGTCTCGCCGAATCGGCCATCGGCTGGATCCCGTTCGTCGTTCAAGAGATGGATTACCGCTACAAGAGACAATTCGAGCGCAAGAAAGCCGAGGACATCCCGCTCAAGGCAATGCCTAGCGAGATATTCAAGCGCCAAGTTTGGGCAACCTATCAAACCGACTTGGTGGGACTGCACTTGATCCAATTCTTCGGCGACGGCCACATCATGTGGGGCTCGGACTACCCGCATCCCGACAGCACCTGGCCTTTCTCAAGGGAAATCATCGACAAGGATTCGTCCCATCTCTCGCCGGAACTGAAGAAAAAAGTCATTCACGACAACGCCGCGGCGCTATACGGACTCTAGTGCTGAGAGCGGAGGATAAGGACTGCTGCGCAAGCGTTTCAGGCGAGTACAAAGTGCGCTGAGTTCGGAAGGACTCTTGTGGGTCAGAATCAAGAATCGTTTCTTAGATTGAATACATTCCGCATCTGAGGCAGTAGGGGACGAGCCGAAAGGAAGGAATTCTACAATGGGTCAATCGGACAAAGATGGAATCCTCACCCTCCAGGAACTGATGATCACGGCGCTCGCCACGGCTGACGTTGTAGCCAAGCTCTTAATTGACAAAGGCTTGGTCACGCAGAAAGAATTCGACATGAAGCTCTTTTCCGAACGCGCAAGTTATGAGGCTCTCTTACGTCGCTTGGAAGAGCACTCCCGTTAACGCCCGACAAAAGTCTACACGACGAGGGCAAGGAGGACGTAGCTAATCTCACCCTAACAAATCTCCCCTGGTTTAAGCAGTAATTTGATTGACACAAATAGGAGACATCGACTACCGTCTGCGTCAAATCGGCCGCCAGCAAAAACTATGGTCGTTCCGGAAACTAAACTCGCCCATCCGCCAATGCAATGTCTCGGTGAACCATTCAAGGAGGATTGCTATGAGCGATAAGTCTTTCGGATTTCGGCCATTCTTGAATGGCGCCGCTGGCAACGTATGAGGGAGCGTATTGGTTTAGACGATTCATTTCCTGGAGCGAGGGGGAAAGAAAACGCCCATGCTGACTAGAGAAGAGAACGAACTGGTAACTCGGGTGGGACCTGGGACGCCGATGGGCGAGGTCATGCGCCGTTATTGGATTCCGGCTTTGCTCGCGAATCAATTGCCGATGCCCGATTGCTCTCCCGTTCGAGTCAGACTCCTGGGTGAAGATCTCGTTGCCTTTCGCGATAGTCAGGGCCGAGTGGGTCTCCTCGACGAGTACTGCCCGCACCGGCGCGCCTCTTTATTTTTAGGACGCAACGAAGAGAATGGCTTACGCTGCGTCTATCACGGTTGGAAATTCGATTTTGAGGGCCGGTGCATGGATATGCCCAACGAGCCTGAGGACAGCCGCTTCAAAGATAAGGTGTTACAGCCATCGTACCCTACCGCCGAAATGGGCGGGGTGATTTGGGCCTACATGGGCCCGCCTGCGAAGATGCCCGACAAGGTCGGCATGGAGTGGACGCGAGCGCCCGAGCAGCATCGCTTTGTTTCACAGACGCATGAATACTGTAATTTCCTGCAATGCATCGAAGGCGGCATCGACACGTGCCATGGATCCTTTCTCCATAACAATGACCTTTCAGATTTGGCGGCGTTTCACCGCATCGACCGGGCGCCGCGACTGGAGGTAGAGCGCACCAGGTATGGTTTCAGATATGTCGGCATTCGCGACATCGGCGAAATCGGCACGTACCTGCGCTTATACCAGTTTGTCATGCCTTTCCATCAGTTTCGATCCCAGCAAATCGTACGCAGAAAAGGCCAGGACGGCGGCAACCGAGAATCCATCCCGATCATCAAGGGGCATATGTGGGTGCCCATGGACGACCAGAACACCATGATTTACAACTGGATGCTCGCGGTCGATGAAGACAAGCCGTTAACCCCGGAATTCATTGCAAAACAGGAAACAAGTGCCGGCAGGGGGCACGGCGGCGAAACGACCGTGCGTCACCGAACGCGGGAAAACGACTGGCTGATTGACCGCGAGGTTCAACAGACCAAGACGTACACCGGGATCGAAGGAGTCAATACACAGGACCTGGCGGTACAGGAGAGCATGGGCCCCATCGTCGACCGAAGCCGCGAGCACCTCGGCAACTCGGACAAAGCGATCATCGCTTACCGACGCATTTTGCTCGACGTCCTCAATGACTTCGAACAAGGAGTTGAGCCTCCCGGCCTCGACCCTAAAACCTACCGCATAGTCCGCTCCGCCGACATCGTGATTCCCAAGGGTGTCCGCTGGCAGGCGGTCGCCGACCGAAGCGTGGCGCGCTGGTAAGGCGGCCCCCGAACGGCGTTCAAAACGCTTGGAACTTTTTCGACGAATTGAAGCTTTGTCAAGCACAGAACTTGAGAGGGTGCCTAGGCGTTCGTCCTAAGCCCTGCAACGATGAACCAGCGCTCAACGATTGAGCAAGACCACCGCGATCAAACCAACGATCAATCCTGCCTTTCTTGTCAGCGACAGGCGTTCGTTGAAAAGCAGCATTGCAAGCAGCGCACTCACGGCGACAACGCCAACGCTGTAAATGGGATAAAGCTGCGAGCTTTGCCAACCTTCCAGCGCCAGCGCTTTGACCAGCGCGTAGACGGCGACGTAGTTCACCATGCCGAGGAGCACTCCGGCTACTACGTGATTAACGCCGAAATCAGCCAGCGTGAGAAGACCCCGCACCAGACAAATCGAGACGGCAGTCAGAAAAGCGAATATAAAACCCGACATTACGTAGGCGTGATATGACGAATCATCGAGATAATGGGCTTGGGCATATTTGATGACGATGAAGTAACAGCCGAAGGTCAAAAACACCAACACCGGCAGAAAATTTATGGCTAGAGAATTCCCCCGCCCGTGTCGCCCTTCCGGCGCGGTGCAAAGATACAAAGACAACAGCGCCGCCGCCAGACCGGCGATTTTTGCGACGCCGAGCGAATCGCCGTAGACGACGAACGCCAGCAGCGATGGAATCGCTACGGACAAGCGGCTCGCCAGCGCCGCCACCGAAACACCCGCGCGCTGAGCGGTATACGCCAGCAAGAAAAAATTAACGGCCAAGATAACACCCTGGAGAGCCGCCAGCCAAAACCACGGCTGCGACGGCAAATCAGCCGGATCGAGCCCATGCCCGGCCCAGACGCCGCCCACGAAAACACAAGTCAGATAGTTCACTGGGATCGCCCAGAATACATTTATGCGCCAATCCATGAAGCCGCGAAACAGCACGGGAATCAAGGCCGAGCCCAAGATAGCGAGCACTAGAAAGATCATGTAAAGGCTCACCGAGAATAAAGGTAAGAAGCTAGAAAGAAAGCGTTGCCAGTCGCCCCATCAAGTCACGATTCGCGCGCCGAGCGTCGTCCAAGATCCGCCCCTCGTCATGCCGCGTGAGCCGGCGATCGCGCATCAAAATCTCGCCGTTCACGATCACGGTTCGCACGTCGCTCGCCTTCGCACAGTGCACGATCTGGCTGAATACATCGTTGATCGGTTGATTGTGAACCTTGTTCAAATCCAGCAAAATCAAATCCGCTCGTTTGCCGGCTTCGATGGTGCCGCAGACGTCACCAAGGCCCAGCGCTTTCGCGCCGCCCGCCGTTGCCATGCGCAAAACATCGTAGGGCTTGATTATCCCGGCGGCCTGATGATGAACCTTCTGCAGCAGGGACGCCGCTTTCATGGTGTCGAAAAGATCCTGGGAATGGTTACTGGCCGCGCCGTCGGTGCCGAGCGCGACGTTCACCCCTTGACGCAACATTTCCACCACCGGCGCCACGCCGTCGCCAAGCATCATGTTGCTCACCGGGTTGTGGGACACCGACGTACCGGTCTCTCCAAGTATGTGGATTTCAATTTGCGACACATGAACCGAATGCGCAAAGATCGAATTCGCCGCCGCGATACCGAACTGGTGCAGAAACTCGACGACACCATTCTTGCCATATTCCTCGCGCACGCATTCAACGACGGATTTCGACTCCGCGACATGGGCGCTGATGCCGATCGATCTGTCGTCGGCGAAACGGCGAATCTCTTTCAACAACGCCGGCGTTGTGTTGATCGGCGGCGTGTTCGGACCGGTCATGAACGACAGGGTGTCGACGCCGGAATGCGCGGCCAGAATCGTTTCGATGCGACGAAAGGCGGTATCGGCAGTTTCCTTCGTGCACTCGGGAACGATCTCGCCGGTGTCCATGATGGTTCGGGCGAAGACCGAACGCAGTCCCGACTCGCGCATCGCGCGGATGGTGGCAAACGCGCATTCGGGTCCAGGATTGAGAAAATTGTGCTCGCAGACCGTGGTCACGCCGCTGCGGATCGCCTCCACGCAACCCAACAGCGATCCTATGTAAAAATGTTCGGGCCTGAGCACCTCGGCGCAACCATAGACGCGCTTGAGCCACGGCATCAGCTCCAGATCCTCCCACACCGCGCGCAACAAAACCTGATAGAGATGCGTATGCGCGTTAATCAGGCCGGGCAACAAGACGCAGCCGGTAGCGTCAATGACCTCGCCTCCCGCCACCGGGCCGGAGATCCCGTCACCGACTTCTTGAATGACACCATCCAATCCGCGCACGTAACCGTTGAATGACTCGCGCGCTTCAGTCATTGGAATGATAAGCGCGTTTTTGATAAGAAAGTCTCCCATCTTGCTCCGTTCACTCTCCGATACTTTTTACCCGCCAACGTAACCACAATCTACTTCCAGCCCACTCATCACAGCGCAGCAACTCGGTCGCTTTTGCAATGAGCAGCCGGACTAAAAGCGCGCAGCGACTCATGATACCGCAAGATCCTCAGTCATCTTTCCTCTGCGGCATTCGGGCCAGGTTATACGCCACTCAATCAAGCGTCAACAGCGGCCCTGACCGACCCCCTTGACGGCCCCGTTTTGGGGGCATAAGCTCGGCGCAAATTCGCCGCTTTGCGGTGAAAATAATCCACGAGAGGTGATCCATGCCCCAGGACGCTAAAGAGTTTAGATACCAGACACCGGAGTTCGTTGGCCCAAAAAAGTCGATGCTCGTCTGCAACAGCGACTTGATGAAAGTCATGGTGCAGGTGGTGAAAGACGGCGGCGAGAACAATCTCCATACCCATACCGGCGACGATGCTTTCTGGTACGTCATTAATGGCGCCGTAAAATTTTACGGCGAAGGGGACAAGCTGATTGGGGAGTACAAGAAGGGCGAAGGCCTGCTGGTCCCGCGCGGGTTCAAATATTGGTTTGAAAGCTCCGCCAAGGAACCCCTGGAAATTCTCCGCGTTACCGCCAAAGATCAAACGGTGGAGAACCGGCGCGTCGATCTCTCGCCGCAAAAACAGTGGATGATCGAACAGAATACCTTCGGCACCCGGCAATAAACCTGAAGCGGCGGAGGGACAAAACCGTTCCCCGCGCTCGTCCGCCATTTTGATTTTTTCGGACCTCGACAATCGAGCTTTCACACGAATTATTATGGCGATTGCCATCTCCGCATCGTGAGGCTAGACGAGAGGAAGGAAAATGAATAGCATTTTAGTGGGCACGGTTGACGGAGTCTTTCGCTGCGAAAAGCGCGGACATTCGTGGTCCACCGCGCGCCAAGAGCTTCACGGCAATGAGGTCCCCTCGATCGCTAGCAGACCCGATGATCGACACATTGTATACGCCGGAACCCGCTTTGGCGGATTGTTTAAGAGCACCGACGGTGGTAATCGCTGGGCGAGGATCGGCGAGCAAACTCTGAAAGGTAAAATCCGCTGCCTCGCCATCGATCCGACCGATCCGGCGAAAATGTTCGCCGGCACCGAGCCTGCGGCGCTATTTGTAAGCACTGACGAAGGCCGCTCATGGAAAGAAGCGGCCGGCGTCCGCGAGATCGCGCGGCATCGCCAATGGACCTATCCGGTGCCGTCTATCGAACCGCATATCCGTTGGATCGCGCTCGACGGTGCTAAACAACGAATCCTCCTAGCGGCGCAGGTCGGCGGCATCGTCTACAGCGGAGACAACGGCGCAAGCTGGCATGACCTGCGCGATCCCATCGATATGGATGTTCATTCAATTCAGATCGATCGGAAGAACCCGCAAAGCGTCTTCGCCGCGACAGGTGGCGGCGAGCGCAATCCGTATCCGAAGGGCAAACCGCTCTATCGAAGTGATGATGGCGGCAGGTCGTGGACTTCCATCAGCGACGCCCTGGAGCGTCACTACGCCGTTCCGGTCAAACTCGATCCGGCAGACTCGCGCACTGTTTATCTTGGCTGCGCGCGGGGCACGCCATTCGACTGGCGCAATCGTCCTTCCGTCGCAGATGGCGCCCTGATGCGCTCCAACGACGCGGGCACGACGTGGGAGCAACTGGGCGAAGGCCTGCCCAATCCGTTGTTGAACATGATTGAATGCATTGAGTTCGATCCGGACGACTCCCAGTCCATGGTGATCGCAACTGGTGGCGAAGGCGCGCGCTATGTAAAACTGGACAGGAGCGAGGTCTATTTAAGCGTGAACCGAGGCGAGCAGTGGGAAGAAATTATCGGCGGCCTGCCTAACATAGGCTCGCTGGCGCTACAGTAGGCCGGCAAATTCACGAGGTGAAGTTCAGATAGTTGAACGACCGCAGAGCAAAGACGAGATTCCTCACTTCGCCAGACTGTGTGAAAACTCTTTAGGAGCCCTTCGATCCTTCGAGGGGCCTCAGGACAGACTTCGATAGCCTTTAGCCCCGAGCTTGTCGAGGGGTTACGGCGGCTAGCTATTCTATTAAGGAGTCCACAATTGAGTAACCAAACAGCGACCGAGGGGTGAGACCTGGAGAGCGCGGGCACAGGAGCGCAAAGGTTGTTTTCAGGCCCTGCCGGCGGGCATTTCCACCTATGGAGAGGACGGGGTGGTGGC
>DATBLC010000247.1:0-7664 GCA_036555515.1 Binatia bacterium
CGCGCGCGCCGTACTTCGTTTCAACCACGGCACGCACGGCGTCTTTCATGCTCGCGTAGTACGGCGGGCAGTAAGGCTGGAGCAAAATCTCATTGCCCCGTTCCAGACCCAAAGCATAGGGAACATCTTTGTCGCGACCGAGCAGTCTCATCAACCCTCCGGCAAAAACATTGGCGCCGAAATACCGGCTCGCGGGCATCTCGGCCATGCGGAAGCCGAGCGTCTGAAACCAACTGTATTCATGCTCGGCGTAGTTCGGGAAACCACCGAGCCCCATGGCCTGGGCCATCAGAGCCAAATTCTGCAGCATCATGCCCTGCTCCACCGTGACCAGTTCTGCAACCATCAACTCGAGCCGTTGTATGGTGAGCGTTCGCCCGGCGGCGGGATCATCGATCAAGTGCCCGCCGCGGCTCTGTGCGAAGTGGCCGACCCCAGCAGGCCGGAAATTGGCCCGCTCGTCTATCAGAAAGGCGCCGGTATGCTCGTTGAATACCTCCAACAAGCCGTTGATATACATGAATGTCAATTCGTTGATCGGCAAAAAGTAACTGGTCCCCGGAGCGTATAACGACCAACGATTCACATTGACGTTAAACAGCGGACTGAGCGGCGGCGCAACCCGGCTGGCCTGGATCTGAACACGGCTACGCTTGTACAACTCGTTGAAATGTTTCTTCTCGGCCAGGCCGATCAGTTCGGAACATTCGCCGAAAGTAAGATCTTGCGGCCGCTTGATGAGGTAGGTGGCCTCATCATTGGTGACCACTAGAGAAACGGTTTGAATGGCGTCGCCGCTGGCAATGGTGCGCCCGATGGAGCGCGCAACGATCGCCCCCCCCTCGGCCGGCGTAAAACAAAGATCGAGCAGAGCGTGTCCGGTAATGCCGCAGGCGGCGAATACCAGCATCGCCTCCTCTTGTTCGCTTAGCGGCAGCGGCGCATGGCGACTCTGGTAAGCGAGCGGTCCGGCGCCCATCTTCATGCCCAAGCCGAAGCGGCGCGAGCGCCGCTTGATCAACGCATCGAGAAGCGGGTAACCGGCCAACTGCAGGATCATTTCAGACATAAGAACGCCCTCCCAAGGCCGCTTCTTATCACAGATGAGAAATGGTAGGAGAATCGGGAGATCGGCGTGTCGTCGGTCAAGACTTCGCTCTTGAGGCTACCCAACAGCCCGAAGATTTCGGTTCGCTGTTCGAGGGCTCCAAATCCATCGCGAATCTTCACGACCCTTCGTATGGCCAGGATTATTGCGAGACCCACAGCGGAACGAGACCCAGGCCGAAGAGCGCTTGCCCGGTCAGGCCGACGCCGAAAAAGACAATGAATAGCGACGAAGTGAGCGGCAGCCAGTAGGTCAGCATTTGTCCTTCGCTCTGGAAGCGCGCCATGAAACGGCGCGCGTAGACCATCAGCAAACCGACCGCAATCAATACAACGGCCAAGCCAATGCTAAAAGCCACGATCAGCAACAAGCCAAAGCCGATCCGCTGCAGCGACACCGCGCTCAATAGAACGACCAGAGCCGCGGGACAGGGAACGATGCCGCCGCTGATGCCGAGCGTGAGAAGTTCCCGGAGCGACACCGCATGGCGGTGATGATGCGCGCGGCCGTGGGAATGGCGCAAATCGTGCGCCTGGTCATGGTCGTCATGATCGGGATGATGGTGATCGTGATGAGCATGATGATGTCCTGACTCTGTCACGCCCAGCCGGCGCACGCACAACACGATGCCTAAAGCGATAATCATCACGCCTGCGGCCAGCGCCAGCCAGGAATAGAGCTTCTCCGGCACGACATGCGTGGATGCGTAAAGCACCATGCCGCCGAGCAAGTAGACCGCGGCCGTATGCGACGCCGTGACGATAAGACCCAAAAGCAAGGCATGTTTTGCGGTCCCTCGGGAGCCGATGAGATACGCCGCGACCAGCGTTTTGCCGTGGCCCGGTTCCAGAGCGTGAAAAGCGCCGAGCGCCGCGGCGATCAGCAGGGCAAACAAGATCATCGACCAGTTCAGCTGCTTGGCCGCGATCAGCTCGGTAAAAGAATCCTTCGGCGTCGATTGCCGATTTGGCCGCAGCACAGGAGGAGATTCTTCGATGCTCGATTTCGCTGTTTTACTCGCCTGCGGTGAGGTGAGCGCCGCAAGCGGGCCGGCCGGCGCGGCACCGTTTGCAATATCAGTAGTGACAGATGTGATCGATCTAGGGGACGGAGCGATCGCGGGCAATTCGCTTCGGCCCGTTGCAACAGCGCTGCTTGCAACGAAGGTCAATCTCGCCTCCAACACCTGCGGCGGGGCATTCAGCAAATCGGCAGGATAGTCCGATAGTTGCGAGCTTCGGTCTTTTGCCGGCACGGAGCTTTCGATCACCGCCGTCTCATTCTCAGCGCCGGCGATGATTTCCTTCCAACCGGCGCGGCCGGGAAAGTTCTCGTCGCGGTAGAACAGTTCGTAGCGCCCGGCCGCAGAATCGTCGAACTTGCCCTTGAATAGAGCGGCGACTCTCATCGTTGGCAGCCCGCCCGCCCCCTCGGGAAAAAGAATCTCCCGCGATGCCGTGCGCAGCGCAACTTTCTTGCCGTCCACTTCGAGCGAGAGGCTTTCGCGAAGGCTCTCCGCTTTTCGCCGCAGATAAGCGCTGCTCGCGCCGGCCAGCGGAGTCAGAGCGGATTCTTGAATCTCCTGAAAGGTAGGAATCTCGGCCATGTCGACCACATAGCGGATCGCAATTTCGTTTTTGCCAATGCGCACGGCCGAGTACTGATTGATGCTGAAATTACCGAGCGGGTGGGCCGAAATGTCGCCGGTCCAGGCAAGAAGGAAAGCCGCGACGAACCCAACGATCGAGCACGAACGCATGATGCTATCTCTCCTCGTTTTGCTGATTCGCGGCGACGCGTCCGCCGGCAGTGTCGATCTCTTTAAGGGTTCGAGCCGCCCGTTCGGCTAAGAGAATATGAAAGTGCGGATTGGTCGCGAGCGCCCGGCTTAAGAACTCCCTCGCCTTGTCGAGTTCGCCTAGGCCGTGATGGATCATGCCGGCGTGAAAAAAGAGCTTCGCATCGCGCGTTCCCAACTTGAGCGCTTTATGGATCGCTTCCCGCGCTGGTTCCAGTTGGCCATTCCGGTACAAGTTCCACGCCAAGACATCGTAAGCATAGATATCACGCCGATAATCCAATTCCCGCCGGGCCAATTCCAAGCCCTCTTTCGATTTTATGTCATGATCGGCGTAGAAATAGGCCAGCTCCCGGTTGTAGAGCGCTTTGTTGAGCGCGTTGAGCCTGCCGATGTATTCGACCAATGCATATTGCGGGCGCGCCAATTCGGTCTTGCCGATTTTCTCGTAGAGATCGCCCAGCGCCGCGGCGTATTCCGGCATCGGCAAGATCGCGAGCGCCTTCCGGTAGAGTTCGATGGCTTCGTCATACTTTTTCTGCGCCGAGCGCACCTGTGCCAGGCCAGAGAGTGCGCGATAGTAATCGGCATGAGTTTCGAGGGATTGCTGGAAACGAGTCTCAGCTTTTTCCAAGTCACCGACAGCGAAGTGGTCCATGCCGAGCTGCCACTCCGCCCAGGCGACGCTTTCCGCCGGCTGCTTGGCGGCTTTGCCGGCGCCAACCGCCCGCTCCAGATCGGCGATCGCTCCCGCGCTATCACCGCGCAAGCTCTTCAGACCCGCGAGCCGGCTGTAGGAATATAGGCTTTGATCCAGTTCCATCATGTAAGCGTACGCCGCTTGCGCCTCGGCGTATTGGCCCACCTCCAATAGCGCATCGCCCAACACACCGTAGGCATCGGCGTCTTCGCCATCTCTTTCGATCGCTTGGCGCACGTAGAGTACGGCCGGCGCGAACTCGTGGCGCGAGTAATAGACGTAGGCCAGATGGCGCAGCGCGCCGGCGTTGTGCGGCGCGAGCTGCAGAGTTCGTTTGAGCGCTTCTTCGGCGCGGTTAAAGTAACTTGGATCGCCGGTCTCCCGCGCCTTGCGCACCAGCGCATCGCCTAATCCCAGGTACGCTTTGGCGCTCTGCGGGCTGCGTTTAAGCAAGGTCTGGTAGTAAGCGATCTGATGATCGGTTTTCGTTCGTTGGGCTTGTGCCGGCTCGACGCCAAAAACCAGCAGGGCGAAAACCAGCAGGGCTCCGAATTGGCGGGTTTTCATTATCCTTCTCCTCTAAGAAAACGCGCCGGAGGAAGAGAGAATCTGCCTCCGGCGGGTTCCGCAATTTACTGTTCAATGCAAGGCGCGCCGGTGTTCTGCACGCAGTCAATATGGCGCCGGTTGCGTCCGTCAAAGGGCGTCGGCAGATAAGGAAACTCTTTGGCGATGCCGTTGAGCGTCACGTCGAGCCGGTTGCCGGGAGCCGTTCCGTAGCCCGGTCCATCATTGACGCCCGCGCCGGGCGCGCCGCCGAGGAAATTGACGCCGTCCCCGGCAAGGCCGGCGATGTAGTTGGCGCCGCCGACCACGCGCAAAGCGATATCGGTGACATCGTCATTGGGCCGCCGGCCGTTGGGAAACCCGGCGCCGTCGCCGGCGAGACCGCCGAGCCGCTTCTGGTTTTCCGGCTGCGCCGGCGGCGTTTTCAGATTGAGCCGGAGCAGCTCGGCGCATGGATTGCCGCAGTTGTTGCCGTTCAAGGGCTGGCCCGGATATTTTAGGAAGACGCTCAGCAAATCGGTGCGCGGCGTTGCCGTCACCGGCACACCGAAGATCAGTTCCAGGGCCAGCGCGATCGACGGATTCTTGTAGAACTCCTGGAACTGCGCTTCGACTTCCGGCTCCCGAGAATTCCACAAATCCTTGACCGAGGTATCGATGATCAGCTCGTTCACCAACGGATTGGCTAGGCGCGACACCTGAACCCAGGGACCCGCGAGCTTTGCCGTGCCGTCTCCTTTTAACTGCTTGATCTTCTGTTTCGCCGTCGACGCATACGTACCGATCAGCGCCGTGCCGGTTTGCTCCGCCGTTTTGCCGTCTTTGGTGATGCGCGCAATCGGCACCTCGATGACGATGCTGTTCACGTTGGTGCCGCTAAAGCGGTTGATGCCAAAAGGATCTTTGCCGTCGTCGGCATCTTCCGCGGCGCTGAGCAAAGGCGGGAAGCGGCGCAGGTTGGCCGTGTCGAAGACCGCGCCGAGGTCGATATAGAAAGTTTCCGCGCGTTGTCCGGCGAACACTTTGATGCCGGTCGCGGCGTCGGTGTAGATGCCCTGGGATGCGAGATCTTCGTAATTTTTAAATGTCGCCGGACCGACGTTGCTCGGCACGGCGATGAGCTTCTGGCCTTTGAATAGCTCGGTTCGTTTTTTGCCTCGCACTTCGGTGACCGTGTAGGTTTGCCGGCGGGTCAAGCCTTCCGAACCCGGACCATCGAGCTTGGTAATTCCTTGAAGCTCGGCGACTGGAATCTTCGGGTTGCCGACATAGGCCAGGGGAAATCCCAGCTGTCCCAACGCCGGCCGGTTTTCCGTCTTGAAGCGAAATTCGTAGACGATGTCTTCAGCCTTGCCGTCCTGATTGTTATCGATGTTGACGGCGTAAAGCACTTCGTCGTCGAAGTTGAAATAGTTCGGGCCGTCGGCCGGATCTTGGCCCGGGATCACATTCATGATGAACACCGCCTTGCTCGGATCCTGCCAGCTGCGAAAAGCGTAAGTGTCGGTATTGTCCGCCGCCGGATCGAGGGCGATCAGCGGCGCCTCCCGATGGCTGGCGGCGCCGGCCGGCGGAGTCATAGTTGCAAGCGCCATGAGCCCGCTCAGCAACACTGCGGTCGCTCGATGGATGGGCTTTTTCTTAACGGATTTCATGTTCGATACCCCCTCATTTACGTTTGTGTTGTCGGCTTTTGTATCGTTTACGTACGGCGCATTAGCGCTGTGCAAAGCGATCCGGGAACTGTTTTGCGATCGCCGTGCCAAGCGGATCAGCGATCATCGCCATGTGGCTGGCAGCCATGCGCAGGTTTGCATAAACCTTCGTCCACTCGCGGGCGGCTTGAGCGTCGACCACGTCCTTGAGCGTGATGATGTGACCTTTGACTAAATCGGCTACGGTGTTTTTGGGGAGGTTTGGATTCGCCGAGGCTAAGAACGCGCCGAAGTCCTCGCTATACTTGATGAGATCGTTGACCGCCTTGTCCTGCTTCGCTTTGTCTTTCGCGGCGAGGCCGATTGTATAGTCGACGACAAAGCCGATGTGCTTGCGCCACAAAGGCAGGAAGGCCTTTTCAGCGCCGGCGCCGTATACTGATCCGATGGCTTTGGCGATGTCTATGGAATTGCCGTCCAGCGCGTTGGCAGCGGCTTTGAACTCCCCTTCGCGACCGCCGAGAGCTGAACCAGTGGCCATGGCTGCGATAATCGCGTGCTCGCGCAGCGCCATATTGAGCGTCGTGCGCAGCGTGGCGGCGGGAGCATGCGGCGCGCCGGGGAACCGATTGGGGAATTGCTTGGCGATCGCCGAGGCAAGGGGATCGCCGACCATCTGCATGTGATGATATGCGGAGCGCGTCGCCGCATACGCCTTCGGCCAATCGCCGGCCGCCTGCGCATCAACGACGTCTTTCAATGACAGAATATGGCCTTTCACCAAATCAGCCACCGCGCTCTTCGGCAGATTGGGATTGGCAGAGCTTAGAAACGCGCCGAAGTCTTGGCTGTAGCCGACTAGATCGGCGACCGCCTTGTCCTGCTTGGCCTTGTCTTTAGTCGCCACGCCGGTGGTGTAGTCGACAAAAAAGCCGATGTGCTTGCGCCACAACGGCAGGAAAGCTTTCTCGGCGTCTGCGCCATAGACCGCGCCGATGGCTTTGGCGATGTCGATTGAGTTGGCGTCGAGTCCACCGACGGCGCCGTTAAATGCCGCGTCGCGCCCGCCGAGCGCATGGCTCGTCGCCACCGCCGCGATCAACACGTGCTCGCCCAAGAGAGCGTTTAAATTCGACCTGAGATCTGTTGCCGTCCAGTTGGCATTTTTAGCGCTCGTCATCGAGTCGTGCATCGAATGTTCGCGCATGGACCCCGTAGATTGATTCCAGCCCATCGGGCCGCAACCGGATGAAACCAGCGCCGCCAAGACTGAACCGCTGACTATTCTTTTAACTTTGACCTTCATCGCTTTCCCTCCTCTGAATTAATTTGTTGAGCTAACGAACCAAAACCTCGCCGCGCATGTGTTCGTGGCGGTCGCAGTAGTAGCTGTACGTTCCCGACTGAGAGAAAGTGCGACTGAAGCTCTTCCCCTTGCCATCTAGAGACGCATTGAAGCCATTCTCCTTCTTCTCGGTCGTCACGGTATGAAGGATCTCGTCGTCATTCATCCAGGTCACCGTGCTTCCCGGTCTTACTTCGATCCGGCCCGGCTGGAACTGAAAGAGTTTAATCGTCACGCTGGCAACTGGTTGCGGCTTGGCGCTTTCGCCAACCGCCGCCGGTTTCTTCAGATCGTCGTCGCATTCGTCATGACCCAGGACCGGAGCTGCCCATGCGAGCATTACCACCGCCAAGACGGCGGACCTTTTTTGCTTGCGCTTCATATTTTCTCCTTTTTTCTCTTTGCTGACCCGCGCTGCCTTCTGTGATGCTCTACGGCTGGATTCGGTAGCTTGGATTGGCGCGACTAACTTTCCGGCCCAAAAAAAATTT
>DATBLC010000248.1:0-4094 GCA_036555515.1 Binatia bacterium
CGACGCCCTGTCCTGTTCAGCGCATTCACCTATCACAGCGTCGTATGTCTGACCAGCGGCCACGTTCTTTTTCGGAGCACGCAGCAACAACCTTTCATACGATTTCGCGTTCAGCGCGACTACTGTTCCTACTTCTCCTGCCGCACCAGTCACATTTAGCACCGAAAAGACCTAGAAGTACTTTTCGACGCACCCTATAAGGTTTGGACGACCGGATTTTTCTGCTAGTGTAGTGCCTCCAACACTTCTTTACATTAGCAGGATGCTGAAAGAGATTCGTTTGCGTGTCACCTAAACCAAGTGAGGGGTCTCATGTATTTGAAAATCCGATATTCTTCGCTTCGCTCAGATAACAATAAAACTAAAGAGATTTATGACGCAGTACACTAGAGATTGGGAGACCAAGACATGATGAAATCAACAGAGCCGTTTCAAATTGTCGAGGCGACTATCGACAGTATCCAGGGCGCGTATCAATCCGGGCACCTTACGTGCCGGCAGCTGGTGCAGATGTATGTCGATCGCATTGAGGCCTTCGACAAACGAGGCCCAGCGATCAACTCGATAATCACGGTTAGCCCAACAGCCCTTTCCGAAGCAATTCGCCTTGACAATGCGTACAAGGCTTCCGGTCCCATCGGTCCCCTTCACGGCATTCCGGTGATTCTGAAAGATCAGATCGACGCCATAGGAATGCCGACGACTTTAGGATCGGTATTGTTCAAAAATTTCTATCCGGACAGGGACGCCTTTGTCGTAGAGAAATTGAAAAAGGCGGGAGCAGTCATTTTGGGCAAGGCAACCCTGGGCGAGCTCGGCGGCGGCGACACACATGGATCGCTGTTTGGCTCGACGAAAAATCCCTACGCGTTGGAGCGAACGGTCGGTGGCTCCTCGGGCGGTTCTGCGGCGAGCGTCTCCGCCAATTTCGCAACCGTGGGTGTAGGGCAGGAAGGATTGGCATCGATACGCCGGCCATCAACGTGGAACTCCATCGTCGGCATGCGCACCACCGCGGGACTTGTGAGCCGCGCCGGAGTCTATTCCGGCTGGCCGCAAAAAGCCGGCTCTCTAGGACCCATGTCCCGGACGGTTAAAGACCTGGCTACACTGCTGGACGTCATGGTCGGCTACGACTCGGAAGATCCATTAACCGCGAGGGCCGTTGGCCATATTCCGGAGAGCTTTACGAGTTTTCTTGACAAGAACGCTTTGAGAGGAGCACGCATCGGCGTTTTGCGCGAGCCGATGGGCTACAATTCGGAGCCCAATTCAGACGATTTCAAGCAAGTCGGCGAAGTTTTCGACAACGCCATTGTGGAGCTTAAAGCCGCCGGCGCCGAGGTCGTTGATCCCATCGTGATTGCGAACCTTAATGAATTGCTGGCGAAACGCGCGGAGAATCCCACATCGGGAGAAGAAGCGTTCAATCTCTACTATGGCCGGAGCAGCAACCCACCATTCAAGTCGCGTGCCGAGGCGATGGCATCGCCCGAATTTGCCAAGGTTTTTCCGGGCGCAAAGAATCGGCTCAAGACGTCCTCAGACGCGGGGAAATACTATGAATACCTAATCGCTCGGGATGAGCTGATGACGAACGTTCTAAAGGTGATGGCGGACCACAAGCTCGACGCCATTGTCCATAAATCCGTAGAACACCAGCCAACGCTGATTCGCGACGGTGTCAATCCGCCTCACGTGAATCACAGAGGAGCTCCACACCTGAATACTTTTCTGCTGTTCGTGCCGACGATTGCCGTTGCTGCGGGATTCACGCGCGACGGGCTCCCGGCCGGCATTAGCTTTCTGGGACGCCCTTATACGGATGGCGAAATGATCAGGCTTGCGTACGCCTACGAGCAGGCGACGCACCATCGCCGCCCGCCGGCAGCGGTGAGCTGAGCGAAACCGCCTCGGCCGTTTCGCATCAGCGGGCTGGGTTATTGAACCCTTCCTTTAACAAAAAGCTCCTGGTATTCCCGGTCGTACTCCTGGTAGCGATCCGCTACCTGCCTGTTCACGAGAGAAATCTTTAGATTTTTTGGATCCAGCTTGGGAGAAACCGGCGGCAAGTCGGGATTCGCAGGCACGCGGTATTGCTGTTTCTGGGAGATTGTTTGACCCTCTTTCGACAGAAAAAAGTCGACAAACAATTTCGCGGCGTTCGGATTAGGTGCATTTTTTCCGATGCCGATGACGATGGGAGTCGCGACAATGGGCTCGAGTGGAACCCACTCGATCGTGTTCATCCCTTTGGCTTTCATCTCCTCAACTCGATGTGCGTAAACCAAGCCCAGCGGAAACTCGCCGCTCGACATAAGATTGGCAATCAACGTGTGCCCCTTTCGCATACTTGGTTGCTGGTCGGCCAAAGCTCTCATGAACTTGCCGGCCTTCTCCTTGCCCCAATATAGAGCCAAGCCGCCATACCAGACCGCGTTATCTCGGTCGAGCGCGAATTTATCGCCTTTCCATCTAGGCTGTAAAAGGTCATCCCATTTCTTGGGCACATCGGCAGCCGCCGCTATTTTTGGATTATATCCCAATACTAGATAATTAGTGTAAAGCGTAGTCCAGTATCCCTCCGGATCCTTGTAATTGTCGGGGAACTTCTTCGCTTCGGGCGACTTGTAGCTTTGAAGCAGTCCCAGCTTCTGGAGTTGCCACGCCTCAAAACCATTGAATTGAGCCACGTCAACTTGTGGTCGGCCAGCCCGCGCTTCCGTAGTAATTTTCTGAAGGAGTTGAAGAGCATTGCCGCGAAAGGACTCGAGCTTCAGGAACGGATATTTTTTCGTAAACGGAGCGGCGACTTCGTCAATTTCCTGGAGCGTCAACGAAGTGTATAATAGAAATTTTCCTTCTCTCTTGGCCCCCTCGAGGACCTCCGGTGACTGGCTCTTGACTACGCCGGGCAGCCCCAGAAGCGAGCCCAGAGTGCACGCCAAAACCAGAAGGAGGATTCTCCGAAAGAGCTTCACAAATTCTCCTTTCCCGACCTTATTGCGTAGAATGGAGACACGCATCGAAAGACGACGACTGAATGCGCCAAGTATACGTCCGTTGAGATTGGCAATCAATGAGTGGAGATTCCCCAAAACGCCAATTGCATCAGAGCAAGGTACTGCCTACGGCGGTTCAACAGTTCAACGGTTCAAAAGTTCAATCGACTTTAAACCAGCCCGCTCAAGCCGTTCCAACCCGCCTGCCCTGAAAGTTTATCGAAGGGTTCAATCGGCGCTCCAGCAATCCAACAATCTGCTCAAATCGTTCAAGACGTTCAATCGTTGCGCTCACATAAGGCGGCAGCCAGCTCAAATCGTTGAAGTTGTTCAATCGCGTTCCTTCGACTTCGCTTCGCGACGCTCAGGACAGGCGCTCCGTTCAAAACGTTCAAGTTCATTTGCGGGGTTCTCAAAAATCGTGACCGCGGCCGTTATTTGCACTGGGTTTTCGAGGCCAAAAAGCGCTTCGGTCTCTCTGTGCTCAACTACATGGTCACTCCAGCCACGTCCGTCTTTTGGAGAGGGGACGCTGTTGACTAGATGGGACGAACTCATCGTCGTTGGTCTTGCGTATCATGCCAGCACGCTCCTGTTGTCTTCGATGCTCTCGAAGATTTGATTAGGAGACCAGAGTCGAATTCAATAATGTGCCAAAGAGCACGGATGAGTGACTGACCGATTGGTCGATTGAGACCGAACAGGACTCTGGTACAAACTATCGGGGTGATCCGGTTGAAGACCTCAACCCCGCCCCAACAAAAGAGGTGCTGTTTAGCGACAGACACCTTGACAAGCTTTTCATGAGTGACCCCATACCCCACTCGGGACTTCTCTCAGCAACTGAGAGGCACCCTATGGTTCACGATAGCAATTCATCTGGACACAGCAGAACTCAGGCCCGACCCTCGATGTCATAAGTCAATAATCAGGCTCGCCCCAATCTTGACGATTTCATTACTTGCGTGGCGGAAGGGGATCTACTCCAGAGATGGTTTTAAAAACCTTAATGACCTCGTTATCCCGCGGCAGCGCCGCAACAAGTTTCTGCTGTTCCTCCGGCATCAGCGGCGTCGGATAGAGTCCAAGAAC
>DATBLC010000249.1:0-6920 GCA_036555515.1 Binatia bacterium
CGGTGGGCAACTCCGGCGATCAGCATGCGCAGGAAGTCGGTCGAATGATCGGGCAGGGTAATGAAGCAGGAAGCACCATAAGATCGTGTCTCCGGGACGCCACCGTTTGAGAAATTGACTGCCAAAACAATTAAATTCCGAATGAACAAAGGTAACGCTTTTGTCTCGACAACGTCTCATAGGATCGCCGGAGAAGACGAAGCAGCAGATCGCTCGCAACGGGTCTCGCTCGGATTCTGTCCGATTATTTCACGGGGAGATCCGTTCCGCTATCCGCCAACTGCACCGGATGTTGGGCAACCAGCGTGTGGCGCAGTTGATTCAAGCCAAGCGCCTCACACCACAGGGGAAGATTCTTGGTCTTCAACGAAAGCTGACCGTCGGCGCCGCTGATGATCGGTACGAACGGGAATCGAACCGTGTTGCCGATGAGGCGACGCGGATGCCGGAGAACACAGCTTTCAGCGGTCAGCAGTCAGCGGTCAGCGAACTCAATGCTTTGCTTCGAATGAAGCCTGGGAGACCCTTCGCCAAGGGTCCCGCGCGCGGGGAAGAGGAGGTTCTGCAGAAGAGGCCGATCGCGATCAGCCCCCTTGTCCAGTGCCGGGTCGAAGAGGAAGAGGAAGAACGCGTTCAGACCACAGGAGAACCTGATGGAGATCCGTCCCTTATCCTTTCATGGGTATCATCCATTGCTTCGCTCAGGGGAGCAGGTAAGCCGCCCAGTGAATCGGAACCTACATTCTTCGAACCGCGGTTCGGACATGTTTTCAGCCAGGTGCGGTTGCATACGGATGGACAAGCCGGGACGCTTGCAAAAACGGTCCATGGGAAAGCCTTTACGGTGGGCCGTGATGTCTTTTTCAAGCGGGGTGAGTCCTCGCCGGGATCTTCGGAGGGAACGGGGCTTCTCGCGCATGAACTGACTCACGTGATTCAGCAGAAACGAGGCCCCGAAAGCAAGGGCCATGGGCACGTACCTGCTTCACTTCCCCAAGACAGGACAGTACCATCGCCTGGTGTGGTCATGAGGAAAGTGAAAACTTCTTCAGCAGCCGTGCTCAGCGCCTTTCAAGCCCTATGTCCGAGTGCGATGTTTACATCGGGCCAGGGAGGATTCATTGCAGGAAGAGGTTGTGCCGGTGTAAACACCTCCCAAACGACCTGTAAGTGTTTATGCTATGCAGTAACTAATCGCAGTCTTTATTCGTTTGACGTGTCGATGGCCAGCTGGTCGTCGAGCTGGCCGTACTTGATGTATGATTGGTCCTGGGCCTTCCCCCCCATGCCCGCAGTTTGGCCGCATTCCGAGCCGGTCGGAAGTGCGTGGTCGATTACATTGCCATCGGCTTCATCTCCCGGAGTTTTTGGGGCGTTTGATCCGAGCGATAAGTGCACACCTTATCCTTTTGAGCGGCTCTTAGCTCATGAGCTTTGCGGTCACGCTGTGGTGGGAAGAGGAAGTGAGGAAAGAGGGGACCGGCCGGCCCATGATGATGCCATCCAGATCGAGAACGACATTGCTAAGGAGCAGGGATGGTTGGCGAGGGGGTCTTATAGCAACAGTAATCAGGGGGAATCATATTCTCAGGAAAGCGGTGATCCCAAAATTGTCTATAAACTGAAAGATGGCTGGCACTACCAACCATGCACGCCACCGCCGGAGAATGCTCCGGGGCAGCAACAGCCCAGACGGCGCAGAAGGCGGCGAAAAAAACGGTCCATGTCTCAGCAGAAGATCACGAACACTGAGAATGTTCGGCTTGTCAGCGACCCGATATATTGGGCTAACGACGCCTTTCTCATCGAGAGGTTGCCCAAAGGAACAACGGTGGAGGTTCTGGATAAGGGCGCAGGGGAACCGTTCAACCAAGAAACCGCTCTTGAGTATCAATGGTGGTGGGTTCGAGCCGAAGGGAAAGAGGGTTGGGTGATGCAGGTATTGCTCGATGATGTGACGGGGAGTCCTTGACCGCCTTCACAAGCCGATAACGGCATAGGCAATGCGACCTGCGCTTGAATTTGGAGAAAAGAAAACAGCACAATGAACATGAAGAACATCCGAATAATGAAGTAAAGGTTGCGGCCCGTGCCACTGCCCAAGCGGGCTTGACGATTGAATGATAGCGAGATTCGAGACCATCACGCGGCAGTGTGAGCCAACCATGTTGCGACGCGGCGTCGTCTCGGTCGGCAAAGCTTCGGCGGGCTTATCTCGTAATTCAAAGTTCTTGGTTCGCCGCGGAATGTCTGGCGTAGAGGCGCTTTTGGATTCGCGGCGCACGCATGGCAATGTCTTCGCACCGCACCTGGTACAGCGAAAGCTGTCGATGATCAGGACTGGCCGCAATTTGGCCGCGGCAAGTCGGCGGACCGGCGGGAGCAGTAGCCGTTGAAGAATACGAAGAGTGGATGCCGACGAGCAAGATAACAGAATGGGGGACGTTGTGTTGTGACGAAAACTACAGCGCTGCGAGAATCAACTCAGAAAGCGTCCGGTCGATCGCGGATGCTCAATGGACAGAGCAAGCCTCAACACCGCGCAACTTCGGTTCACCCGCTGTTACGGCTGCAGCGTTCCATCGGCAATCGAGCTGTCGCCCGGTTGATACAGGCCAAACTGCGAAGAAGCGAATCAAGTGATGTTTCGAAGATAGCAAGAGACGCGTTGGCGCGGAGAAAAGCGACCGCGCATGGTGCCGAAGTCGGCACCGCGCCGCCGATTGTTAATGAGGTGCTCGCTTCGCCGGGGCAGCGACTGGATGCCGCGACTCGTGCCTTTTTCGAGCCGCGCTTTGGCCATGACTTCAGCAGTGTGCGGGTCCACGCCGGGGCGGCCGCAGCACAATCGGCGAACGAAATGAGCGCCAGAGCATTCACCGTTGGAAACAATATAGTCTTTGGTACTGGGCAACTGTCACCGGGAACGCAAGATGGAAGGCGATTGTTGGCCCACGAATTAACTCATGTGATCCAGCAACGCACCGGAATTGTCGCCAGGCAAATCATTCAACGAGCGAAGATTCCTTACGGCCCGTTAACCTGGGCGGACTTCAAAGCTCAACCTCCCAATAACCGAAATCCAGCTGAAGGCGCGGGGATACTCAGTGCGTTCGACATCCCAGGATTTGCGGTATCACCGGATACAAAGAGGAAGAGAAAAAGTTGCAGGATCGGGAGCAGCCGTTCGAAGATTTACGAGGCAAAACTCGTCATTGATGCCAAAGCCTTCGATAGTCTAGCGCCCTACATGGACCAAGAGAGATCGTGGGCCCTGGATCGATACAAGGGTGACGGCACCGTTTATTGCGAGGGTCGGGTGGGCAAGAACAATGCGAGGCTATTCAGCCAGTGCCTAACTGATGAGACCGCCGAACGTGCGCGCCTTTTGAAACACGAGCAAGTACATTTCGATATCACGAATGTCATGGCGGGAAAGGCGAAAGCCAGCCTCTCGACAGAAGCTGCAAAGATAAAACTATCCGCAACCGCGTGCGGGCAAGAGGCGGCTTCGGATGCGGTTTTGGCTTTATATGAAACGCCACACAAGGATTTGGTTGATCTCGGCAAAAAGTGGCAAACTTCAAAAGATCAGGCTCAAGACGATTTTGATACCCAAACCGGTCATGGAGCGAAGATCGCCGAACAGAACGCATGGGAAGGAAGAATCGGGACGGGATTGACGGATTACGATCCGACAACCCTCCCGCCGCCGACTACACCTTCCACGACCGCGCCCGCACCGACACTAACCAAGCCGGCGCCTCCACCTTCCCGCGGGTACAGCTGCGGTGGGTCGAGTGGCTTCACCGGCAGCTGCACGGAGTGTGAGAAGAAAAAGCTCATGGGCCAACCGCTGCGGACTAAACTGCTCATCAATGAGCCGGGCGATGCGTACGAGCAAGAAGCGGATCGGGTAGCGGCTCGAGTGATGCGCATGACGGAAACCGATTCGAGACCTGGCGATTTGCGATCCGTCTCGTCGCTGCGGGAGCTAGAGGGTCAACACAGGTCTTCTGGCGCAACTTCGCAATCGCGCCGCGATGTTCCAGGGCAACCGGTGCGCGGTGATTTGATTCAGCGCCAACCCAAGTCTGATGGGCCATCATTGCGCGATGTGCCGATCTTGCTCGAAAAGCTCGAACTGGATGTGGGCAATAACTTGCTCGATTATGGGCATCATCTTTACCGAGCCGCTACTCTGTATCCTGATGATCCCGACGCGCTAAAAAATGCTTTGGGCCGCTATGCCCTCGGTGCCAACGTGTTGAAGGACAGCTACCGATTCTTTGGCTTCAAGCCCGACACGGCGGGCAAGCTCGCGTACGGAACTGGGATCCTGTTTAAGGGACTGACCTTTCTGCGCCAGGGCGAGTTGACTCTAGATTTTCAAGTCGACGTCGGCCGCGGCGTGAAATTTGAAACCAATTTAAACTTGGGAGTGAATCCAAAAGACCTCACCGACGTGCGCAAAGCCGAGGTGCACTTCGGCTTAGTACGGCGTTTTTAACTGGGGTGAATTGTGTTTTTGATACTTGCTCCGCATCGATCTATGCAGTTGGGCAGTTCTGATCCAGCGATCATTCATTCATTCCCGTTAAACCGAAATCAGACTTCATCAGCGGTAAAATCAATATCATAGCAGTTGTTCTATCCGAGCGCCGACAGCTAATTTGATCGTTGCAATCGCAAACGCAGTTCGCTTAATATCGGCACCAGCATTTTCGCTCCCTGACACGCAGCCTTTCGAGGCGATTCACGACGGAGCTCACAGACTATGATTCACCAGCGTGAACGAGCGACTTTCAAGCGAGGTTTCGTCTCTCCCGGCAAAGTTGCGGCGGGCCTCTTTCGTAATTCAAAGGATCATGGTGCCGCAGAGCGTCTGGTGTAGAGACGCTCTTGGATTCGGGGCGCACGCATTGCAATGCCTTGGCGCAGCGCCTGATGCAGCGTAAGCTGGCGGTCAGCCAACGCAGCGACAAATACGAATAAAAAGCAGACCGAATGGCTGACGCGGTGATGCACCGAGAACAGCAGGGAGGCGCTGGATCGTCGCCGACGCAGTCGATCCATCGACAGATGCCGGAGGAAGAGGAAGAAATAATGCAAGCTCGTTTGAGGAATTCGGTTCCAAAACAATCAACCGCTGAATGAACAAAGGTGAGGTTTGTGTCTCAGCAACGTCTGATAGGATCGCCGGAGAAGACGAAGCAACAGATCGCTCACCGCGAGTCTCGTCCAGATTCTGTCCGGTCATTCCAAAGGGTACTTCATCCCATCCTCGAATTGCAACGGATGTTGGGCAACCAGCGTGTTGCGCAGTTGATTCAAGCGAAGCGCCTCACACCACAGGGGAAGATTCTTGGTCTTCAACCAAAACTGACTGTCGGTGCCGCTAATGACCAGTACGAGCAAGAAGCGGATCGCGTTGCGCTTCAGGTAATAACTGCCCCGGATACGGTTGCCGCGAACTCGATGCAACGAGAAGTGTCACAGTCAGACGGTATCTCACCGGCGGAGGCCGGGGGGGTGCAACGCAAGGCGTCGAAGGACGACGAGAAAAAGAAGAAAATGGCGGTGAAGCAACACGAAGTCCAGCAACTCAATGTTGCCAAGCTGCTCGATCAAGCCAAAAATATCCAGCCGGATCCCTCCAAAGGCACAATGGATCCAGACAATCTTTACCACAATAGTTGGGAGATGATTAACGCCGGCAAAGTCCTCCTCAGCGTGTTGAGTCCCACACATGACGCGCAGACGCGCAAGACTGGCAAACTTGCCTTCTTCGATTGGCATGTCAAGTACCCGAAAACGGGGGGCGATTACCCCGCCGACCCGGTGGATACATCCAGCGACAAAGGATTGCAGTTTGCCGACGTGGGAGTTGAAGCAGAAATGTTGGCCCACTCCCGAGACCTCGGCTTTTTGTCTCTGTACACGCTGGGCCCGCCAGTTTCCGCCGATTTCGTGAAGCGCAATATAGTGCATGAAGTGCAGCACTTTTCCGACTGGCACGGACCCGCACTCCTGGCTCGCCGCCAGTTGGACAACTGGAAGCAGCTCGTGGAAGTTTATGAGAGTGAGTTTCGCTCGTTCTGGATCCAACCCGTTCCCGCACGGAATTGCCAACAAGGCATCTGTCTGGCGCCCCCCACCGCCTTCAACTTGGGTTCCCCGAACCAAAAGGCCGCGAACACGAGTCCTGTTGATGTCACGAACCGGAAGCCTCCTTGCACCATCTGTCCCCCACCCGCGGGCGCTCCGTCCAGCGTGCGGACCAACCTGAAGAACGAGCGACAGGAAAATACCTTTCGGTACATCCTTTCGCGCTACAAGGACAAGCAATTCGATTGCTGTTACGTCTACAATCCGAAATTCCGCAAAGAGGTGGATAACTATGACATTCCCAGAAGCATAAACCTGATCAATTCCGTGAGACTGTGGGAATTGAACATGGAGTTGCGAAAGCTGGACCGCTCCATGAGCAATGCGGAGGTGAGCAACACCCGGTTTGTTGAGCTCGTGCGCAAGCTCGACGCCCTGGACTGGCTCTTCTTGAAAGACCAGCAGGCAACTCCTTTCTGGACCGCGCTGCATCTTGATGCCCCTGCTTCCGTCCGCCGCGGCATGGCGAATCTGTCAGCACAATCCAAGGCTCCCACCCTCGCCGACATAGACCGCGAGCTGGGACCCAAGCCGACGACTCCTTGAAAATCAGGGGTCCAGAGGGGTCACCCATTCGAAGGTGGTGATCAAGAGGGAAGACTTTTCCTGCGAGAACAAACTTCTTTATTCTTTTATTCACCATCGGAGGATTACCGGGCACTGACGGACAAGGCGCGCTCATGGACGAGAAACGGCGCCGGGTTCATCGAGATCGCGGCTGGCGGAAGCCATCTCGTCACGGTGGCGGCTGG
>DATBLC010000250.1:0-36601 GCA_036555515.1 Binatia bacterium
TCCTCCACTACCGGCAGCCCGCCCACATGCCAACGCAGCATCAACTCCGCCGCTTCCTTGAGCGTGGTTTCAGGCTTGACGCTGATCGGATCGAAGACCGCCGCCTGCTGCACGGCGATGGACCACAGCTGAACCATAGCGTCTTCTTTGCTGACCACAGCTAGGGAGGGCCGGATCAACCGGATGTCGCGATCGGTGAGCATGCCGACTAATTTGCCCCCGTCATCCACCACGGGCAAATGGCGAAAGTGGCCGCGCTCCATTTTCCAAATCGCGTCCTTGAGGCCGTCGTCGGGCTTGACCGTCTCAGGGTTTTTCGACATGCGTTCCTTGACTTTGACGCCCTTCTTCTCTCTGCGAGCGGTCGGCGCGGCGCCGTACGCGCCGGGTGTGTGCTTGAGATACTCCGCGACCAACTCCTCATATTCGAACAATTGCACACGGCCGTCGGCGAGGATGTTTTCGATTTCCGGCGATGCCGAGTGACCCGGTTCCATCCAGAACGCCCCGGCCTGTTTTTCTACCGCGTCACGCGCAACTTGGGTGCAGTCGATGGTTTCGCTGGGAAATACTTGAACGATGTCGATTTTTCCCGGCACATCGCGCAAGCGGGCGTAGCAGCGCACGCCGAGCAGACTCTCTCGGTTCTGACACACCGGGATTACTTCGAGGCCCATGCCGAGCAACTTTTCCAAGGCAAGATAGCTGCGGTGATCTGAATCGCCGTTCGCTCCGACAACAGCGACGCGTTGGCAGCGCTCGAGAATCGCCTTGCGTTGCCTGCGCAGAAGGTATGCATTGCGCGCCATATCTCCGTACCAGCGGCTAGCCAATTTTCGTTGGTCAAACAGCTCTCGGTCTACAGAGGTTTCTAGCGACGGCATTATTGACTCCTTTATCGCGCTTATTCTTCGAGAATTTCCGCGCGATCCCTCCAATTCGGAAGAACCCAGGCTGCGCCGCAGGCCTGGCATTCCGTAATCGCTATAAACGAGCAAGAGACGTACCATCTCCGGAACTCGATTTTACGCCACGAAATCGACCTGGCGTTGCCATGGTTGGCAAAAATCATCGACAGCCATTCGCAGTCTTGCGAATCCTCTCTTTGAACGCCGATCCGTGGACAAAACGGATTCCGGACATTTTGAACGTTTTGAACTTTTGAACGGCTTGAACCGCTCGCGCGGCAATTGCGGCGGATGGAGTTAGAGAACAGTCCCTGGCACAGGCGGGCGGCCACACGTAGCTATTTTCGTCCGCAAGGCGCCGAAACCACTCGGGCACCGCGAGGCTCTCGCTGCGATATTGGGCGCGATAACCTTTGATATCGAGGATCGGTGTCGGTCAAAGAAATCTAAACCCTCAACGAAAATTCGATTCCCTTGCCGACCGAGCACTCGCACCAGCGTAAGGCCGATGGGATTAGGGCGTGTCGGAGAATCGAGCGCGAACACCCCGAGTTCGGGAAGCTCCTCAAGCTTGAGGCCGCGCCGCACCAGCCCCCGCGGCTTCACTTTCAACGGTCCGATCTGCTCTGGCCGTAATCGATCGAAATAGACGATAACGAATCGTCGATACCGTCCAAAGCGCCGGCGAATTCAGAATAGATCTCCAGCTCGCCTTCGATGCCGCCTTTCTAGCCTAACCTCCGCGTCACTACTCTTGGTGCGCGTGATACCGATCGGTTTGAATGTGATATCCACAATGCCTCCAAATTAGGCCCTCTATAACCAGTGAAATGGTGCTCTTTCGAATCCGAGCAATTACGACGCCAGCGCGAGACGGTGTCGTCGGCCCGCGGGCCGCGAGACTTACCTATTGTGTGGCAGCCTGTCAGGATACTGAAAACGATCTGGCAGGTTGCTTAAAAAGATCCCAGGGGCCGCGAAATCGACGCATAGGGTCCGGTCGGGTCCGAGCCCCTACCCGCGAGGACGTCAGATTGTGTGAAAACTCCGTTCATGGTTCCCTTCGGCGTCGCTCAGGGCAGGCTCGCTCACCACGAACGGATGTCAGACATTACAAATCAAGCATTTGGCCGTTCGCTCCTTCGTCTTGCTCAGGACGGGCTCTTAGCTTCGTCGAAGGGCTCCTAAAGGTTTTCACAGAGTCTGACGTTGATGCGAGGCAATCGAGCGCAAACATTGTGACGCCAGCCGTTGGCAGGCTGTAGCCTATGAGTTTATTTCCGCAGACTGCTCGTGCGTGCCGTTACGGGAGTCCAAGGTGCAGACTGATTTAACCATTGAGTCTAAGAGGTGCCTGCGCTTCGCAGAGAAACGAATCAGGGAAGAAAGTAAGGACGGACGGTGCGCTAGAACACGAGTCAGATAGTTCAGCCGGAAGCGTTTGCGAAACTCTTCGCGGCATGCTCGTTGGTATTGTCTTAGGCAATCGCTGGTGGTGTCCTTACGGCGCAATGCGCCGTCGATGGTCTTGCCGGCTAGCTGACCGCTTCTTAACGCAAAGTATATTCCCTCCCCCGTAACCGGTTCGGTAACTCGGGCGGCGTCACCCACGAGCAGAAATCCATCGCCGAAACATTTTCGCGGCGGAAAATAAACCGGCGAGACCGATCGAAGATCGCCGCAAGATTCGGCGTCAGCCAATTGGTCACGCAGAAACGGATTTTGATTCAGCTGCAGGTTTCGCAGTGCTTCGAATGACACGGACTGACGCAGACATGATCGCTCAATGGTAAGGCACAGATTGACTGTATTTCTGTCAACTCGGACGAGACCTGCGTAGCCGCCGGGAAATTGATGGATTTCCACGCTGCCGTCAAGGCCGTGTTTCTTCTTCAATTCAATGGCAAATCCCACCGACTCCCGCCATGATCGTTTGATATCGGCGACACCTAAGCGCCGCGCCACCCAAGAATTTCGCCCGTCAGCGCCGACGATGATTTTGCTCCGGTATGACACTAGCTCGCCAGCTTTTTCGAACTCCAAAACCCATCCCTCCGCGCTCTTGACAAGCCGTTTAATTCTCGCGCCTTCGACGATACTGGCACCATCGCTTTTAGCTCGCTCTATAAGCAGATGGTCCAAATAATAGCGCCGAAGTCCCAGTCCGAACTTCTGCGCCCCGTAGATCGGTAGTGAACTGGCAGCTTCAGTGCCATTGGAAGCCGTCAACCGAAACTTCCGAACTTCGGCGTGCTCCCGCGTCAGTACCTCTTGGTTGACGTTTAGCTCTCGCAAAATCGGCCAGTTAACCGGGTTTATGAAATCGCCGCACAGCTTGTCTCGGGGAAATACCGCGCGGTCGACTATCAATACGCCGTAACCGAGTTTCGTGAGCGTAATCGCTGCTGACGCGCCCGACGGCCCCCCACCGATAACGGCGACATCGAAAATTTGCATTAATGGCCTTCCAGGTTGATACAAGCAGCCATGCGAAATGGAAAGACTGAAAACATTTCAATTGGACCGATTGCCGCTCGCATCAAAAGCTTTCGCCATTCCTTCAATGTCAATGCGCGCTGAACCGACAGCGGCGCATCCATGCGTGTCATGACGTTGCGCGTGGTGAGGGAGGTTAGCAGGCGAATGCCGTGATACGCGACAGGATGGCGTATGAGATCACTGATGACGATCGCTTTGCGAGCGAGCTTAGCCCAACGCCTCAAAAGCTCGACGATTGTTTCATCCGGGAAATGGTGCAGAAACTGCGACGCAACGACGAAATCAAATGACCCGGACAAAAACGGCGGTGCGCCGGCATCTCCCTGAATTATGCTGATAGCCGGCTCATCGTTTGTTCGACCGGCGGCGATTCTCGCTGTCATCGGTTCGGCCTCGAGCCCGAAAATACTCGCTTCGACCCCATTCCTTTTACCCCAGGCCAAAATAGCCTCCGGGATATCCGCGCTCCCCGTCCCGATATCGAGCAAAGAAAAGTGGTTGAGTGTCTCCGGACGAAGAGCCCGCTGCAAGCCGAGTATGACGCACCGGCGGCCGCAAAGATAACGATTCAGGACCCGCAGGTTGCATAAATCTTCCGCCAGTACATCCGGCTCGTTGCCGTGCAGGTCCATCATTTCCTTTTCGTGGCTCCGTCTCACGTTATATCTCCACGCTCAATCACCAGCGCCGAATTCTTCGAACCAAAGCCGATGCAGTTACATAGTGAAACATCCACCGATTTCGTGACACTGGTGTTCGGAATATAGTTTAGATCACACTCCGGGTCGGACTCTTTGAGGTTTATCGTCGGTGGTAAAAATCCGCCGTTCATGCCGCAGATCGCCGCGACCACGCCCGCCGCGCCGGAAGCTCCTTGTGAATGGCCGATCATCGACTTGACAGAACTCGTCGGAATATCCCGCGCCCGTTTGCCGAAGCACAACTTTGTCGCCAGTGTCTCCGTCTTATCGTTCAAGATAGTCGAGGTCCCATGCAGCGCTATGTAGCCGACATCGTCCTTTGCCACTCCCGCATCTTGAATCGCCATTGTCATAGCGCGGGCGGGCTCCTCTGCCGTAGGATCAAGGCGCACGCGGTGATAGGCGTCACAGGTAGAGCCATAACCGAGGATCTCTGCGTAGATGCGCGCGCCCCGGGCCAGAGCCAGCTCTCGTTCTTCAAAAATCATGATCCATGCACCTTCGCCAAGGACGAAACCGTCGCGGCCACGGTCAAAGGGCCGCGATGCCTTGCCGGGCTCGTCATTGGACGACGTCGTCACCACCCGCATAACGCAGAATCCCTGCATAACCGCCGGGGTTATGGTGGCATCGGTGCCGCCGGTGACAATATGATCGGCCAGACCAAAACGGATCATGTTGAAGGCGTAACCGAGAGCGTCTGTGGAACTCGTGCAGCCAGTCGATATCACATGGCTTAGGCCGTGGAAACCGAAGTACATCGAAATCTCGCTTGAAAGCGAACCAATCGTTGAGCTGGAGATATTGTATGCGCTCAATTTGTGCAGCTGCTCGCCGTAGTACAGACGATACTGCTCCTCGAGAAAGTCGGGCGTTCCGCCCCCGCTTCCCAGAATTACTCCCCAGGACTGTTTTTCCTCCAGGCTCAGGTGCCTCACGCATAATCGGGCTCGTTGCAGCGCCTCGTGGGCAGCCGGGATAGCGAGGTGCACCGCCCGGCCCGTGCGTTTGAGGTCTTTGGCCGACAGGAAATCTTGCGGGCAAATGTCTTTTACCTCGCCCGCAATACGGCAAGTGAGGGCACCGGCATCGAAGGCCGTGATCGTGTCGATGCCGGCCCTCCCCTCGCGCAGAGACTCTTGATACCGCTCCAACCCAATTCCGTTGGGGCTAACCACGCCGATCCCGGTCACGACTACTCTCCTGCCTCCGCTGCGGCCGTTGCTTGCGTTCATTTCGCTTCACCCCTTCGATGGAGGATATTCCACCCGCTATCCGCTTGCCGCGCTCGCAAAATCACCCATGATGCAAAGATTGAGAAAAGTTTCGTACCAAATTGCGCCTTTTATTGCAGTGCATTGTCCGACGCATTCACGGAACGGAAACCGGCGCCGTTAGCGCCGACCGGCTCACGCTATTGCGATTTACGTCTAAGCTTCCAGTTAAATTTTTTGAGCGTAGCAAACGCCTAACTTATTTCAACTCTGGCAAGGTACCGCTATGAAACCAGCGTGATTGCCCTGCGGAACCGCGCCAGCGCGGTCACGAAAAATACGCAGCCGATGCCGAGAAACGAGACGAGGTGAGGCCAAATCACATCGATGCTCGCGCCGCGCGAGAGGATCGCTTGGGCGAATTTGATAAAGTGCGTTGACGGCGACAACTGCATGATGAATTGCATGGCCTCGGGCATGCTGTCCAGCGGGGTCATCCCGCCCGACAAGATATTCATTACGAGAACGACCGGAATGGCGAGCAAGCCGAACTGCGGCATGTTGCGCGCGAGCGTGGCGAGGAAAATGCCCAGCGAGGTGACCGCAAACAAGTAACCGACAGTTCCGGCGAGAAATAGCGCAATAGAACCGGCGACGGGAACTTGCAGCGCCACATGCACCACGAAATAAAGCGACAGCGCCGCCGCGACGACGATAACCAGCCCGTTGGCCCAAACCTTCGCTAGCATGATCTCAATCGGAACAAGCGGCATCACGAGAAGGTGTTCAATGGTGCCATGCTCGCGCTCACGGATCAGAGCCGCGCCCGCGAGCACGATGGCGAGCAGGGTAATGTTGTTAATAAGCTGCATGACGGCAAGAAACCACGACGAATCGAGATTGGGATTGAAGCGCGTGCGGACCACCAGGCTGACGGCCGGTAACTCGCCATCGTTCTGGACAAAGTCTCGCACTTCCTGAGCGATGACGTTTTGAATGTACGACGCGCCGATGCCCGCCTGGGCTATGGCCGTGGCATCGATATTCACCTGCACCGTCGGCCTTCTTCCCGCCATGGCGTCAGCTTGAAATCTCGGCGGAAAATCGATGACAAATGTGTACTGTCCGGAATCCATGGCAGCATCGATTTGCTCAAATGAAAGCAGCGCCGGACGCTGAAAGAAAGGCAACAGCAGAGCGTCGCGAATGCGCTGCGATAACGCCGAGCGGTCCTCATCGACGACCGCCACCGATGCGTTTCTAACGTCGGTGGAGGCGCCGTTGGCGATAACATAGACGGCCACCGTAAAGACGTAGACAATCAATACGACGAACACCGGGTCACGTCGGAGACTGATCAACTCTTTTACGCCGAGCCGATAGATGTTGCCGAGCCGGTCCGTCATATAGCCGCCTTTGGGTCACGTTTGCTGGGTTTTGAGTAAAATCCTGGCGAGAACCACAAATGCCGCAAAAAAGCCAGCGAGTGCAAGGTAGCTAGCCGTAAGGTCGCCGAAACCCAACGCTTTCGTAAACGCCCCGACGCTGATGCCGTGAAAGTAAGCGGCCGGAAAGCTGTAGCCCATCACCTTCGCGCCGCCGGTTAGTGACGATACCGGCGACATGAGGCCGGAGAAATTCGTCGCCGGTATGACGACGAGAAGTGGCGCTGAAAAAATCGCCGCGATCTGGCTTTTCACAAAACAGGACACCACGAGTCCAAAGCCGGTGGTCGCAAGGGTGTAGAGAAGCGCGCCAAGCATCAGCGCTGGCAAGCTGCCCCTGACTGGGACCTCGAAAAGCAGCACGGCCATTATGAGAAGACAAAAAAAATTCAAGATAGCAATCACCACGTAGGGCAATTGCTTGCCGAGAATAAATTCCGCGCCAGTAACGGGGGTGACATAAAGATTGATAATCGAGCCCAATTCCTTTTCCCTCGCCACGGCCAGCGCGGTCATTATGGCGGGGATGACGCCAAGAATCACCATAATCACGCCGGGCACCATGGCGTCGGCGCTTTTAAATCCCTGGTTATAGCGGAAGCGGTTTTCTATGATCACGGGCAGCCGGTCCCGCAGCCGCCCCTGTTCGCGCAACGACAGTTCGTCGAGATATGAGAGATAGAGAGCGTTGATGTAGCCGCGCGCGGTCTCGCCTCGAAATGGCATCGCGCCGTCCACCCACGCGCCGATTTCCGGCTGTGCGCCGCGCCGGAGATGCCGCCCGAAATCAGGCGGAATCTCAAGCGCAACCTTGAGCTCGCCGCTTTTTAGACGCCGCTCCAACTCAGCGTGGTTGACAATGGGCGCCTGCTCCTGGAAGTAACGCGAGCCGCGGAATTGTTCGAGGTAGGTTCGGCTTTCCGGGGTCTGGTCGCCGTCGAGGGCCGCAAACGGCAACTTTTCCACGTCAAACGAGATGCCGTAGCCGAACACGATCATGAGCAACAGCGGCGCGAGCAAGGCAAAAGCGAGGCGAATCGGATCGCGCCGAATCTCCATGGTCTCGCGGCGCGCCAACGCCCAGGCCCGGCGTGGGCTAAACCAACCGCGTCCCGATGATTCATCTTTGCCGCGCGCTGCCGCGTTGATGAAAGCGGTGGTGCTTTCGGCGCGGGGCGCGCCTTCCTCCGCTTGCTTGAGATAGCTGATGAAAGCGTCTTCCAGATTCGCCGCACCGCGGCTGCGAATCAGCGTCGCCGGCATATCGCTCGCCAACACCCGACCGGCGTGCATGAGCGAGATGCGGTCGCAGCGCTCGCCTTCACTCATGAAATGAGTCGAGAGGAAGATCGTCACGTTGCGATGGCGCGACAGATCAATGAGCCGTTCCCAGAACTCGTCGCGCGCGATGGGATCGACGCCGGAAGTGGGCTCGTCGAGAATTAACACCTCCGGCTCATGCACTACAGCGACGGCCAGCGACAAACGCTGGCGGATGCCCAGCGGCAGTTCATCTGGCAAAGCCCCGGCATGATCGGCCAGCGCGAACTTCTCCATCAGCGCGCCAACGCGGCTGTGAATTTCACTGGCAGGGACGTGAAACAAGCGGGCATGGAGGATCAAATTTTGCCGCACCGTAAGCTCAGTGTAGAGCGAAAAAGACTGCGACATATAACCGACCCGCCGGCGCGTATCGATGTCTTTGGGATTCACGGGGCGCCCGAACAGAAGCGCTTTGCCCTCGCTCGCTGGAAGCAGCCCCGTCAGCATTTTCATCGTCGTCGTCTTGCCGGAGCCGTTCGAGCCGAGAAAGCCGAAAATTTCGCCGCGCCCGATGCGAAAGCTCACGTGATCCACGGCGGTGAAATTATTAAAGCGTTTAGTCAGCCCTTCGGCCTCGATGGCCGCTTCGCCATCAGCGACATCCCGCGGCTGAATAACCAAGGCCCGATGGTCCCGCCGCTTCGCCTCCGGCAGTAGTTGAATAAAGGCGTCCTCGAGATGTTCACTTGCGGTGCGCGACAGAAGCGCCGCGGGCGTCCCGGTGGTAAGAATCCGGGCGGAATCCATCGCGACGAGCCAATCGAAGCCTTCCGCCTCCTCCATATACGCACTCGCCACGATGACGCTCATGTCTTTGTGACGCGCGCGAATGCGCTGGATCAATTCCCAAAACTGGCGGCGTGACAAAGGGTCGACGCCAGTGGTCGGTTCGTCGAGGATCAACAGTTCCGGATCATGAATGAGCGCGCAGCAAAGCCCCAATTTCTGCTTCATGCCACCAGAAAGTTTTCCCGCCGGGCGCTCTCTGAACATAGCCAGGTCCGTGCCTTGAAGCAGTTCCTCGATCCGCCACTGCCGCTCGGCTCGACCCAGGCCGAATAAACGGCCAAAAAAATCGACGTTGTCGAACACCGAAAGCGTGGCGTAAAGGTTTCCGCCCAACCCTTGAGGCATATACGCGATGCGCGGCGATACCTGGGTGCGATAAACTGGCGAACGCATGTCGCCGTCCAATACTTCCACGGAACCGGTTTGGATTTTTTTCGCGCCGGCCATGAGAGCGAGCAAAGTGGATTTGCCGGCACCGTCGGGGCCGATCAGACCGGCCATGCAGCCGGCGGGAATTTCGAGATCGATGGATTCGAGCGCCGGCTTATCGCCGTAGCGATGACTGACACCTTTTAGCCGCGCGATGATTCTGTTGGCATCGCTCATGGCGGAAGCCTCACTTGCAGCCGGGCCGGCCAAGGCGTGTTGCCATCGACGCGCACATAGGCGACTCCGGGAAGACCAGTTTTCACTCTGTCGATATTTTTCTGCAGCACTTCGGGGTCGATTTTGACTTTGACTCGGAACATGAGTTTTTCCCGTTCGGTCTTGGTCTCGACCTCCCGTGGCGTGAACTGGGAGCGTGGCGCGACAAAAGACACCGTGGCCGGTATCACCATGTCGGGCGCGGCGTCGAGCACGAGGCGCCCTTCGGCGCCGATCTTCAATTGTCCGGCCAACGCCGTCGGCAAGAAGATCGTCATATAGACATCGGTGAGTTCCAACACGGTGAGTACTTTACCGCCGGCGCCCAGAACTTCGCCGGGTTCGGCGAGACGGTAAAGCACTCGGCCGTGGATCGGCGCGGCGATCCGGCTATCATCGATGTCGGTTTTAATTCTTTCGATTGCGGCCCGTGCCGCGTCGCTGGCCGCCTCGCTCTGGCTGACTTGAAACTCGGCGGCCTTCAGGGCCGCATCGGCGGTCAGCTTGCGCGCCTGTTCCATGGCCAGAGCAGCTTCCGACGTAAGCTTTTTGGTTTGATCTTCGTCGAACTGCTGGCGCGCTATCAACTCTCGTTTGAGCAGCTCCCGGGACCGTTCAAACTCGACTTCAGCCCACTTCAGTTCGGTTTCGCGTTGCGCTATGGCGGCCATCGCTAGTTTGATATCGCTCCGCTTTTGCGCCACGCCGGCAACCGCCTGATACCGGCTCTCGACCGACCGGCGCAACTCCGCTTCGGCTTGTCTAAGCTCGGCCTGGAGATCGCGAACATCCATCTCCACAAGTACTTGGCCGGGTTCAACCCTATCCCCTTCCCGCGCCAGCACTTTGGCAATCCGGCCGGGGCGCTTGGTGGCGATGTCGTACTCAACCGCCTCGATGCGGCCGTTGCCCGAGGCGAATCCCGGCGGCAACTGCGCATTTTCCCGCCGCAACCAAGCGACGCCGAGCGCCACAGCTAACGTGACAAGCCCTATGACGATAATCCAAAACTTCAATCGACCACCGACTAATTGGGTTCCAATCGTTCAAGCCGTTCCAGTCGTTCCAAACGTCAAATCCAACTTGATGAAAAGAGTTGAAAGTTTTCGCGGCCTGCGCAATTTTTACCGGCGGTCTTTGCCTTTTAGTTTAGCGGCGCCCAGAATTATTCCCGCGCCAAGCATGTCCTGAGCAACGTCGAAGAGACGCCAATGGCGCCAAGTTCGGAATCCTTTCTTTCCTTTGCGCGAGATATTCGGCGTTTGGTTGCGGCGTCGCCGCGCTAGGCACTTTGTGGTTAAATTTGTTATCTGCGTCCTACATCACGCAAAGCCGCGCGGTCTCGCGGGCGATGATCCCTTCTTCGTCAGTATGGACGACGTAGGCGATTATTTTTGCATCTTCAGCAGCGATGCGCCAGTCGTGCGCCGGCGCTGTCGCGTTGAGTCGCGCATCCAAATTTAGCCCGCACCATTCCATGCCGGCGCAAATCTTTTCCCTTACCAATGGTGAATTCTCTCCAATGCCACCGCTGAACACCACCGCTTCAGCGCCGCCTACCAGCGCGAGATAAGCGCCTAAATACTTGCGCGCCCGGTGGCAGAAAACATCGACGGCCAGGCGCGCGCGCGAATTCGATTCGTACGCCGCCGTTAATTCGCGCATGTCTTGGGACAGCCCCGAAAGCCCCAGCAGTCCCGAGCGTTTGTTCAACCAGCTCTCGATTTCAGCCGCGCTGACACCTTCCTTTTGAGCGAGATAGTCCACCAGTGCCGGATCGATATCGCCACTGCGCGTTCCCATGACCAGCCCTTCGAGCGGTGTAAAGCCCATCGATGTGTCTATCGATTCACCGCGCCGAATGGCGGTGGCGGAACAGCCGTTGCCAAGATGCAGCGTGACGATGCTGGCTTTATCCGGCGATACTCCTGCGAGCTCGCCGTAACGCAGCAACGAAAACTGATGCGCCAGGCCATGGAAGCCGTAGCGCCTGATGCCATGTTTGGCCGACAGCTCGTAAGGAATCGCGTAAAGTCCGGCCTCATCGGGAATCGTGCGGTGAAAGGATGTGTCAAAAGCGGCAGCCATCGGCAACGAATCCCCGAGAATCTTTCGAGCGGCGCGAATGCCGCTCAGCGCGGCGGGATTGTGCAGCGGCGCGACGTCACTGAGAGCCTCGATCCGGGCGAGGACTTTGTCATCGATCCGCGCGGGCGACGTGAATTCGGCGCCGCCGTGAACCACGCGATGACCGACGGCATCGAAGCCCCCGGCGTGTCCATTCGCTCGTAGCCAGTCGATAATCAACCGCACCGCTTGCTCATGGTCGCCAATCGCTACGAAATCAGAATTCGCCGTCGTGCCTTGGGCTTCGAATCGATACGATGCCGCAGCGCCGATGCGGTCGACCAGGCCGCGGGCAAGTTTTTGCTGCCGGCGCGACTCACCGCTTGCATCCGTGGTCTCAATCACCTGGAACTTGACCGTCGAGCTACCGCTGTTGAGCACGAGGATCTTCACAGCTTGTCATTCTCCATCGGGATTGTCTGGGTTACCCCATCCGATAAATCATCGCGACCGCCAGCGCGTACACGGCCGCGATCGCTAAAGAATCCCAGGCGAAAAGAAAACGCTTTTTGCTGACTCTGTAAGTGAGACCGATCACCGCGATGGCGGTCATAACCATCGCCGCGTTGGCCGTCACGATATGAGCCGGGGATACATCGGCCAGCAGTGGGCCCTTTAAATAGAGAAAATCGTCCAGCGCCAAGATCGCCATGTTAAACAAATTGCTGCCCAGCAGATTGCCGAAAATTAAATCCGTGGCGTCGATTCTAAAAGCCGCGATTGAAACCACGAACTCGGGGAGAGACGTAGTCAAGGCGACAAAAATGCTGCCCACGAAAGACTTGCCCAATCCCGTTGCCTCGGCGATCTGATCGCCGAGGCGGGGCAAGTATGTAGCCGCGCCGATCACGAGCAGCGCATTGAGCGCGTACGCCAGATAAGCTTTTTTTAGCGGCACCTTATCATAGCGCGCCGCTTCCACTCGTTCATGAACCAGTTCCCCGATGCGTTTTCTTTCGTATAAAAACACCAGCCGCATAGCGATGACGTAGGTCGCCAAAAAAACGAAACTGTAGGGGCCGACCCAGCCGACCGCCGCCACATTGGGGCCGAAAAAAATACTCATGCTCGCAAGCCCCAGCAACAAAATTCCGAAAGCGGCGGCAAGCACCTGGCCCTGATGCGCCTTCGCGGCGATGGGTGTCGGGCCGCTCGCCACGTCAAGCAATGCGATGATTAGAATATTGAACATGCAACTTCCCAACACGTCGCCGGCCGCTATATCGGGCAATTCGAAGATCGCCACGGAACTGACCCCGGTGATCAATTCCGGCAACGACGTCACCGAGGCCATCAAGATGACGCCGACCCAGGTTCGGCCCATGCCTGTCTTCTCGGCAATCACATCGCCGTATTTGGAAAGGTTAGAGCCGGCGTATACGATCACCGCCGTCACACCCGCAAATTGAAGCCAAAGGATCATCCTGACGCGCCTTGAATGTTTCTCAATGCGCTGGCTGCGCCGGGGTCAAGAATCAATCGCATCACGTCATCGCTCCAAACCAACCGCGCCGCTCCATCCATTTGGCCAATTCGAGCACCGGAAAAATCGTCAGCGCCACGCCTGCAACAATCAGCCAATTGTTTGCTGGCAGACTGAAGGTGCCGATCGCTTGCTGGAGAAACGGCAAATAAAGAACCAACAGTAACAGCACCGATTCCCAAACGATCGCCCAGTTCAGCCATTGATTCGCGAACGGCCGAATCAAAACGGATTTTCGGTCGGACCGGTAGTTGTAGGCTTTAAAAAACTCGATCAGCACAAGTCCGGTAAAGACCATTGTCATCGACTCTTTAAGACTGCGCCCTGAAGCAAGCGCCCACTGAAACATTACCAGATTGACGAGAGCGGACCAGAGTCCGCCGACCAGCATCAATGTCACCACCGGACGGGTGAAGATTCCCCTGCGCGGGTCCCGCGGTGGCCGCGCCATGAGATCTGTCTCGTGCGGATCCACTGCCAGGGCTAACGCGGGTAATCCGTCGGTGGCCAAATTAATATAAAGAATCTGTACCGCGCTCAGGGGCAGCGGCCAACCCAAGAGAGTCGCGCCGGCCAGCAGCACGATTTCCCCAAAATTGCAGGACAGCAGAAACATCAGGTACTTTTTGATGTTCTCAAAAACCCCGCGCCCCTCTTCGACGGCGGCGACGATGGAGGCGAAGTTGTCGTCGGTGAGGGTCATGTCAGCGGCTTCCTTGGTCACGTCGGTGCCGGTGATGCCCATGGCGACACCGATGTCCGCTTTCTTGAGAGCCGGCGCGTCATTGATGCCATCCCCCGTCATCGCCACGAACTGACGGTTTTTTTGCAGCGCGGTGACAACCCGTAGCTTATGCGCTGGGGACACCCGCGCGTACACCTTGAGACGCTGGACATCGCGCTCAAAATCGGTATCGCTCAGCGCATCCAACTGCACGCCCGTGACCACGTGCCCATCGGCGAGCAATCCGAGTTCACGAGCTACGGCCGTTGCAGTGATTGGATGATCGCCGGTGATCATGATCGCCCGAATACCGGCGCGCGCGCAGGTCTCAATGGCGGTTTTGGCTTCCGGTCTCGGCGGGTCGATCATGCCCACGAGTCCGAGAAAAATCATATCGCACTCGGCAACCTGCAACTGCGTATTCGGCTTATAGGCCACGGCCAAGACGCGGAGCGCCTCTTCCGCCATCTGCCGCGCCGTCTGCAGGATCGACTCCTTGCCCACAGCGTCCAATGACGCGGCGCCGTTATCGCGCTCGACGCGCGCGCATGCATTGAGAATGATTTCGGGCGCTCCTTTTGCGTACGCGACGGTTCCGCCGGCGGTGGCGTGCAACGTGGTCATCCGCTTCGACTCGGAAGTAAATGGGATCTCGCTCACGCGCGGAAACTTCGCATCGAGGTCGGCCTTAATGAGCCCCGCCTTCGCCGCTGCGACGATCAAAGCGCCCTCCGTGGGATCGCCCTTGATATTCCAGCCTTGATCGGACTCGCGCACCAGATGGGCATCCGACGCCAGCGACGCAGCGCGCAGCAACGTTCTTAGTGGACCAGGCGGCTCGACCATGGCGCCGTTAATCGAAAATGTCCCCTTGGGTTCATAACCAGCGCCAGAGACTTCGATCATTTTTCCGGCGACGAAAATCTTGCGCGCGGTCATTTCGTCCTTCGTGAGCGTTCCAGTTTTGTCGGAGCAAATCACCGACACGCAGCCGAGCGTCTCCACCGCCGGCAGCCGCCTAACCAGGGCATTGCGCCGAGCCATGCGCTGCACGCCGAGGGCGAGCGAGATTGTCACCACGGCGGGCAGCGCCTCGGGAACCACTGCCACGGCAAGCGCGATGCCGAAAATGATCATCTCCAGTAACGGCTGGCCGCGCAGCAAGCCGACGGCGCCGATCACGGCCACGATAGCTAGCGCAGTGCGCGCGAGGGCCTTGCCGACCCTGTCCAGATTCTGTTGCAGCGGAGTCCTGGCATGCTCCACCATCTGGAGGGATTGCGCGATCTGACCGAACTCCGTTTGCATGCCGGTGGCGACTACGACGGCGCGTCCTCGCCCATAGGTGATCGCGGTGCCGGCGTACGCCATGTTCTTGCGGTCTGCCACCGGCAAATCCGCGACCGGTAGCGCCTGGGCCCGCTTTTCCACCGGCACGGATTCCCCGGTTAGCGCGGCTTCATCCGCTTTGAGATTGGCGGCCTCGATCAAGCGCGCGTCGGCAGGAACTTTATCTCCCATGCGCAAATAAATGATATCGCCGGTCACTAGCTCACGCGCCGGCACGGTGAATTCCTGGCCGTCGCGCAGCACCGCGGCTGTGGGGGCGGCAAGTTGGCGCAAAGCTTCCAGCGCCCGCTCGGCGCGGTACTCCTGAAAAAAACCCAAGAGAGCGGCGAAGAGTACGATCACCGCGATGGCCAGCGCCTCGACGGCGTGACCGAGGAACGCGGACAGAATCACGGCGATAATGAGAATGATGATCAGAACGTTTTTAAACTGCTCGAGCAGAATTATCCAAGGGGAGATGCTGCGCGCGGCTTGAATCTCATTGGCGCCATACTGAGTCAGTCTGCGGCGCGCCACGGCCGTGCTCAATCCGCCATCGGCTTCGCTGCCGAAGTGCCGCAGTACCTCGGCCGCCTCGAGCTGATGCCAGGGTTGTGAATTTGTCATTTGACGTTCGAAGCGCTGATTCAGGCCGTCAACGATATTTGTCGGATCATTCCGTCTGATCTTCGCTCCTATCGAGGGTTTTGCGTCGAGACTCGACGTCACAGGAGCGCGCCATTCAAGTGGGTATCCCTAGACGCGGCAGCACCCAACGCATGAGCACGATGTAAGCGATAAGGAAACCGATGAACCACTGCCAATCAGGCATTACGTTTCTCTCCTCCAACTATTCGTAACCATGGGTTTAAAGGTATGCCTTCACCACATACTGGAGCAGCATGCGATGAGTGTTAAAAAACGACCCGTTGAGCGCAATTGCATGACGCATCACGTCGAGAAATCCGTCGCGCTTTTGGTAGAAAAGCGGCATGATAACTGCTTCTAGCTTTTCGTAAAGGGCCTCGGCATCGTGGGTGTGATTGCGTGCCCCCGCCGGATCAATTTCCAGCGGCCCGATGGACCAACCCGTCACGCCTTCGATGCAGCCCTCCACCCACCAACCATCGAGAACGCTGAAGCTCGGCACACCGTTGATCGCCGCTTTCATGCCGCTGGTGCCCGAGGCTTCCAGCGGCGGCTGTGGCGTGTTGAGCCAAACGTCGACTCCTGCGGTCATCATCCTGCCCATCTCCATGCTGTAGTTTTCGAGATAAGCGATCTTGATTTTCGACCTCAGCGCTTCTTTGGCGCGATAGATCCGCTGGATCAGTTCCTTGCCGGGCGTGTCTTGCGGGTGCGCTTTGCCCGAGTAAATAATCTGCAAGTCGCCGCTTTTCGCCGAGATCTCTTTGAGTCTGTCCATATCCGCGAAGAGCAAATCCGCCCGTTTGTACGGCGCGGCGCGGCGCGCGAAGCCGATGGTCAAGAAATCCACGTCCATGCCGGCGTTGGTTTCTTGATTCACGTACTGAATCAACGATTTTTTCGCCTGCGCGTGGGCATGCCACACTTCCTCCGCGGGCATACTGAGAGCATAGCGCAGGCTGCAGTTGTCCTGGCGCCAACCAGGGATATAACGATCGTAGAGCCGCGCGATGGGCTCCGCGGCCCAGGTCGCCGCGTGCACGCCGTTGGTAATCGCATCGATGTTGTAGCCCGCGTACAAAAGCCGGGAAATTTCTCCATGCCGCTTCGCCACGCCGTTCACGAAGTGACTCAGGTTGAGCGCGAGATACGTCATGTTGAGCAAATCGTCGCAGCAAAAGACGTCCTTCATTTCTACGACTTCGCGGCGACCGAGAACACGGTTCACGAGATCCATGGGGAATTTGTCATGGCCCGCGGCCACCGGTGTATGCGTAGTAAAGACACATTTTCTGCGCACCGCTTCGACATCATCATGTGAGATGTTATCTCTGCCACCCCGCTTCGCCGCTTCATCCAAGAGCTCCAAGGCGAGCAGGCTTGCATGCCCCTCGTTCAAATGAAAGCGCTGAATGGCTTGATAACCCAACGCGCGCAGCATGCGGACACCGCCGATGCCGAGGATCACTTCCTGCGCCAGGCGGTAATACTGATCGCCGCCGTAGAGATAATGCGTTAATGTTCGGTCCCATTCGGAGTTTTCCGGCAGATCCGAATCCAAGAAATATACGGGCACGACAAACTCACCGGCATCGCGCACTTCGTACTTCCACGCGCGCAGCTGGACTGTGCGTCCCTCGATGTTGACGACCGCCCGCTGCGGCATTTCCGTGAAAAAATCGCCTACCACCCAGTCGACCGGCTCTTCCCGCTGCCAGCCGCTGGAATCGAGCCGCTGGTAAAAGTAGCCTTTGCGATGGAGCAGGCTCACGGCCACCATCGAGACCTTGAGATCCGCCGCCGCGCGGATCGTATCCCCGGCTAGGATGCCGAGCCCGCCGCTATAAGTCGGCACACTGCTTTCCAGGCCGATCTCCATTGAAAAATAAGCGACGGTCGTTTCGACGATCGGGCTATCACTCATGCTCTGTTCACCGGTGCGGCGCTTCTGTGCACCCTGGCAATATGCGAAAGCAAGCAGCCGCATCGCCCTTTCCGCGACATGCCACAACAAAACGCACAGTCCGTGCCATCGGGAGAAAAACAAAGTGCGCCTGATTGCAACATAGTTCGCAGCGTTTACGGACAAGATTTCTCACGGCTGAGAAGAGAACACGGGTTTTGTCTCAAGGTTGCGAAGCAGCGGTTTCGCGGCGCCCGTGACTCTTGGATTTTTAATCAGCACGCTTGCCGCAGTCGCGGCATATCTCTTGCTCGATAAACCAGATAGCTCATTTTGCGGTTCCGTTGGAGGGCACGACGCCAGCATGAGCACGGAAACTCCTACCAAATCATCTGCGGTCACGCGGCTTTTGATCATGGGCGCGGCCGGCCGTGATTTTCATACCTTTAACGTTTGCTTCCGGGCTAATCCGGCTTATCGAGTCGTTGCGTTTACGGCGGCGCAAATCCCCGGCATTGAAAACCGCTGCTATCCGCCGTCGTTGAGCGGCGATCTTTACCCCGCCGGAATTCCCATCTACGCCGAGGAATCCCTTGAAGAATTGATTGTCAAGGAGCGAATTCACCAAACTATTTTCGCGTATAGCGATATATCGCACTTGAACGTGATGCATTTGGCTTCGCGCGTGCTGGCCTGCGGCGCCGACTTTCGCCTCATCGGCCCAGAACGGAGTTTTCTCGATGCCGAGCGGCCCGTCATTTCCGTTTGTGCGGTGCGCACCGGTTGCGGCAAAGGCTCCGTGGTCCGGCGCATTAATGCTATCCTGCGAGAGAAACGATTCCGTCCCGTGGTCGTTCGCCATCCCATGCCCTACGGCGACCTCGCCCGCCAGGCGGTGCAACGCTTCGCGTCCATTGAAGACTGCGACCGCCAAGATTGTACGATTGAAGAACGTGAAGAGTATGAGCAGCATATCCGGGAGGGAGTCGTCGTCTATGCCGGCGTCGACTACGCCCGGATTCTTGCTGCCGCCGAACAGGAAGCCGATATCATCGTTTGGGACGGCGGCAACAATGATTGGCCGTTTTTCAAGCCGGACCTCGAAATCGTATTGCTTGACCCTCATCGCGCCGGCCACGAATTGCTCTATCATCCCGGTGAGACCAACTTCAGGCGCGCCCAAGTTCTGGTGGTCAACAAACTCGACTCGGCGCCGGTCTCCGGCGTGCGCGAGGTCTTCGACAACATCGCGCGGATCAATCCCCAGGCGACCGTTATTCAGTCCCGCTCCGCTGTCACCGTGGACAGACCCGAACTGATAAAAGGCAAGCGAGTTCTGGTAATCGAAGATGGCCCGACGTTGACCCACGGCGAGATGCCCTACGGTTCAGGGATCATCGCCGCGCAGCGCTACGGCGCTGCCGAGATTATCGACGCCAAGCCCTTCGCCCAGGGTACCCTGCGTGAAACGTTTGCGCGCTATCCCTGGCTCAGCCAGGCTTTGCCGGCTATGGGCTATTCCGAGTCGCAACTCCGGGATCTGGCCGCAACCATCAGCGCGGTCCCGTGCGACGCAATTATCGTAGCTACGCCGGTGGATCTGGCACGCGTCATTGCCTTACCGAAGGCCTATAGCCGCGTGCGCTACGATCTCGAGGAAATCAGTCATCCTGACCTCGCCGAAGTCGTGTCGGCCTTCCTGCAAAACCGGATCGCGCCGGCAAAGCCGTGATCCGTTATGGGTATTGCGCAAGCGACATTTCAGGGACAGGAAATCCCCAGTCTCTCCTCGGCGCAAGGGCCGCCAGGCTAGCAAAGAAGGTTCTAAAGAGCTTCCTTCCGTCTTTTCATCGCGGAGCTGCGCGATGTTTTCGGATTTGCCGCGATAAGCCGCGGATTGGGCGACGTGCATCGCGCATTCATCCCGGATTCCGCAGTTAAACTAAGGAGCCCGCAAGCGAGGTGCAACCCTGGAGTAGCGAAGGCGTCCAACTGTGAAAATTTCAAAGTCATTTCGCGCTTACGCACTTCGCTGTCACGAGCTTTAACGTTCCACCAAGCACCGCTGATCGATGTCGGCTCAGAGCCAGAAACCCATGGTCTTTGCTACGGAAGGGTTCCGCCTCGCGCTTCCTGCTGAGCGCAACTGCGGAATTTGGATTCATGAGTTTAGTACCGATCGAACTACTGAAGCGCTATCAATCATTGATTCGCCGATGACACCGACGGCGCGCACGCTCGCTGTCGAGCGGCGCATTACTTGGCCAACGAGCGCACGTAACTCAAAGCTTGTTTTTGCTCCTCCTTGGTAAGCTTGGCAGCCGGCATCTTGCCAGCGCCTTCGGAGATGATTTTGAGCAGCTGGTCGTCGGATTTCTTGGCGGTATCCTTGCCTACGATGTTAAGCCCCTTCTCGCCGAGAATCGTCGCCATTTTCTGGTTCCCTTTGCCGTCCGGACCGTGGCATCCGGCACAGGATTTTTCATACAGAGCTTTGCCCGCTGCCGCATCAGCCGCATGGGCCGCCGCAGCCGCCCCGCTGCCGACCAACAGTCCCACCATCGCCATCGCTATTTTCCTTCGCATCGTTGTTTTCTCCTCTAATTTCCTCGCGTCAGTGTATTGGACCAATACTTTCTTAAGATTGGCGGGCATTCATTTCGTCGGACTCATGGTGTATCCGAGGTAAGTCAGTATGGCGGAATAAACAATAAGCAATGCGCCAAACGCGGCAGCCAGTCGGCTTGGCTTTCCTAGCGCCGCTCCCCGATCGAGAAAGGGTATGACAATCAACACCAGCCCGATAACGCCGAATCCGAGAACACCCAAAAGTTCCCCCTCGATACCGAGAATATGGCCCGGCAGCAGCTTCAAAGTTTGAAACATGGCCATGAAGTACCACTCCGGTTTGATGCCAGCGGGAGCCGGTTGAAAGGGATCGGCTTTCTTGCCCAGCTCCGCGGGATAGTAAGCCGCCAGCGCGGCGAGCACGGCCAACGCGCAAAGCCAGCCCACCAAATCGCGCAGAAAAAAATTTGGGAAGAAAGGCATGGACGATTTTTTCTCTTGGTCGCCTTCGACACTCGGCGGCCGGCTCATGCCGTGCTTCTGAACCAGGAAGAGATGCAGCCCGAGAATCACGGTAACAATGGCGGGCAGGATGGCGACGTGAATTCCATAGAAGCGCGTGAGCGTCGCTCCGGTAACCTCTTCACCGCCGCGCAAGAGCGTGCGTAAAAACGGCCCCGCTACCGGCACGACGCCCGGGATTTCAGTTCCCACGCGAGTCGCAAAGAAAGCGAGTTCGTTCCACGGCAAGAGATAGCCGGTGAAACCGAACCCCAGCGTCAGGCCCATGAGCAGGCCGCCGGAAAGCCAGGTCAATTCCCGCGGCGCGCGGTATGCTTTTAAAAAAAACGCGCTGAAAAGGTGGATGAACATGGCGAAAACCATAAGATTGGCCGACCATGAGTGAATCGAGCGCACGAGCCAGCCGAACTCAACTTCTGTCATGATGAACTGGATCGATTCGAAGGCTTCGCCTGAGCTGGGACGATAGTAGAGCAGGAGGAGTATTCCGGTGACGACCTGGATCATGAACAGAAACAACGTCATGCCGCCGAAGTAATACCAGAACGTGTGGCGGTGCAGCGGCACTTCTTTTTTCTTGGCGACCTTGGCAAAATCGTCCAGCCCGATGCGTTCATCGAGCCAGTGCCAAAGCTTGCCGTGCGGTGAGCCATGGTTTGCCATTCTGCTCTCAACCTTTCTTGCTCACGACGATCTGATCGCCTCTGACGTTCACGGCGTATTCCTCCAACGGTTTGGGCGGCGGCCCTTCGATATTCTTGCCGTTCAAATCGAAATGTCCGTTATGACAGGCACACCAAATATGGCTGATATCCGGGCGGTACTGAACAATGCACGCAAGGTGGGTGCAAGCGGCAGCGAATGCCTTGAGCTCGTTGGCGGGCGTCTTGATCAAAATCGCCGGTTGGCTGCCAAAACGGACGATTTGTCCGCTGTTCGCTTTGATCTCTTGGGGCTTGATCGCCAGCGTCACGGTGTGGGCGGTGGACTCTTCCGCCTTGGGTGGGACTAGATAGCGGCTTAGAGGATACAGCACCGACACGATAAACGCGCCGGCGCTGGTTGTCAGGAACCAGTTGAGAAAATTTCTCCGCCCCTGATCGGGCGCGGCCGATGTTTGGTTGTTAACCATGCGGTGTCATTTCCTGTCTGGGTTATTTGGCTCTTTCCATGCGCCTGATCTTGATCACCAAGCCAATGATCAAAGCCAGAATAATCAAAACCGCCACCGCCAAACCTTTGCGTCGATACTGCAACTCATCCATCGCCTTCAGGCCTCGGGCAAATACCTTTTCACTGATCTTCAACCCGGGCTCGATTTCCTTGTCGAGAATCGCCTGATCGAATCCGTGGACCGCCGCGCGCGCTTTAATCAGGGCCGTCTTGGCCTCATTGAGCTCGAACAGGGGTTGGCTTACTTCCATGCCGGCGTGCTCGGCATTTTGGAGAACCGCGAGGGTCTTCTCATAACCGGTCTTCAAACGATCGATGGAACCGAGCATGGCCGCCGCCAACGTCCCGCCTGAAGACGCTGGGGTGTGACAAGTCGCACAGGCGGATTTATCGCCCGAACTCAACATCGCATCGCTGGTCTCGGTAATTGCGTGATTACCATGACAGCTCGCGCAACCGGGGAGGCCCATTTGCACGAAAATCTGGCTATGGCGGCTTTTGTTAAACAACTCCGTGTTGACTGCATGACACTGGCCGCACACATGGACAACTGATGAGACGCCGGGCGGAGCCGCGCCGTGATTACCGTGGCAATCGTTGCATGTCGGCGCCGACAGATCGCCTTTGCTCGTGATCATCTTCCAATGCACGCTTTTTATGTACTTCTCGACCTGGTCGGTGGGTATCTTGTACGGCTTCATGTACTCGGCGCTCGCGTGACATGAACCGCAAGTCTGGGCGACCCGCGCCGGATGAACCGAAGAGCGCGAATCGCTGGGCGGTCTTATGGAATGCGCCGGATGGCAACTGGCGCAGGTCGCGACCTTCTCATCCTTTTGCTCTCTCAACCGCCGACCATGCACCGAGGTGAAATATTCGGCCACTTGGTCAATTCGCAGGTTGGGATTATATTGCCTCATGAAGCGCGCGTCCGAATGGCAGCGGCCGCAAACCTCGATCACCTGAGCCCGAGTTGGTTTGCCGATATACCCCTTCGTCCGGTCCATGGCCTCCAGCCCCATTTTGCCGGCGTCCCCGCCGTGACACGCGACGCAGCCAAAACCTTTGGCCGCATGGACATCCGTTTTGTAGTCTTCGGCGGGCTTGGTCAGATGCTCGATACCAAGTGCCGAGTGGCATAGTGCGCAGGTATCCGCTTGCTGCTGAGCGTTGATTCGTGTAGGCGAAGAATAGGTGATTAGGAGCAAAACGAGCAACGCCACCCACCACAGCCCGTTGGGCAGGCTCACCGACGGCTCCTCGCAAGCGTTTCAAGGAACCCAACGACCTGGGCCATTTCATCTCCCTTGAACGCCGGCCAAGCAACGGCTTTTTCGCGCACTTTGTTCTCCATGGCGACCCCATGGTTCCACATTGCGGAAACCACGTTAGCGGGCCGATCCAAGCCGCGCACCTTTGCTAGGTCAGGCCCTACTTGCCCGCCTTGTCCCCGGATCGAGTGGCAGTTTAGACAGCCCTTCGCCTTGATCAGTGCACCGCCCCGGTCCGGATCGCCGGCCCCGGCGAAGTAGTCCACCGAATACAAATAACCGACGATGTCCGCCAACTCATTCGCTTGCAGTGCCGGAATGGACACAGCTCGGCGCTTGATTTCGCGTGTCATGGCCGGCCCTTTGTTCCACATAGCGGCGGCGAATTCAAACAGGCTGGGATAGAGCTTGCGCCCGGCCAACGCGGGTCCCACCGGGCCACCAGTTGCTCTGATCCCATGACAATCAACGCAGCCTCGGGCTGCAAACAACTTCTCCCCCTCTTCGGTCGGACCGGGCAACACCTGGATCGGTTCATCGCCGCGCGCGCGGGATACCGACTTCACATAGGCGGTGAGATCTCTCAGTTCCCTACCGCTAAAAACCGGCCGCTTGATTCCCTTCGCCTCCATTGCGGCGGCCATCGCCGGACCATGGTTCCACATGGCGGCGGCGAAGAAGATCGCGCCAAATTGCGTGACCGAGTCAAGACTCGGTCCAAAGACCCCGCCGACATGCTCTATTTGATGGCAAAGCACGCACCGTTTGTCGTTGAAAACCTTCTTGCCCGCTTTTGCGTCGCCAATCGGATCAAAATAATTCACTGTGGTGAGAAAGGCAATCAAATCGCCGGTCTCGCGCGGGCTCAACTGGACCAGAGGTTTGCCCAGTTGGCGCATCCGCGTGGCCATTTCTGGGATGTGATTCCACATTGCGCTCGCCAGGTCGTAGAAGCTACGCGGTTTAGATGTACGCGCGAGGTCGGAAGCTAATTTTCCGCCGACGCCGTTCACGGCATGACAACCCGAGCAGCCTTTGGCGCCGAAAACCCGGGAACCGGCAAGCGGATCCTGGGAAAAAACTTCGGCGGGCTGGAACAGGCCAACCACGGGGGAAAAAAGCATGTTCATCATTGCCACGGCCAGAATCGTTACTCTTACGGTTCGCTTCATGGCTCTTTCCCCTTTCAACGACTAGCGCAAACATTAGCGGCAGCAATTTCACCATCACTTTTTTTGCGCGAACGGCCGATCCGTTTGCTTGCGGCTTGAAAGCAGATATGCGACGAGATCCGCCATCTCACCTCCTCTAAATACTGGCCACTCGACGGATTCCTGAAGCATTCGTTGTTCCATCGTGCTGGCGTGGTTCCACATCTCGGTTACTATTTCTAACTGAGTCTCTAGTTTTGCGGTCTTTGATAGATCAGCCGCCGGTCCCGCCCTGCTTTCCTGTGATGTATGACACCTGCCACAACGTTTCTCTTCGAAAACCACCCGTCCTCGGGCGGCGACACCGGGCGAATCAATGAACTGAAGGAAGTAGAGATAACCGACGATGTCAGACATCTCATCCGTCGTAAGCAAGGTCAAGGGGACATTGCGCCGTGCCATATCCGCCCACATTTTTGGACCATGGTTCCACATGGCACCCGCGATCGTCATCAGGCTGCCTTTGACGAGCCTTGTTCGCAGATTAGCACGGGTTTGATCATTTGCTGGACCGACTGAATGACACTCCGCGCAGCGTTTTTCCGAAAAAAGTGTCTCGCCGCGCCGCGGGCTCCCCGGTTTAGCGTAGATTCGCTCGACGTTAGTACCCATACTGCGAATATATGCTAAGAGATCTGGAATGTCGTTTTTTTCGAACGTGGGACGTGGAATCCTCAACGCTTCCATGACGCCGGCCATGGCCTTTCCTCGATTCCAAAGACCAACGGTTAGATAAATGGGTGAAGCGTAGCGGCTATAGCTATCGAGCTTTGGTCCGTGGCTTCCTCCTTTTCCGCCCAGGGAATGACAAAACTCGCACCCTTTATCGCGAAAGATGCGCTCACCTTTGATCACGTCCCCTGGAGGACCTAAGGACCCGATGTAGTACAAGAACGAGAGCAGACTGGCCATTTCCGGCGGTTTAAAAACGGGGCGCACGGCGTGACGCTCCTCGATCACATGAGCCATTCCCGGTGAGTGGTTCCACATGACGCCGGCTATATCAAGGAAAGAACGTTTCAAAATGCCTTCACCCAGGTCCGGCCCGCCGACACCTCCGACGCCGTTTATTGAATGGCAGCGGAGGCAGCCTTTTTCGGCAAAAAGCTGACTTCCCTCGAGAGGATTGCCTGGGAGAATGGGCGAAACGGATTCCGCTGCATGGACGCGCGACCCTGGATCATGGCCGATAGCTAGCACTAGAGCTAGAACGATGAAGAGCAAGTTAATCTTCACGATCCCTCCCATGCAGCGCGATGCCCCAAAAGACGTAGAAGACCACACCCATGAAGACGAGAAAAACCGGTATCGCGACGATGGAGATTCCGACAGAGGCTGAGAGGACGTCGTCCAGTTTCCAGGCGGCACGGATCAACCCAATGATCCAGAGAACGATGCTACCCACCAGCAAGAAAGCGCCTCCTAACCACACCCATTGCAACGTTCTCACTAACCGATCCGAAACCGGCGGTTGATGTTCCACATGACCCTCCTGATCGCGCCCTAAGTCTTTTCCTCAACCTCGCCCGGAAGATAACTTGCGATTCTTTCTTCGATTTCCTTTAGGCTCGTTTCCCGCCCTTCGCGAATCTCCCAGATAGAAATAATTGGGAAAAACTTCGTGAAAAAAAGATAAAATAGAGCGAAGAGGCCGAAACTGCCGGCGGTTTCCCCCCACTCCACCCAGGTCGGCAAGTAAACGCCTTCAGGAAACGGCAGTCGTGGAAAGGACAGCGTGGGAACAACGATAATGAAGCGCTCAAGCCACATACCCACGACGATCGCCACTGAGGCAATCATGACTTTACCTACGGTGTGCCGCTTTAAACTCGCCAAACAGGCAAGAGGAACCACGAAATTGCAAAGCACCATAGCCCAGAAAAACGGCCAGAAGGGTCCGGTAAACTTGGCCCAGAAAACTTTCATCTCCTCGGGCTCCGCACCGTAATAGCCCGTAAGATACTCAGCAAACGTGAAATAGAACCAGAGCAGCGACATGATGAGCAGCAGTTGCCCGAGGTAACGGAAATGAATCGGCTTGAGGTAATAGTGAAGCTTGTAGGCCTTTCTAAAAATAATCATCGTGAGAATGAGGCCGGCAATACCGGAGAAAATGGCGCCGACGACGAAGTAGGGGCCAAATATAGTGGAATGCCACGAAGGTTGGAGCGTCATTGAGAAAACAAAAGATACTACCGAGTGGACCGACACAGCGATGGGAATGACCAATACCGCCATGATCGCAATGGCGCGATTAAGTACCCGTTGCTGGTGCTCGGTGCCCGTCCACCCGAGGGCCAAGACACTGTAGAGAAGCTTCCGTTTACCGAGACGGTCCCGCAAGATCGCGATATCGGGAATCATCGGCAGGTAAAGATAAGTCAGACTGGCGGTGAGATAGGCGCTGATGCTGGTCGCGTCCCAAAGCAGCGGTGATTGATAACGGCCATGGCGCAAAACATTCATCATGCGATCAGGCCGCCCCAAATCTACGAGGATCTGACCCGCACCGATAAAAATCACCATGCAGGTAATGACCTCCGCCATGCGCGTAATTGGGCGCCGCCATTCCGCCTTAGACAATCGCAGAATAGCTGAAATAAGTGTTCCAGCGTGGCTGATACCGATAAAGAAAACGAAGTTGGTAACGTAGAAGCCCCAACCCACCGGCTGGTGTAGACCCGTCACCCCTAGCCCCGCGGTGAATTGTACCGCATAGGCAATGGCCCCCCATAAGATCAACAGGCTAAGAAAGCCGACCGCCCAGTAGAACCCAGGGCCCGTGCGTTCGATAGGAGCGAGAAGAATATCCTCGTGAGCATCCCACGGATCAGCCACTTGTTTCGCCCTCCGTCAGATAGATCACCTTGGGCTTAGTGCCTAACTCTTCATGGAGTTTAAATGCGCGCGGGCTGTGCGCGAGCTTCGATACCTCGCTCGCTGGATCGGAGAGATCGCCGAAGACAATCGCCTGAGCTGGACAGGCTTCGCTGCACGCGGGAACGTATGACGTGGGATCGAAGTCCCGCTTTTCCGCCAAAGCCTTCTCTCGAGCATTCTGCAGGCGGTGATGACAAAAGGTGCATTTCTCGACGACTCCTTTTTCGCGCACGGAAACATCCGGATTCTGGCCCGGCCCCTCCTTTTGGTAGCTGTGCCAATTAAAATATTTGGCATTATAAGGACAGGCGGCCATGCAAAAGCGACAGCCGATGCAGCGCTCGTAAATCTGCCCAACGATGCCTTCGGGATTTCGGAAAGTCGCGTACACAGGACAAACCTTGGTGCAGGGCGGATCATCGCATTGAAGGCAAGGCCGCGGAATGAATCGCATCTTCGCGCCATGATGCTCCACATCGATTTCGGTGAGCACCTGCATCCAACTGATGACTCTCCCGCGTTTTGCTTCTTTAGCGCCAACTGCAGGAACATTGTTCTCAGCCTTGCATGCCATCACGCAGGCTTGACATCCCGTACAGCGATCCAAATCGATAACCATCCCCCACAATGCCACTTTACGCCCTCCTGACCTTAACCTGTGTGTGATTAAGCACCCCGAAACCCCGTAGGATATCGGTCTCGTTGGCGATCAGGTCATTCGGATTCGGCCCATCGCCACCGAAGAGAGGAATATGAATAACGTCAGGAACAGTGCCCGAATAAAGCTTGACGCGCAGCTTCACTCGGCCTTTTGCCGATTCGACCCAGACCCAATCATTCTCCTTGATTGCTAGGCGGCCGGCGGTTTCCGGATGGACTTCAACCCATCCCTCCCACGAAGCCTGAACGTGAACCGCCGGTTGTTCCAAGAGCCAGGGCTGGTTCTTGCCGCCGCCCATGGGCCGGCTCATGAGACGGTAAGTATTGAGCCGGAGAGGAAAGGTTTCAGATTTCTTGGCACTTCGGATCGCTACGGCCGGCAGGTAGAGAAGATCTTGTGATTTCCCGGCGCCGAGCCTGGCGACGACAGACTTACGCGCCTCTTCGCTCGTCGCAGCGTTCTCAACTAATTCTTTCAGCCTTGTTGAGTAAAACTCAAACTTTCCTGACGGTGTTTGCAGCAAGGCCATTTGGCCTGTCGGCAAGCCACTCGGATCCCACCAAGCACCGCGCTGGAGCAGGGCATTCCAAAAAGCGTCGAAGTCGTTAAATTCGGCCAACCAGTATCCCTGACGTTCCAGAACCTTGCGCAACGCCTCTTGAGCATTGATGGAAACGACATAGCCACGGCCGGACTTGAAAAGCCCTTGAGCGCCCGCGCCGAGAAGTTCTTCAAATGTCTTCCACGGAAAATTTCTTGCGACGGCGCCGCCGAGGCTCTGACCCATCTGGAGCAAGACGTCAGAGCTATTACGGTTCTGATGCAGCGGCCGCGAAGCCGGTCGCGCCACGCTGAAGCAGGTAAAGCCTGCCAGATGGTTGACCTGATCATCTTGCCATCGCTCCAAGTAGGTCTGATCGGGCAGGATAAGGTCCGCCATCGCGCTAGACTCATCGAGGAAAGGCGAAAAGCTGACGATAAGCGGAATCTTTTCCAATGCGGCGGCGAAGGCCTCTTTCGCCGGATGATTAGCCAACGGATTGGTCGCGAATAGGAACAGCGCGTTTATGGGATATGGGTTCGCGCTGAGAATTCGGCCCGGCAAAAGCTGCGGCGCATCCGAAACCATGAAATAGTTTTTCTCACCGGCGCCGTCGAGCCGCATCTGAGCTGCGCCCTGCTTTGCCGTGGGGTCTTGATTGACCGCTGGTAAAGGTGCCAATGGGATTTCGCCCTGAATCCGCAGGCCACCGACGACACCGATGTTTCCGACCAGAGCGTTCAGACTATGAATCGCCATACGGGTATAGAGATCATCGGAACCGTAGGCCGGACCGCGTTCGCCAATGACAACAGCGGGCTTGATGGCGGCGAGGCTCCGCGCAATCTCCAGAATATTTTTTACCGGAACCCCGGTGTGCGCGGAAACGGTGAACAGACCGTAATCCTGCAAGACAAGATTCTTAAATCCGATATGCTGTTGCCCGGTGCCGTCCACCCAGTCTTCGAATCCAGACGTCCTTTGCTCGACGAACCCCTGATCGTAAAGCCCCTCACGGATCATGGCGTTGGCGATACCAAGGGCCAACACTCCATCGGTGCCGGGAACGATCGGGATCCAACGGTCCGCCTTGATCGCTGTGGTCGACCGCCGCGGGTCAACGTAAACGAACCATCCCCGCGGTCGATCCACGCTTCGCCGCAAGCGCGCATAGGCCTGCGACGCATAAACCGGTCCCATCCATGACTCCAGTAAATTTGCACCGAAGGAGAGAATGAACTGCGCCTCCGCTAAATCGTACGCGAGCGGCGTCGTTACACCCTGCATGAGCACGTGTGCGAGGGCGGGTTTTTCCGGCGAGAAGCAACGCAGTCGAATATAGTTCGGTGTGCCGTAGGCCTGTGCGAATCGGCTCCACAGCGTATCTCGGTAACCCCGGTACTGCCCGCCAAGGATCGCCACCGTGTGCGAAAGGCCTTTAGCTCGAAGATCGGACAAACGACTCGTAACCATGGCCAGGGCCTCGTCCCACCCGATGGGCCGAAAGCGCCCTCTGTCGCCAGCGCGCGCCAGCGGACCTTTGATGCGGCTTGAGTCGTAGAGAAGTTGCAACCCGCCGAAAGCCTTGGGACATACCGAGCCGCGATTGATCGGGTGAAGCGGATTTCCCGAGAGACCCGAAACCTCACCATCGAGAGTTCGCGCCAACAGTCCGCAGCCACCCGGACACTGTTGACAGATGGTCGGAACGACAACTTCCTCCGGCTTAGCCCAGCGTTGTACATCGTCCGCCACCTGATCCACTGCGGTAATCTGGTTGTTAACCAGGGCTGCCGCGCCCGCGGCACCGGTCAAGGCTTGAATGAATTGTCTTCGGGTAAATCGCATCGCGCTCCTCAGCGATGGCAAACATTACAATCGTTGACAAACCTTTGCACCGGAACATAGCTTGGGTGCGCCACATCGAGCTTGGGAGCAGCGGTTGCTTTCGACTTCGTATGGCAGCCAATGCAATCGTCCATCTTAAGGGTCTTAAGAGGTCGCGCGGGTGGGCGATCGAGAGTTTCCATGGGACCATGACAGGATTGACAGTCGAGCTTCGCTACGGCGACATGGACCCGATGAGAGAAAAATACATGCGCAGGCAGCCGCCACACCCGTTGCCAGGGAATTTCTTGACCTTTCTCGCCAAAGGCTTTGAGCTTACTAATCTCCGCGCTTTTGGAATCCGCGCTTGCGTGACAAGCTAGACATAACTCGGTGGGCGGCCGCCCGGCGACGAGATCTTTCTCGGCGCGTTGATGGCAACCTGTGCAGGGAATTTTTTGCTCGATGTGAGTTTTGTGCGGAAACTCGATGGGCTGCTCGACGCTGGAAATGCCCCAGCCGGCCCAGTACGCCCAAGCCGAAGCTCCCAAAGCGACTGCCACAATTAGAATTATCCGTCTCACCGTCAACCGTGCGGTCACTAACCTGCGACCACGCTCCTTCCCCTGTCTGGCCCGACGATTTCACTCAAACACTGCGCAAGCCGCGTGCCACGAGCGTTTCGTTGTATTTACGTCAGCAGAGGACGAGGGTTTCCTTAGATTGGGAAAAAATTTAGACAAACTCGCATGATTCGGAATCGTGATCGAGGCGAGTTGAGCCGAGGCAGCGAGAACGGCAGGGAAATGCAAACTGAGAATAAAGCGCTCCTCAGTATTACCCCCGAAGAGGCGCTGAGAAAGCGATGTCGAAGATTACTTCGAAGGCTTGTAAGGGGGATTGGCGAGACTGCGAATATACGCGACCATATCCCATATGTCCTGATCGTTCAGCTGCTTACTAGCAACGGGCATGATCTTTGATTTATTTACCGCCGCGCCGCCCCCCTTGATGATGTCAAATAAATATTTGTCGCTGAGGGCGTTCATGATCTTGCCGTTGGTGTGGTCCTGCGGCTTGGGGTTCAATGCGGCCGCCGCTACACCGTCGCCTTTACCAGTCGTCCCATGACAGGCCGTACAATTGGCATCATATTTAACCTTCCCCGCTTTCGGGTTGCCCTTCGTCTGAGCCAAGGCAAAAATCGGTGCGAGCGCCAAAAAAAGGGAAAGACCGGATAAATATTGGAACCTTATTTTCATTTGTCTCCGTTCCCCTTAGACGACCGATGTGGACTTCTTATTCGGGTTAGTGAAGCCAGCCGCAATAACCGAGCGGCCCCCAAGTTGTTCCCATGAAGCAACTAAAACCTTAATTTCAAGCCGATGAGGCCGATGTGAGCTTGATACGCTCCCTTGCCCCGATCGCCGAGAAAAATCGATCGGCCGGTAGAGCTATTAAAGGTAGGCCCACCTGCAGGCGTTTCGACGTCACCCATCCAAAGCCTCATGATATCAACGCTGGCGTCCTTGCTGCTGTAGCTGTTGAAATAATAGCCGAGTTGTAAGGCAACGTTTTTGTGGAGGATATACTCCGCCCGGGCCAGGATCTCGTGCCAGCGATTCACGATGGTAGGGTAATCGGTGGCCGGGACGACTCCGGTATCACCCGACGCGGGGCTGTTACCGCTCGCGCGCACCTCGCTGCTGCCGACGGAGAAACCGTACTGCAAACGAAAGTTGAGGAGATTTTTGATCACCTGCATGTCCGTGCCAAGCTTGACGGTGTGAATCTCATCGTTGCCTCGGCTACGCCAAGTGGCGGCGGGACAGTTTGTCGATGTTCGCGCTTCCAAATCGGGACAACCGCCGGGGCCGGTGTTGCGCGCGATCGCTTGCAATCGATAGTCAAAACGCTCCCAGTTGTAGTCGCTGAAAATCGACAACCAGTCCAGCGGCGCGTACACGACACCCAGTGACGGAGCGTAATCGACGTCTTTTTGCACCCCGATGACCGAACGCGGATAACGATCATGGGTGTAGTCAAAGCCACCGTGAAGGGTCAGATTCTCCGACGGAGAGAATTGCGTAAAGAAACTGATTCGATCCCTATCGCGCGCCGCTTCGTCAAATTTCCGCAATTCACCAAGGCGTGATAGGCGAACGTCATCCGGTGTCTCGCCGATCTCGACCGCGGCATTGCGGCCGGCATCGTAATCATGCGCATCACGGATGGAGCGCTTGTAAGAGAACCGGAACAACGTCGCTACCGTCGGTTGAATATCGAACGTCGGACCGAAGCTATGCTCGTTGGAATTCAACAGCTCCCGGGCATACTCGCGATGCAGGCGCTCCCAGCCGTAGCTCATCTTCGCCGTCAACCACCGGGTCCATTTGTAAGAAGCGTCGAAACCGACATTTTGTTTCGCGTAGGAATACGGGAACGAATAATATTCGTTGCCGCTCGCCGCTCCCTGATCGTTGACGATGATGCCGTCCGGCAAAAGCACCCGCTTGCTGCGGTTGTCGAAGTCGTAGTATCGGTAGAAGGCCTTCAGCCCCACGTCCTTGAAATAATCATTGACCAACGTGGCATTTAACATCGTCGGGCGCACATCGCCGTCGAGACTGTTCCGACTGATCGACGGCTGGGTCACCGCGCTGTTTATCGTGAAAGGTAAGAATTTATCGTCCTGCAACCTCCAACCGTAAGAAAATGCGCTCATGAGGTTGGTTTTGAACGGCAGATTCGCCGTGCCGGTCAAGGTAAACGTGTGGGCCTGATTGCTCGGGTACAGGTCAAAACGGCCGCGGCAGGGCCCCGTTCCCGCCGCGTAAGTCGCCGAGTCCGTGCACCCGGCGCCGACGCCGGTGGTATTGAGCGGGTTGTCCCAGGTCAGCGTGCTGTTGTTGTTATGGAAAAGCGATGCGTTGTACTTCAGCCCCAGAGTCCAGCCCTTGCCGGCGTATTCAGCACCGAGCTCAACGTTATGAGTTTGGTAATCGATCGGCTCGACCAGCTCGGTGATATTGTAGCTGCCCGGACTCGGCCCGAAGTATGCCCCAAAGGCGCGCCCGCCGGCGGTATTTTGCGAACCGTAACTGCCGGTGAAGGTCCAACCCGGATTCGGCGTGTAACGCAAGTTGAATTTGGCTAACCCGTTATAGAGCTTAAGGTCCACGGGCTGCGCGTTGGCATTGACCCAGTCGCGCATGTTCGCGCCCGTCGTGCCCGCGGGTTTCGACGACAGCGTATAGTTGCCGCTGTTCATGCTGTACGGCGTACGGGCGTTATCGACGTTGAACAAATGTGGAATTTGATCCCAGACAAATTCGAGATCCAAAAGGCCGTACCGGCCCGCGCGCATCCGGTAGCTCTGGTCGTCACGACCGGTTTTCACTGACCCAAACTCCAGGTAAAAATCTTTTTTCTTGCTGTCGAGGAACAGCTCGATCTGCGGCACCACGAGTGTTTCGGGCAGATCGCGATACTCTTCTAGCTTCGTAGTGTTGCCGCTTCGATGGCTCGGCATGCCTCCCACTTCAATCGAACCGCTCACCGTGTAATCGCCCAAATCCACTTGGGCCGGGCTCGGCGTGACCATGAGGAAGAAAGTCGTTACGCTCGTACCCATTAGCAAGAGGGCTTTTCCGCGTCCCATATCCGACCTCCTTTCCTAACGTGTGTAAAATTTTCCCGACGGGTGATTGCTGCCATGGACCTGACTGTGACAATTCGTACAACTCCGGTTGAAAGCAAATACGGATGGACCGACGGTCGGAGAAAGTTGTCTCAACGGCCGCGGCGTAGCTGGATGCCGGGTATGGATATGACATTGGGTGCACAGCCGCGGATCGGTGACTTTCAACAAACGGTCGTTCACGGTGCCGTGCGGCTCGTGACAGTTGTTACACCCTTCCAATACCGGCGGGTGTTCCCATAGGAACGGGCCTCGCCTTTCGGCGTGGCAAGTATAGCAATTCTCGTTGACGCTGGTTTGTTTAAGCTGCGCCGGATTGGGACCGCCATGTGGATTGTGGCAGTCGGAGCAGACGATCTTTCCCTCCCGCATCGGCATATGCGAGGAGCGCATAAGCTGAGCTTTGCGTTGCAAGTGACATTGGCCGCAAACTTCGATTTCCGCGCGGTTTATGCCGAAAGGCGTGACATCCGTAAGCTTCGCCATTTGCTTGCCGCTGGTCTTCTCCATCAGCGTATGACAATTAGTGCAGGCAATGCCGCGGCTCGCGTGCGTGCTCGCCTTCCAAAAAGCCTGGATACCTCTCTGATGACAGCCCAGACAGGCTTCGTTCTGCTGCTCTACCGATTCCCCCGAATCCTTTCGAAACGTGATCATGCCGCCGACGCCTTTGCCGCCGCCCGCAGCTACGTGGTTGCTGCCGGGACCGTGGCAAGATTCACAGGCTCGTTTTTCGGCTTCGTTGCGCGCGTTAAAAAGAAAAATCTTCCCCATCAGGGTCTGGGAAAATTTTTCAAAGGCGGGAGCGTGGCAAGCTTTGCAAACCTCGTTGCCGACATAGGTTGCCGGCCCCGGCTTGGCCGCTTCTTTCTCTGCGGACCACACAACCGGAACGGATAGGAAAAAGAAAACGCAAAAAAAAGCCGCCGTAGCCGACTGCCGCATGATTCCTCCGTGCCCCCTGCTGAGGATAACTCCAGAAGCGCACCAACGACTCATTATTGGCCCGTCTGTACCACAGCGATGGCAAATCGTCTACTGGTCAAATGGCCCAAAGACGATCAATCGGCAGCCGCTCTTTCCCTCTGCCACGCCTCCAGCGGGCAGTCAGGTCCCGACCGTTGCGGGCAACCGGCGATTATCAATCCATAGATTGCCGCATCGACGCGGTTCCTGAGCTGCAATTTCCTGAGTATGTTTTCCAGATGACGTTTGACGGTGGCGGGACTGATGCCCAATTCGACCGCGATCTCTTTGTTGGTCCTGGCGAGAGAAACGAGACGCAGAACTCTCCTTTCCGCTGCGGTCACTTTGGACATGGCTGTCGTCATCCGCTCGCTGCGGCCGTCGACTCGATTCAGGAAATCGGCGGCGTACTCGGGGTTTTTTTTGACTACGTTTGTGTTGCGCTGCATGCTGACTATGATTACCCTGCTTATTGGCGTGATTCCAATATTGGCTGCTACTGTTTTTTAAGGTCAAAATTGATTTCCAGCACCTGACCATCGCGCCCGAGTTGGACCGCCGATTCCCTCGTGCCTAGCTGCGGATGCCAGACTTGAACTCGGTACTTACCCAGCGGCACGTTATTGATGCGGTAATTGCCGCGTTGATCGGTGCCGCTGAAATAAGGATGTTCTTTGACCACGATAAAGCCTTCCATAACCGGGTGAACGTTGCAGAGCACGCGTACTTCCCCCGGCTTGTCGAGAGTCGCGCTTCTCGTGTTGCCAGGAGGGTAAAGTCCGAGATCGAAGTCTTTAGCTTCGGATTTGGAAAAAACGTTGTGCCAGGTCGTATCGTTGTTGGGAAAATCAACCGTCGTGCCGACCAGCACCGGCAGCACCCGGGGGACAAATTTCATCTCCCTTTGATTCATCACAGCCTTTTGCGATTTAGCCGCAGCGACTCGCGCTTTAATAATTTCGGGCGCAATTCCCTCCACCGAAACCACCGCCTCGGTTGTCGGGCGTCCTGCCACGGTGATCGTGCCTTTAATAATGCCGCTTTTGGACTCGGCATCAGCGCCGTACAATTCAGCGCAAAGCACTAGCGGCACAAGCGCCAATAGCCATTTGTATCCTCGCGTCATTTTTTCACTCCTGGTGTTGGAACATAGACAAACTCCACAACCTGCGAGTCGCCGCCCTTGACCGATACATTTTTCTCCAAAACACCCAAACTCTCATGCCATACCCGCAGCTTATACTGTCCCGCCGGGATGTCGGTGATCAGATATTCTCCGTAGACATCGGTCAGCGCCTGATAGGGGTGATCCGCGACTATGATATAAGCATTCATCCAAGGATGAACCTCGCAGCGGATCTGCACCACACCGGGGGTAACCAACGGCTTCCGGCTCACCCTTCCGGGATAGAGACCGACGTTGAAACCAGGCTGGGCCCCGGCAAAGAAAGCATGGGCCGTGTGCAAAATGGGATCGGAGTTTTTGAGCACCACGAATTGCCCGACGCTGGCCAGCAAAATGTGGGGAACGAAGCGGCAGTTT
>DATBLC010000251.1:0-39365 GCA_036555515.1 Binatia bacterium
AGTGCACGTTCTGCTCGACAATCAACAAGCTCATGCCGTCGCGACTGAGCCCGGCAAGAACCGATAAGATCGTTTCGACAATTTTCGGCGCCAGGCCGAGCGACGGCTCGTCGAGCATTAGCAAGCGGGGCAAACCCATAAGCGCGCGCCCCAGCGCGAGCATTTGCTGCTCGCCCCCGGACAGCAATCCGGCCAACTGACGCTGGCGCTCGAACAGACGAGGGAAAAGCGTGAATATTCGTTCGAACTGCGCGCTTTTTTCCTTTTGCGCAGGTCGGGTAAAGGCGCCGAGTTCGAGATTCTCCCGCACCGTCATCCCGGCAAAAAGCCTGCGGCCCTCCGGGACGAGAGCAATGCCGAGCTCGACAATGCGTTGCGGCGACGCAGCGCTGATAGTTTTATCATCCCATCGGATCACACCGGCGCGCGGCGCGAGCAATCCGGATATCGTCTTGAGCAAAGTCGACTTGCCGGCGCCGTTGGGGCCGACGAGAGCGACCATTTCGCCGCGTCGAATCACCAGGCTTACGTCGTGGAGCGCGAGTAACTCGCCATAGCCCACTTGCAAATGTTCTACTTCGAGCATGCCTTACTTACACAGCGTTCCAACCGTTTCAACCGTTCCAATAGTTCCAAGCGTTCGTCGGAACTCGCGCGTGCGAACGATTGGAACGACTGGAACCTACAACCTGGAACCGCTGGAACTACTGGAACGTTTGGAAGCCTTGAAATTTTCAACCCGTTTTGCTTTCACCGAGATAGACTTCGACGACATGCGGATCTTTCGCTACGCTGGCCGGCGCGCCTTCGGCGATTTTTTCGCCTGCGCTCAAGACCACAATACGATGCGAGAGATCGAGCAGTGCCCAGACGATGTGTTCAACCAGAACCACCGTCAGGCCCGCGCGTTGCAGCTGGCGTATGAGATTGATCGCCGCTGCGGTCTCGGTGGCGGTGAGCCCCGCCATGAACTCGTCGAGTAATAACAGCTTGGGCGAAGTCGCCAAAGCCCGCGCCAACTCCAGGCGCTTGCGACCCATCACCGTGAGCGTGCTCGCCAAACGCTCCGACTGGCCGGCCAACCCCACGGTCGTTAAAAGCTCATCTGCTTTGGCTTGCGCTCGCGCGCCGGTCAACCGTTCCCGGCCGTAACCCAGGCCAATTAAAACATTTTCCAACGCCGTCAATGTGGGGAAGGGACGCACCAGTTGAAACGTGCGCGCTAGACCACGGCGGCAGAGTTGATGGGGCGGCAAACCGTTGGTGCGCTCGCCGAGCAAATAAATGTCTCCGGAATCGGGGACCAGGGCGCCGCTGACCAGATTAAATAAGGTTGTCTTTCCCGAGCCGTTAGGACCCATGACGCCGAGGATCTCACCTTGCTCCACGGTGAGACTGACGTTCCTGACAGCGGACACACCGCCGAAACTTTTGCAAACTTTACTGAGGGATAGAAGAGTCACTTGATGTTCAATCTGTCGCGCGAAGACGCCAGCAAAATAAAATCCGCAATCCGAATATCGAAAGCGGCCCCGCGGACCGAGACAAACTCGAAGAATTAAATTCCAATTACGAAACCTAAAACGGGCTCGTTTGGAAAGTTCCGATTTTTGATCATTTGAGATTGTTTCGAATTTCGTATTTCGTGCTTCGAGTTTTTTTTCTCCGTCGTTGGCACTTTTTGCGTATCTGTGCACAGCGCACAGTTATCGTTGATTGAAAGACGGCGCGGGATAGCCGAAAGGCGCGGTGGCAAACTCCTTGGGCCAGACCAGCTCTTGCTTACCCTTGAGCCATTGCTGGAAAAAGACTTTGACTTCGCCGGTGCCGTCGGCGCGGAAGCGCACTGGCCCGATGACCGTCGTCATTTTTGTTGCGGCGATAGCGCTGCGAAGATTGTCGCGGTCCAGAGACTTGGCGCGAGGCACGGCATCAGCGAGAATTTGCAGGCACGCGTAGGAAGGCCCGACGAGCGGATCGGCCGGGCGGTTGAAGAGTTTCCGATGCGCCTCGTTCAACTCCGCGACTTTGGGGTAACGCGCGGCAAAGTGCCAGCCAGGCGATAAGAGAACATAATCCCCGTCCTTGCTGAGGTTTTGCGACCATACCGGTGGATCGGCGGCGCGAATGAAAAGGTTGACCTTGGCGTTGAAATCCAGTTCCTTCATCTGCTTGACGATAGTCATGCCGTCCGGCGGCGACGGAAGCGCAAGGACAGTCTCAGCGCTTGCCGATTTGGCTTTCAAAATCAAATCGGAAAAATCCTTCGAGCCCGGCGCATATTCGCCGCGCGCAACGATCTGATAGCCATGTTTCTTGGCGAGGCTTTCCCATCCCAAGCCCATTTCTTTCCCCCAATCCGTCCGTTCGAGAAAGAGCGCGACTTTCCCCGGCCTTTGCGCCGCCGGGATCATAGCGTCGAAAAACACGAAAGTCTCCCTGGTTAGGTCGGGGGATTTCGGAAATGGAGAGAAAAGGTAGCGCAAGCCCTGTTGATGAATGCCGTTAAAAGCAAAGGCGACGCCGAGGTAGGGAATCTTATTTTTATCGGCAATAGAAGCCGCGGCGCCATGGAGATCGGAGCCCGCTCCGCCCAAATAGGCGACGACGCCCTGCGTGGCCAGGGTTTCCAGCCGCGCGACGGTCTTGGTCGGGTCAGACTCGTCATCCAACATGGTCATCTCAATCTGTAACTTCTTGCCGCCGATCGACACACCCCCCGCCGAGTTAATATGCTGGACGGCGATTTCGTATCCGGTCTTGACCTGACTCCCCAGCGCCGCATATCGCCCGGTGAGTGGCACCACCGCGCCGACTTTTACGGATTGGGCGATGCCGTTGAAAGGCGCGCTAAAAAGCGCAAGCGCTGATAAAAAAAGAAACAGACCTGTCCGCCTCATGATCTCCTCCGCTCTGATCGTTAATAAAATATCGAAAATTGCGTCCGACTATCCCGTACTTCCGGTCAGCGATTTTCCCTTTGGTGTCGACGAAGGGATTAAATTAATTCCCCAATAGTTTTTTCACCCGTTCGATAACCTCTTTAGGCTGATCCATAACCTCTTTCAGCAAGGCCTGAAGTTCTTCTGCAGTCGAAGGATCCGCATCCATTTTCGCCCTTTTAGCCTCGGCCAAAAGTTCTGGGTCTTTCAACGCCTTGACGTAAGCCTCGCGCAAAATATTCAGCCTATCTGGCGGGACGCCTGGCGTGGCCAGCATGGGGCGACCGAATTCACCCCCCGCCAAAATGACCTGAACCGCGCGCCGGCTGAGCTCAGGAGTCTTATACTTTTCCATGAGCTCATAAAGGGTTGGCGTATCTGGCAGGTTGGGATCACGTTTGCGTCCGGTCTGAACTAAATGGCGATCGAAGCCCTTTTTATGCCAGCTATCGAACGGTTCCCGTCCAAAGTGCGCGGAGACGTTATGGGCGCGGCAAACTACTTCGCCTTTTTCCACCGCCATATCCGTATCGCCGGAACCCTGATAGCCCATGACCGAAATGAACTTCGCTCCAATAGTTTCCTCTAGCATCATGGCAAGGAGATAGCTCGAACTGGCCGTCCCTGTGGCGCCACACTTGGGTGGCTCTTTGGCCTTAATCACGTCGGCAATTGTTTTATACGGCGCATCCGCTCGCATATAGAGGATCATCGCTTCGCCTGACGGCGAGCCGATCCAGCCAAATTTGTCCACAGCAAACTGGACTTCTTTGCGTCCCACGAGCTGGTCCAAATAAATGGTGTTCAAAAACATGCCCAGGGTCAAACCGTCCGGTTTTGCGACATTGTAAACGTAGTTGGCCGCGATCAGGGACCCTGCACCCAGCATGTTCTGCACTATTATGTTTGGATTTCCCGGAATATATTTTCCCATGTGGCGGGCAAGCAGACGGGCCCAGTTTTCGTAGAATCCCCCGGAACCGCCAATAATTCGAATGGTCTTCCCTTTAAAAAAGGGATCAGTCTGGCCTGGAAGCTCAGGGGCAATTCCCATAATGATCGCAAGGCTAAAGATGGCTAAGCTTTTTTTCATATGGCACGTCACTTCGTTTGTAATTTGTCCATTTCGACCACCGGTGAATCGTATTCCTGCCGCCCATTGCAGCCCCTGATTCCAGTGGAGGTCACGCCGCTACGGTTGTCCCCAAACTTCCTTCGCGGTGTCGACGACCAGCTTTAGTTTCTTCCACTGCTGCTCTTCGGAAAGCAAATTGCCCTCCATTGTCGAGGCAAAGCCGCACTGCGGGCTGATTGCCAAGTTTTCCAGGGGCACGTACTTGCTCGCTTCCTCGACGCGCTTGGCAAGTCGGTCCAACGATTCCATTTCCGAAAGTTTGCTGCTCACCAGCCCGAGCACCACTGTCTTGCCGCGCGGTACGTAGCGCAACGGCTCGAAGGTCCCCGCCCGTTCCGACTCGTATTCGAGCAGAAATGCATCGACCTGAAGTTGTCCGAAAAGCTTTTCCGCAATGGCGTCGTAACCGCCCTCGGCATACCACTGGCTCCTGTTGTTGCCGCGGCAAAGATGAATTGCCAAAACCATGCCCTGACGTTTCGCGCCTTCAAGGCAGGCATTGTCGGCGCGAATAGCTTCGTCGAGGGCAGCTTCGGGGTCCAGCCCCATTTCATTCTTTACGTAGCTGCGCCATTTGGGATCGATGTAATAGCTGTAGCGCGGCGCGTCGATCTGCACGTACTGGGCGCCTTCCCTCGACAGCGCCTCGATCTCAGCCTTGATTACCGGCACGATGTCCCAGAGAAAATCCGAGTAAGTCGGATAGATCGTATCGCTGATTCCTTTCTTATAGTAGATCGCCGGAAACTGATTAGCGGTGGGCAGTGTCATTTTGACATCGCCGGGACTGTGCTGCCGAAGAAACGCAAATTCATGCTCGGTTAGACGCCGGCGCTGTTTGATCTTAGCCACAACAGTGCCGGGCACCGCTGAAACCCGCGGCACCGAGCCAACTCCCGTTTGCCAATTACGAGCGACGGCTACGCCTTCATCTATCCCTTCCACCGCGCTGTTGAAGTCGCTCATAAAATTGTTGCGGCGCAGCTCGCCATCGGTAAAGATCTTGAAGCCTAATTCCTTTTGCCGTTCGAGCACTCTAAGGATGTGCTTATCTTCCATAGCGTGCAGCTGCTCGCCGCCTACATTCGCGCCGCGCGCTTGCAGAATTTCCGCTGGTCGAAGCAGACTACCAATATGGTCCGCGCGATATTTGACTGGCATGTTTCCTCCTTAGGAACGGAGTAATGGAGTATTGAAGTGTTGGGAAGTCAAACCCAATACTTCATCACTCCGCCATTTCGTGACTCTAATTTCTCTGTGCTTTACTCGCCCAGGAGTTTTTTCAACCTCGCGATGACGTCCGGCGGTTGACCGATCACCTCTTTCGCCAGCACCGCCAACTGCTCGCCGCCCACCGGCTCCACCGGCCATTTCCGTTTTTTCGCCTCGCCTAAGAGGTCTGGGTCTTTGAGTGTTTGAATCCAAGCATCGCGCAAGATCTTGAGTCGATCCGCGGCCACGCCGGGAGGAGCAGTCCAGGGTCGGCCAAACTCGTTGGGAGCCATGACGAGCGTTGCCAACCTCCTGCCGGCGTCGTTCGTTTTGTAGCGATCCATCAGGTCGTAAAGCGTCGGAGTATCAGGTAGCTGAGAATCTCGTTTTCGGCCGGTTTGCACGAAGGGACGGGTGAAGCCCTTTTTGAACCAGGTGATGTGGGGTTCGCGGCCAAAATACGCCGCAATAGTGATCAACCGGCACTGCAACTCGCCCCGTTCGAGCGCGACGTCGATGTCCGCCGCGCCTTGATAACCGATAATGATATTAAACTTCACCGCGAAAATCTCTTCGATAAGCTTGGGTACATGATAAGTTGTTGAACCCGTGCCCGTGGAGCCGCATTTGGGCGGTTCGGCGGCCTTGCGCAGGTCATCGATGGTCTTGTACGGACTATCGCCGCGGAAAAACAGCAGGGACTCGGTCTGCTCCGGGGTGCCGAGCCAGTTGAACTTGGACCAGTCGTACTGCACTTCTTTGCGGCCGATCAGCTGATCCACGTAGATCCCCGGATTGATCGACCCCAGCGTGAGCCCATCCGGCTTGGCGACGTTGTAAATATAATTCGCCGCGATCACGGAGCCGGCGCCCGGCATATTTTGCACCGTAAGACTCGGATTACCGGGTATATGTTTTCCCAAATAAGTCGCGATGTGCCGGGTCCAAAGATCGTAGAGATCGCCGGGCTGGCCGCCGCGAACAATTCTTATCGACTTGCCCTGGAAGAAAGTCGACTGCGCCTGGAGCGACGCGCCGAAGAAAATATTCAATGCAACGATCAATACGAAGAAAAACCCGATGACCAAAGCAAACCTGAAGTTTCGCATAGTGGCCTCCGTCACCTTCATGCGCAAAAAGAGTTCGTCGCTCCGACGAAGAAGCGCAGGTTCCCTGTAATTCCTGGTTTCCCGTTTGCATCGGAATGACGCGCAAAAAGAACCGTAATATCCATATGGGTTCGCACCCGCTAAACTGATTTTCCCTATTGGCGAAACGTATTCTTTATGTAGCGATAGGCCGCGATCGCTGCCGTCGCCCCCTCCCCCGCCGAGGTAATCGCTTGGGCCGGTGAATTTTGACGAATGTCTCCCACGGCAAAGAGACCCGGCAATTCGGTCTGCATCCAACCGTCCGTTGGCACGTGGCCGCTTTCACTGAGGCCCAGAATATTTTTTAGCAAGCTCGTGTTTGGCTGCAAACCGACGTAGACAAAAAGACCGGCGAGGTCGATCTTCGCAATCTCCCCAGACGCCAATTCGCGGGCGCGGACACCAGTGACACTCTCGTCACCGAGAACTTCTTCAATCGCTGTGCGGCAGCGCGGCGTAATTTTAGACGCGGCCAAGACTCTCTGCTGATAGGTTTGTTGCGCGGAAAATTTCTCGCCGTCATGAAAAAGCAAAACCCGCTCTGCATAATTCGTCAGCGTCAACGCTTCTTGCAGCGCCGAGTCGCCGCCGCCAACGACACCTATGGTTTGGCCATTGTAAAGCGGCCCATCGCAGCTGGCGCAGTGACTCACCCCGCGCCCCAGCAGTCTCGCTTCGCCCGGCACTCCCAGTTCCTTGAGCGTCGAACCCGTGGCGATGATGACCGCCTTGGCCCGGTAAGTTTCTTCGGCTGATACCACTTGCCAGGAGCGACCATCGACTCGGAGGTTCTCGATTTCGGCGCGCTGAAACTCGACTCCCTGATCCGCGGCCTGGCGGTGTACCATCGGACAGAGATCATACCCGGCGATTCCGTCCGGAAATCCGGGAAAGTCCTCGATCTTCTCGATGCTGATTAAATGGCCGCCGGGGACGTTCGCTTCTAATACCAGCGTGGAGAGGCCGTGACGCGCCGCGAACAGGCCTGCAGTTAAGCCGGCGAGTCCGGAGCCGATGATTGTGACGTCATAGTCTGACATAGCGATATATTTTTCATCAGATTCCGTTCAAAACGTTCAAGCCGTTCAACCGCCCTGTGAAATGTGGCCCGCGATTCCATAGGGCTCCGTTCAAACCCCCACCTCTTTCCTCCCCCGCGTCGCGGGGGAGGACGAAGGAGAGGGCTTGAACGATTTGAACTTTTTGAACGTTTTGAACGGAAGCTTTCTCGAAGTTATCTCCACTCGTCCACCGATACGGTCTTCTGATAATTGCAGCCCATAATGCGCCAGTAGCCGTTGGTTTCGCCTCCGACTACCACGACATGAATTTCATCCGGTTTAAACATTCGGATCATCTCATCCGGCGCCGCTTTCAACTTTGACGCGTAGGGCTCTTCGCCAAACGTTGCTCGGGGGTAAATGTAATTTTGAATCAGCTGATAGTCCCAATACTCGCCTGCCGGCATCAGCGCGTTTTCGTAAACCCATTCGATGAGCTTTTCCTTGGTGTCGAAGCCACCACGGTCGATAAACTGCCGGGCCGCGATGGGGTCGAGCAGAAATGTCGGCGCGCTGTGCGCGTCCATGCCGCGCAGCATGTTGCGCACGTGCTCGCGCCAATAATTTTCGCGCACGCCGAGGGTAAACGCCGTCGAGCGGCACCCGGTGAATATGCTCACGGCGCTGTCCGTCGGTTTGAACCCATGCTGGGCGTGGAACGACACCCAAGGACTGTGCTCTTCATTCTCGGCAAAAGTGACGCTGCCGTAGGCGTAGCCGTTGCCCTGAGAGCCCATGTAGCTGTCTCCCGGCAGCGACCCCCCCTGAAGATTCTGCGAAAGCAATCCATAAGCGCGTCCGATGGTAGCGTTGGCATGATTGTAGGGCGCCATGGCGCCGATGCCGGAGTTCATGCCGATCTCATCGCGGATCGGCCCATTGACGACCACCATCGCCGCCATGGAGCTAGTCGTGCTGCCGCGCGCGCTCACGCCGCTGGCGGCGAGCGCTAGTATTACCGGGAAATATTCCGGCCGCGCCCCCGCCATGACCGCGTTGACGGCCACCTTTTCAACCGTAAATTCCCAGTGCTGGCGAAATTGGTTCGAACGCAGATGCCCGGCGACTTCGTCCGGTTTATGGCTCGTGTGCGCGAGCATCTCCCTGACCTTCTTTTCCGTCGGCAAAACAATGGGCAACTTATCCGTCCAGTTATTCTCGAGAAATATACGCTGCAGGTTCTCGTCCCTGTCAGGGTCTACCAGTCTAGGCGTGGAACGCTCGTACTTGATCTCTTTAACGCGGTCCCCTTCGGCAGGTCGGGTGAGCCCTTCAATCACTTCCTGCATCACCGGCCGGCCGCTGATCGGGCTTTTGCCTTCGACATAGGCCCTCAGTTGTTCTGCAGTCTTGCCCATCACCGGCTGGGGCACGAATGTGTAACGCGCTTCGGGCATGCCGTGCATTCGGGTAACCGATTGCACCGCCTTCTCGAAGACGTTCGTATGGATGGCAACCGTGGGCACACCATATTTGCTATCGAGTGCGATTGCGTGCACGGCGACCGCCGGCGCGCAAGTGCTTCAATGGCCGACGCCGATGATCGCGCCATCTCCGTTGGCTTTAATCATCTCCCAGGTTTTGGGATCGTCTTTAGTGTAGACACTGGACATTTCCACCAGCTTGGTTTTCACCGAAGGCATATGGTCGGAGAACCAATTCTGCACCTGGCGCAGAAACAACCCCGAATCGTCAAAGCGGGGATCGACGAGATAGATCGTCTTGCCGTCCAAGCTTTCAAGCCGCGGCGCCATCGGCTTCGGCGTGATTTTAGGCGGATACCCCACTGGATTGAGCACGGTAATCTCTTCACTGCTATTTGCTCCATTAGCCATATAAAGAACCTCCTCGCCCTATTTACGACCAAGTCGTTAACGAATCAACCGGTTTTACCGGCGCTGTACCATGAGCGTTGCCGCGGACATACCTGGCAAGCTTCCTTGAAGCCTTGCGCCGCCTCATGCTAATCAATGGCGAAAAACCGTAAACCGCTCCCCGAGCAATGATTCATGCCTCTTTGAAAACCACTTTGCCCGCGTCCAAAAAGGTCGATTACGCGGATCGCGACGGCTTTCTTTCGTCAAGTGTGCACGGAGTCGAAGCGCTAACATGCTGTCATTCTGCGAGTTCTACTGAAGGTAGCGCATAGTCCATGACCGGTCTGAAAAAAAGATTGTTGGCGTTGGTTGGCTCTCTCATCCTTCTTATCTTGGTGACGGCGTTCCTATATATGGTCGGCATGACTTATCTGGAAGATAAGCCGCGCGGTTTTTGGGACGCTCTGGAATGGGCTGGTGAAACGTTATCCACCACTGGCTACGGCGCCGACGCAAAGTGGTCGCATCCTTTAATGGTCATGTTCGTGGTGCTGGTGCAGTTCATCGGCGTGCTTCTGGTCTTTATGGTTTTCCCCATCTACTTGATTCCGTTTCTCGAGGAACGCTTCGAAACCCGGTTGCCCAAAGAAACCCCCGAGGTGCGCGATCATGTGGTGATCTTCGATTACGGCCCTCCGGTAGCCACGCTGCTCGAGGAACTGGAGCGCGCCAATATCACCACCGTGGTGGTGGACGAAGATGAAAGCGACGCCCGCTGGCTGTTAGAGCGGCAGCACCGCGTCGTTTACGGCAATCTGGACGAACGCGTACTGCAGAAGAGCCATCTGCAAAATGCCCGCGCGCTTATCGTCAACAGCAGCGACGACCGCAACGCCGCCACGATTATCGCCGCGCGCCAGCTCGGGTATAAGGGTGAGATCCTGGCTTTGGTGGAAGATCCCTTTCACCGCCAGCCGATCATTCTCGCTGGCGCCACCGCGGCATATACACCGCGCCATGTTCTGGGCGCGGCGCTGGCCGCCCGCGCCAGCCAAAAAGTCAGCCCCACGGTGGCGGGAATTCAACAACTCGGCCACAAGCTGCAATTAAGCGAGGTGCGCATCCCGCGCCAGAGCGCCCTCGCCGGCAAGACGTTGGTGCAAGCCGATCTCGCCCACCATGCCGGCGTCACTGTAATCGGCCAGTGGGTCGGCGGTAAATTGATAACGGCAACTCAGCCGGACATGCGATTGGAGCCGGGCGGCATTCTCGTGCTGGTTGGCGCACCGGAAAATATTCAAAAATTCATAGAACTCTCCGGCGACGCCAAACAGTTGCGCCGCCACGGCCCGTTCGTCATCGCCGGCGGCGGCGAGGTTGGGCACAAGGTCAACGAGCTGCTGCTCGATGCCGGCGAGCACACGTTTCTCATCGACGCCCACCCCGGGCCTGAGGTAAATCTGGTCGGCAACGTGCTCGATACCAAGGTTCTCAATGAAGCCAATATCAATGACGCACAGGCGGTGATCCTCGCCTTGAACGCAGACACGACGACGCTGTTTGCCACCGTCATCCTCAAGGACCTCGCCCCCGACGTGCCGATCATCGCGCGCGTTAACCGCGCCGAAAATCTCGATCGCATCTATGCAGCCGGCGCCGATTTCGCGCTCTCCATCAGCCAGGTATCGGGACAACTCCTGGCGTGGCGGCTCCTCGGGAAGGAGGCAGTGGCCGTCGATTCGGAACTGCGGGTCAGCAAGTTAACCGCGCGCGGCTTGGAAAATCGCCACCTGGCGGCGTTGGAGATTCGCGCCAGTACGGGCTGCTCGGTGGTAGCCGTCGAGCGCGGCGACGAGTTGCTGGTGGAATTCGGCCCGGACTTTCGTTTTCAAGCGACCGACGCGATCTATATCTGCGGCAGCGCCGACGCGACTCAAAAATACAGCGAAATGTATCCCCAGGCGTAGCGCCGGCTCTACCGCAACTTGAGCGTACGAGAAATCGAGCGTGTCAGATGAGCGACCAAGATTCACCGTCGTCTTACCCTTACGTGGCCATGCCGGATCGGCTGCCATTAAGGTTTCCCAACGGCGCGAGGCTAGCCGTAATTCTCACCATCAACCTGGAATACTGGGAAAAGTTTCGGCCGGGCCAGAAAGAGCCGCTCTTCACCGGCGGGCCGATGACCATCCCCCACGCGTTGCCTGGCGATACCTGGGACACGGCCAATTGGACCTGGCGCGAATATGGGCAGCGCGTTGGCATCTGGAGATTGATCGATGTCTTTGACAAAACAGGAGTCAGGCCCTCTTGCACCGTGAACGGCATGATCATGACCGAACGCAAGCGAATTGTCGATGCGGTCAACCAGCGGGGTTGGGAACTGGTACCCCATAACTGGGCACAAAACGACTTGCTCACCGATTACGCTGGAAAACCCGAACAAGAGCGCGCCGTCATAAAACGTACACTGGAACAGTATAGGCAAGCCGTGGGCCGACCGGCGCGAGCGTGGCTCTCATCGGCGTTGCGCGGCACCGCGCACACGCCGGCGTTTCTAAAGGAATTCGGCTTGATTGCCTACTGTGATTATTTGAACGATGACCAGCCCTACCTAATTCAAACACTGCGCGGCCCCATCGTCTGCGTGCCCTATTCCAATGACGTCAACGATTTCAATTTGTTCGCCCGCGGCGGCATGCCGGCATCCGCCGGATTGGATACTGTAAAGCTGTGCTTCGACCAGCTCTACGGGGAAAGCGCCGGCGGCGGGCGGCTGATGAACTTCGGCATGCATCCCCATGTCATGGGCCAGGCTCACCGCATCGGCGCGCTACGCGATTTCATCGACTATGCCAAATCACGCGAGGGCGTCTGGTTCGCCAGCCGCGAAGAAATCGCGACATGGTACCTTGACAACCACACATCGCATATCCCTTGATTCAAGAAACGCGTGTAACCGCCAAGAGTCTCGCGGGCTCATGCCGCAACAAAAAAGAAGATGAGATTTAGTCAAATAAGAATGCTGCGCGCAGCCGCCTTCCGTTCCGGTATGTTCCAAACGTTCAAATCGTTCAACACGTTCAAGTTGCTCAACGAACCCATTTCGCTCGGACGGCTTGAACTACTTGAACGGGCTGCGTAGTGAGTCCGGTATACTCTTGTCAATGTTCTTCTATGCTCGACATCGACTCCGGCCTGAGTAACCAAATCGGTTGCTCATAACGCGTGTGCCGTCGTTTATGGTTGGTGGTTGAGACGGGTTTGCGATTTTCCTCGGTAGTCTCGATAAAACCATCAAAACGCCGTTTTTTCAGCTCGCTCAAGCGCTTCTGGAGAAAGGTATTCTTCGGCCAATCCCAACTGTTCGTTGGTAATCGATCGCCGAAGTATTCGGCGCCATTGACCCGGCTCTGATTGAAAACCAGCTGCCAGTAATTACTATTGGTCATACAATTACCCTCCTCCTGTGCTTTGCTCCGCGCCTTCATCAGACGCCGCTCTTTAATGGATTAGAAAGACTGGCGGACGATGCTCAGAATCGCGGGTTGATTCAGAGAAGGAGATCTCACGATTGTAACCTGAGCACCGTCCATGCCGGGGCAATAACGCAGGTTTCGTTCCAGTGCCGTTTTGGCATGATTTGGCCATTTTTGGCCCCTTTCATAGGTATTCTGGGCCATGGAGCATCGGGCAATTTGGCCAGAAAACACAGTGCGGATGGCAAATCGGGTGTGTCCTTACCCAAGGTGGAGGGGCCGGCAACATCACGGCGGGGCCTTATTGACAATCCGCCAAACCGCGCAGTAAGTTTCTCGCCATCAAGCGCCACCGCTGGCTAAGACAGACAATAAATACCGCCGGCACGGAAGTCGTGAGCAATTTGATGAAACCACCATTGTTTACGCATACCGGGCTGAGTCACCAACGGCCAATGCGGGCGCGCAAACACGCCAACCGTCGAGCGAGTTTCACATTCGGATTACTCATTGTCATGTTAGCCTTGGCGCCGGCCCAAGCCCAAGAAAAAGTGCATGTGGCTATTTCGTCGTTTTCGGCGTCCTATATTTCGATGTTCATTGCGCAAAAGCGTGGCTACTATGCCGAAGAAGGTCTGGCGGTGGAAATCATTCTCATGGCGGGGCTAACCGGAACCCGAGCGCTCATCGGTAACAGCGTCGAGTTTGGCTCGGCCAGTAATCCCACCGCCGCGGTTCAAGGCGCCAAACTCAAAATTCTCATGGTATTCAACGACAAGCCGCCGGGTATTTTTGCCGCTCACCCAGGATTCAAGAATGTCAGCGATTTGCGCGGCAAAAGAATCGGCGGTTCCACCGTCGGCAGCCTGGATTACGGCTGGATGAAGGAACTGTTGCCGAAGTTCGGCCTGCAACTTGAGAAGGACGTTACGTTTGTCCCGGTCGGATCGACCAGCACCCGGCTCACGGCACTGCGAGCGGGCACCATCGATGCGGCCCCACTCAGTCCGCCGGCGAGCCTTCTCGCCCTGGATGCGGGTTACCCGGCGCTGTTCCGATTTGCCGAACATTTGGAGGACATCCAAGCGTCAATCGTCGCCACGGACGAACGTCTTGGGAGACAGGCCGACATGGTACGCGGCTTCATGCGCGCCACCGTCAAAGGACAGAGTGTTTATCTGGCGAACCGGCAGGCGGGAATCACGGCGATCATGGAGTTCACGAGGCATAAGGACCGTGCGTTGATGTCGCGTGTCTACGACGACCACATGAAGACGATTGCTCGCGACGGCACCATCTCAGAGCGGCTGCAACGCGTGGTCATCGAACGGAGCAAGCGGCTGACCGGCGTTAACCGCGACGTTAAACCGGAAGAAATCTTCGATTTTTCATATCTGAGACGCGCCCAGGCCGAAATTGCTCAAAGCGGCTGGACACCATGAGAAAAGTTTCGGGATTGGCGTTTCGAGCTTCGTGTCCTTCGATGCCAGTTCGCGATCCGAACCACGACATTCTGTGTGAAAACTCCGTTCATGGTTCGACTGGGCTCACCACGAACGGGTGTCAGACATTATGTATCAAGCGTTTAGCCGTTTTGCCCAGCTTCGTCGAAGGGCTCCTATAGAGTTTTCACACAGACTGACGAGCGCGACACTACGCCTCTTTGCGCACGCGCTGAATCAAAGACCAAACGTAAAACGGCGTCAACGGAACTTTACGAATCTTCACGCCTAATGGCCTGAGCGCATCCTCCACTGCGTTCGCCAGCACGGCCGGCGGGCCGACGGTGCCGGTTTCGCCCGCTCCTTTGAAGCCTCCCGGCGTAAAGGGGTTGGGCGTAACCAGATGATCGAGAGTAACTTCCGGCATCTCCATTGCCGTCGGCAAAAAGTAATCCTTGAAGCTTGCGGCCAGCGGTTGGCCGTTTTCATCGTAAGGCAATTCTTCATAGAGTGCGCCGCCGAAGCCATGCGCTAGGGCGCCCAAGTGTTGGCCGCGGACGATTAATGGATTGAGCATATTGCCGCAGTCGTGGACGGAGACGAATTTCATTATTTTCAAGGTGCCGTTGTCGACGTTCACCTCCACTACCGCGACTTCAGCGTCGTAGGGAAAACTGCTAAACATCGCCACTCGGCCGCGCTCGTCGGCGTGAAATTCGATATTGGGATCGCGATAATGATAAATAATTTCCAGACCAGGCTCCATTCCCTCCGGCAAGCGAAAAATACTGAAGTAGGCAGTGCGCGCGACTTCCTGGAGCGAAACCCGCGCCGTTCGATTCTCACGATCGAACAAATAGCCATCCGCCAATTCAAGCAACGTTGCGGGTTTTTGCAGCATCACCGATGCGACGTTGAAAATTTTCTCTCTAAGCTGGCGCGCCGCCAGCGTCGCCGCCGCGGTTCCAACCACGGAAAAGCGGCTCGAATAGGAACCGGAGCCATAGGGGCAGGCCAGGCTGTCCCCTTCCACGATCATGATATCGTCGAACCGCATGCTCAACTCGTCGGCCACCAATTGCGAGATCGAGGTCGCGTGGCCTTGGCCTTCGTCACTGCCACTAGGAAACACCGTGACCTTGCCATTGGGGTCCATGCGCAGGCGCACGCTGTAGTAGCCCGCGTTATACGACCCCATGCGCGTCGAGCTGGAGGGCTCCACCACCAGACAAGTGCCGATGCCGAGGTATCTTCCTTGCTGGCGCAAGTGCGCCTGTTCCGCGCGCCATTTCGGATATTCCGCCAACTCCATCGCTCGGGCGAGCGCGCGGCCGTATTGGCCGCTGTCGTAGCGCGGACCGGTCACCGACACGTAGGGAAATTCATCCGGCGCGATGAAATTTTTTTGCCGCACCTCGGGCGGGTCCAAATTCAAACGCTCGGCGATGATATCGACCATGCGCTCGATGACGTAGCAGGCTTCGGATTTTCCAAAGCCGCGGTGCGCCCCATAGGGCGTTTTGTTGGTCACCGCGCCGGTGACCTCACCGGCATAATTTTGAATCTTGTAGGCGCCGGCCACGAACATTGCCGTGGTAACGATGGAAGCAAGACCACCGGTAGGATAGGCGGCGCCGATATTGGCCAGGATGCGGTCTTTGATGCCGAGAATGGCACCGTCCTTCGACACTGCGGCTTCAATGCGATGAATCTGCTCGCGCGCGTGAATGGTCGCGACCATATGCTCGCGCCGTGTCTCTACCCATTTGACGGGCCGGCGCGTCAAGATCGAGAGCAGCGGAATCAACACCTCTTCGGGATAGAAAGACCATTTCTGGCCGAAGCCGCCGCCGACCCGCGGCGCCAGCACGCGCACCTTGAGCTCCGGCAGTTGAATCGTGTTTTCGATCAACGTGCTGATGGGATGAGCGATCTGGGTAGTGTCCCAAACCGTGAGATTTTTCGCGCTGGGCTCGAAACTCGCCACCACGGACCGGGTTTCGATGGGCGTGCCGGTAAAGCGCCCGCTATGAATTTCTTCCTTGATGACGACATCCGCATCGCGAAACGCCGCGTCGACATCGCCGCCGGAGACGCGAAATGTGAGCATGACGTTGTCACCCCACTCCTCGTAAAGCAGGGGCGCGCCCTCGGTGAGCGCAGCATCGCTGTCCACCACTGCGGGCAACCCGTCATAATCCACATCAATCAGGTCGAGGGCGTCTTCGGCGATATAACGGTCGTTGGCCACCACCACGGCCAGCGGCTCGCCGACGAAGCGCGCTTTATCCGTCGCCAGACAGTAGTGGTCGAAAAACTTGATCGTCGGATTGCCCTTTTGAAACGGATCGCGGCTTTGAAACGGAAATGGAGCCATGGGGCGAAGATACGAAATACTTTTTAATTGCGCGCCGGTGAAGCCGGCGATGACGCCGGGCAATGCCAGGGCGCGCTCCATGTGGATGGCGCCAATGCGCGCATGGGCATGGGAACTGCGCAATATCGCCGCGTGCAGCATGCCGGGGAGGGAAACATCCTGCGTGTAGCGCGCCTGGCCCAGAAGAATATCCGGATCTTCCTTGCGGCGAACCGGCGCACCGACCAATCTTTCTTCGCCCACGTTCATTAGCTGCGTTCCTTTGCATTCATTCTGCGCGCCGCGCTCTTCACCGCCTCGACGATCGGCAGATACCCGGTGCAGCGGCATAAATTACCAGTGAGCGCTTGGCGGATTTCCGCGTCCAATGGATCCGGATTTTTTGACAGTAGAAAATACGCGGACATCAGCATGCCGGGAGTGCAGAAACCACACTGCAGCGCGTGATGCTGCCGAAACGCTTCTTGAATCGGATGGAATTCGCCGTCGCGCGCCAGCCCCTCCACCGTCAAAATCTCCCGCGCATCCGCCTGGACGGCGAACCAGGTGCATGACTTGGCGCTTAGGCCATCGATGACCACGGTGCAAGCGCCGCAGCTCGTGGTATCGCAACCATAATGAGTGCCGGCAAAGCCGGCGACATCGCGCAGGTAATCCACCAGCAAGAGCCGCGGCTCGACTTCATGGTTATAGCGCCGCCCATTGATCGTCACTTGAATCCGTGTTTTAGCGAGCATGACCGGCCTCCACCTTTTCACCTCGCGCGCGTCTGAGCACGACCTCAACCGCCTGCTTGAAAAGCGCGGCCGCGGCCGCGCGCTTGTATTCCTCGGAGCCGCGAATGTCCACCGCGGGCTCGGCCTCCGCCGCGACGCGCTCCGCCGCCTCACCGATGACATGGGGGTTGAGTTCCTTGCCGATAAGAGAGGCCGCCGCATCGAGCGCCGAAATCGGCGTCAGTCCCGCCGCCGCCAACGCGATGGAAGCATCCCGGCAAACTGAATTTTTCTCCAGCGTCAATTGCAAGGCGATGCTGACCACCGCGAAGTCGCCGGCGCGCCGTTCGAGTTTGAGATAGGCGCCGGCGGCCGGTTGTCTGGGCGTGGGAAAGATTACTTCGGTGATCAGTTCGTCCGGAGCGAGCCGTGTCGTATAGGCGTCGATGAAAAACCCGTCGGCGTCGAGCACTCGTTCTCCCCGCGTACTGGCGCAGCGCAAGCGCGCCCTCAAGGCCAGCGCCGCCGCGCCCCAATCACTCGCCGGATCTGCTTCAGCCAGCGCGCCCCCCACGGTTCCCCAATTACGGACCTGACTATCACCGATAACGCTTGCCGCGTCGGCCATGAGCGGCCATTGTCCGCGCACAATGGGGGAGGTCAGCACGCCCGCATGAGTCGCCAAAGCGCCGACAGCAAGACCCTTATCCGATTGTGCGATATGAGTTAAATTTGCGATTCGCCCGATGTCAATGAGCCGGCTTGGACTGGCCAAGCGCAGCTTCATCAACGGAATCAAGCTCTGCCCACCGGCGAGGGCCCTGGCGTCATCGCCGTATCGGGAAAGCAATTCCAACGCCTCTTCAACGCTGCGCGCAACGCAATAGTCAAACGCCCGTGGATACATCGTAACGAACTCTGGTCGAAGCTATTAAGGAATTCATACGTATCTACACGACTTCGGTTCCTTAAAACCAAGGGGAAAGTCGTTCCGAACCTGGTTCGATAAACTCACCTCCTAGGAACAACTCGCTCCTTGGTTTCGTACGTCTGGTAATGAATGAACTCCTTAGTACGTTACGTTTCGCGGCGAGTCAAACCAAGGTGGGGTCCGTAGTCCGGTATTCGGAACCCAGTGTTTGTTCGATATCTTCTTCGGCCGGCGCGCGTCACAATTGACAGGATTTCACCGCGGCACTATACGATGACAATGAATCATTACTAATGAGTTCGTTATTTAGAGACTATGTCGCTAGTGTGCGACCGAGAGGCGAGCCCTTCCGATCGCGGTCAATGGTTCTCTGTCTTGCCGGCCACCACCCCGTCCTCTCCATAGGTGGAAATGCCCGCCGGCAGGGCCTGAAAACAACCTTTGCGCTCCTGTGCCCGCGCTCTCCAGGTCTCACCCTCGGTCGCTGTTTGGTTACTCAATTGTGGACTCCTTAATGACACGAGACTTGCCGTGTAGCGGCCGCGGTCCATTTATCGTTGGCATCAATGCGGTTTGCAAGAGAGGTCTCAAAATGCCTAACCCCGTTATCCTGGTTGTCTCCGCGATGATGTTCTCAACGCTTGGCGGCGTCGCGTGGTCTCAGCCCGATTTTTACGCCGGGAAAACGGTCCTGATGGTCATCGCCACCGATCCGGGCGGCTCGGGAGATTTGCGCACCAAAGCTATCTTACCCTTGCTCCGCAAATATCTTCCGGGCAACCCATCCATCGTCGTACAATACATGCCCGGCGCCGGCGGACAAAAGGCGGCGAATCATATTTATAAAGTCGTGCGGCCCGACGGCCTCACCATCGGCGCCATGCTGACGGGCATGGTGCAAGGCGCTATTTTGGGCGAACCCGGCGTGCTTTACGACATCGATAAGATGATTTATTTGGGCTCCCATGCGCGTTACGCGCCCTACGCGTTTCTATCGCGCAAAGGCGCGGGCTTAAACTCGAAAGAAAAGTTGAAGTCCGTTTCAGGTGTCCGCATCGGCGCCCCTTCGGTGGGCCATAGCCTGTATGCAACCGCCCGGCTCTTCGCTTACATGATGGACATGAAAGAGCCTCGATTTGTGACTGGTTACACGCCCCGCGAGCTGGACTTTGCCATAGACCGGGGAGAGATCGACGCCCGGGTAAATATCGTTGACAGCACGATTCAGCGAAACCCTCACTGGTTCGAGAAGGATCTAATCGATCTCCACGCCACCCTCGACATTCCGAAAGGTGTTACCCATGCGCACCCACGCTTCGCCAAGCTCCCCGATCTTGAAACCTTCGCCAAATCAAAGCGCGAAGAAAGGTTGATTGAATTGCTGCGCTCCCTGCGTGGCACCGGTCAGCCCTTTGTCGTGCCGCCCGGCACGCCTGCTGACCGGGTCGATATACTCAAGGAAGCGATGCGCAAGGCTCTGCGGGATCCAGAATACGCAAAGGCGTACGAAAAGCTCACCGCCGAGCCTGCCATGCCGCTAACGTCCGAGGAGTACGACAAAATCCTGCGTGAGATTCCGCGGGAGCCGGAGCTGATCGATCTGGTAAAGAAACTCTCCGGTCCCGTCCCACTGCCGCCGCGCTGAGAGGTTTTCAGGTCAAGTCGGGAAGATCGAACGCTAATACCCGGATTTACTAGTCTAACTCATCCAAGCCGCTTCTTTATACGCGCGCGCCGCCCCTGGATGAAGCGGCACGCCGCCGAATTCAAAAGCCGCGGCTCCCTTCGTGCGCAGCGGCTCGAAGAGACTTTTCAATCCCTTGAAAAGGGGATTCATTTGCGGCAGCGAGTCGAGGTTGTCCGCAATCACCTTAGCCATATCGTGGACTATGGCTTCCGGGACGCTTTCATGCGTGACCAGAACGTTAATCACCGCAAGCTGGGCGATATCTTCCACGACGCCGCGAAAAGCGTCTTTCTCCATCGTGATGCCGCGATAATAGGGAATTTCTGCCAGCACTCGCTCCAACTGCCCGCGCGCATAAGGAACCACGCGCACGTCGGCGCGCTGACTCAAATCGGTCATGACTTTATTGGGTATTGGCGGCTGAAACTGCGCATCGATCTTGCCGGCGATCAAGGCGTCCGCACCTTCGGCAAAGGTCGCGTGCACCGGCACGAAGCTATCGAAGGACAATCCTAGGACGCCGAAAATCGTGTGGCAATGCTGCTCCATGCCGCTGCCTTTGGCGCCAACGGCTATGCGCCGGCCGCTAAAATCCGCGACGCTCTGAATCGGCGCGCCGGCAAGCGTTACGAAAAACATCGGACCGGCGTTGGCGGGCGCGACCATGCGCAGCGCGATCTTCTTGGCAAACGGCGGCGTGGCGTCCTTGGCCCGGCCGATCCAGTTAGACGCCATGAAACCGAACTCAAGCTCACCGCGGTCCAATTGCTCGGCATTATGAATACTCGCAGCGGTGGTTTGCACGAGGCACTTATCCGCCTCGGCTCGGCTTCGGTTGAATAGCTCCGCGAATGCCGCCCCCTGTGTATAAAACGTTCCGCCGTATTCCGAAGTGCCCATTCGTATCGCCATAATCCCTCGCCTTTGACGCTCTTGAATATTGGGTTCCCTACTTCTTCTTACCGCTCAGCCACCCTGTTTCTGCTGCCTCATTCGCGACCGCTATCGTACTATACTATGCGTCGGGCAGCCGGCAAATCGACCCTACCAATAATCGATATGAGCCCGCTATTCCAGTTCTAAAGAAACCCGGAATCGCGTCGATTGTAAGAACAGCAATTGTCTTTTTACGGAACCCAGAGAAACCCATGTTTGTTGAAAAATGGATGACCCCCGAACCGGTGACTCTCCCGCCCGAAACCAGCATCTCGCAGGTCGCGATGGAAATGAGCCGGCGCAAGTTCCGCCACTTTCCAATTACCGAGCAGAGCCGCAACGGTTCACGCCTGATCGGTATCGTCGCCAAGTACGACATCGCCCGCGGCTTTCCCAGCAACTTGAATCCATTTTCCCTCGAGGTGCATGAAGACAGCGTGCCGCGGCCGGTCTCCGCCGTCATGTCGAAGAACGTCATCACCACCACCCCGGGTTGCCCTATCGAAGAGGCCGCGCGAACGCTGCGCAGCAACCGCATCGGCGCGCTACCGGTACTGCGCGAACAGCGGCTGGTGGGCATCATTACGGAGTCCGACGTTTTCGAAGCATTGATCAGCGTTACCGCGGCCAAAAGCGGCGGCTCCCGGATTATGATCGTTTCCGACTCAAGGACAAGTCCCGTGCCCGACGTAATCAACCTCAGCCGCCGCTACCGCCTCGATCTCATGAGTATCGTCTCGTTTCATGAAAACCGACTTCGCGACCAGGATGCGTCAATTTTTCGCTTCGGCGGCCGTGTCCCCGCCACCTTCATTCAAGATCTTGCTGAACTTGGATTCCGCGTTGTCACGGCCGGCGCGTAAAGGTTGCGCCTCGCGCTGCCTGTCGAGCGCAACTGCGGAATCCGGGTTGAACGATTCGACCGTTTGAACGCTTTGAACGATCCGCGCCTTGACACTTTCTCGCCGGCTGTACTAGCTTGCCAGTCAGACGACGCGATGGAAGCTCACCATGAGCATCGCGCCCAGGACATCAACAACGCCCAAATAACAGCGAAATACTCAAGGCCGCTGGGGAGGCGTAATGGCCATTATCGATTTGGATTCCCACCTGCGCGACGGTTGGTTGCTCGACGAGATTTACCAGCTTCCCGAACCGTTCACGAAGTATACGCCCAAACGCGTCGGCGACGGCAAATACTTTTACTCCAAGTTCGAGCATCAGCTCTCACCCATGGAAGACCCCGTGGCCAATGCCAACTTCAAGAAACCCATCACCCATCAGGTTTTCTACAATCCCGAAGCCAACCGGCGCGGCAACGAGGTGATGCGTTGGCAGCAAGGCGGTTACGACATGGAATACCGCATGAAAGACAACGCGCGCGAAAGCATCGACTTTCAACTTATCTTTCCCACCGCGATTGAGATTCCGTCCCAGAACCCCGGCCCCCTGGGCGCCGCGGTGAGCCGGGCCTATAACGACTGGGCATATAAATTGGTCGCAGGTTATCGCGACCGGCTCTCGCCCGTGGCGATGATGCCTGCGGGTTGTCCGGAAGAGATGCCCAAGGAACTGCGCCGCTGCGTTAAAGAGCTGGGTTTCAAGTCGGCCCACCTGGTGAGTTACACGAAGGACAAACAGATGGACGATCCATCGTTTTTTCCCTTCTACGAAGCCGCGCAGGAGCTCGACACTCCGCTCTTCTGTCACCCGAGTACCCTCGGCGACGTCGGCACCTTGATCAACCGCCAAACCCATTTCTTCCCGATGCACATCCTGGGTCGTCCGCTCAATTGCGTGGCGCCGCTCGTCGCCATGGTGCTCGGTGGCATCTTCGAAAAATTCCCGCGCTTGAAAGTCGTCTTCTTCGAGGTCACGGCGGAGTTTCTGGTATTCTGGATGCACCGTATGGACGATGATTATGAAGTCATCAAGGAAGCCGGCATGTGCCCACAACTCAGCATGGCGCCTTCGGATTATGTGCGCCGCAACTGTTACATTAGCTGCGAAGCCGACGAAAAATGGCTGCCGCTTGCGCTCGCCGAAGTCGGCGAAACCCATGTGGTCATGGCGACGGATTATCCCCATTTCGACTCGACCTTTCCGAACACGGTGAAAGGCATCCGTGAGCGCGTCGATATCTCGCCGCGTCAAAAGAAACTCATCTTGGAAGATAACGCGCTCGAATTGATACGTATGTAATGGGTCTTGACCCTTAGATAGAACGAGGTAAAACCATGGCACAGCGACAATTCATGCCGGCCAACGACCGGCAAAAGGAACGGGCATATTCCCCGGCGGTGAAGGTCACCGGTGGCACGACGATCTACCTCGCCGGTTACGGCGCGTTTCAGGACGAAGCAGGGAAAAGTTGCGCTGGTGACTTCGACGCGCAGGTGCGTTTGAGCTTCGCGCGCATGCGCGAAACGCTGGAGAAAGCCGGAGGTAAGCTCGCCGATATCGTTACGATGACGGTCTTTATCACCGACATGGCCAACGGCACGCGCTTCACCCAGCTACGGAAAGAATTTTTCCCCCAAGACCGCTATCCCGCTAGCGCCCTGATCGGCATCAAAGAGCTGGCGCGGCCGGAGATGATGGTCGAGATTCAGGCGATCGCCGTGATGGACTAAAATACAAGCGACAAATTCAAAATTCGAATTCGAGTGTTTGAATTTGATTCGGTCCGCGGGGCCGCTTTCGATATTCAGATTTCGGATTTTGTTTCGAAATATACAGGAGGTGGAATATGGGATCGCCACTCAAAGTTTCCGGCATCGATCACGTCGTTTTTCACGTCAAAGATCTCGCCCGGGCGAGAAAATTTTATGTCGATTTTCTCGGCATGGAAGTTGACCACGAGCGATCCTGGCAGTGCTTTCTCAAGTGCGGCCACCAGGGCGTCGCGCTATTTGAAGTTGACGACGGCGAAGACGTGCACGGCGGCAGCGAGGTCAATCACATGGCCCTGCGCCTTGCGGCGGGTGACTTAGAACGGACAAAAAAAACACTCTTGGATGCGGGCATCGAAGTCCACGGTCGCCAGGGCGATCCGACTTGCATCTATTTCCACGATCCCGACGGGCATCAGCTACAGCTCTTGCCCCCGGAGTGAGTAAATCGACTTTCCGCACGAGGAGACCGCTTTGTAACGGTTTCCAACGTGTTCCTGGTTTTTAGTTTCTAGTTTGAACTGAAAGTTTTCCGACATCTAAAACCACAAACCTGGAACTAGGAACCAGAAACTTGCCTGCACCCTTCGGGCGGCTAGTGCCGGTTATGGCCGAAGGTTTTGTCGTAGTCGCGCTGCAACTCTTTGGGAATAAATTCCTCTTCGATCTTGCGAATCTTTTCGGCGGCCAAAATGGGATCTTGCGTGCGCGGCACCATGCCAACCGGCGACGCTTGTGCTTTTTTGTTCCACTCTTCCAGAACGACGGGGCCGCGTTCTTTGAATTGGTGAAGTAGTTCCCAGGTCGCTTGCAAGCCATTTGCCGTCGTCAGGCTCGGATACAGAACCGCCGCGGCGCCGAGTTCCTGAAACTCCTCAAACGTCGGCGATGGCCGCGGTCCGTAATAAGGCGCGATCACGGGAGCGGGGATGCGCCGGCAAGCTTCGGCAATTTCTTCGCGCTTGGTAAGCGTGTTAACCCAGATCGCATCCACACCCGCTTCGTTGACATAGCGGATGGATCGGTCGACCGCGTCTTGAAAGCTTCCGCCTTCGGAGCCGATGGAGTCGCAGCGCGCGCAGACGACAAAATCAGCGTCAAGTTCTTGCTTCGCCGCGATCGCCGCTTTGTATTTACCCACGGCTTCATCTACCGAAATTAAGCGGCGCCCGGCGAGCGTTCCCGATTTCTTCGGCGCTTCCTGATCTTCGATATGAAGGCCGGCGGCGCCGGCGCGGATATATGCCTGGACCGCATAGTATACGTTCACGGCGTTGCCGTAGCCGGTATCCGCGTCGGCGAAGACGGGAATATCGGTGACATCGGTAATCCGCCGCACCGCTTCGCTCATCTCGCTCAAGCCGAGCAAGCCGACATCCGGGTAACCGTAAACATACGCCGCGACCTGAGACCCGGACATGAAAAATGCCTCGTACCCGAGCACTTCCGACATGCGCGCATGGAGAGGGCTGAACCCGCCGGACATGACGAGTAGTTCGCGCCGCTTCAATAGCTCCCGCAAGCGGCTCGTAATCTTGGTTTCCATAGAAACGGCGAAGGCTCGAGCTTTAGCGAAGGAGCATGTTCCTCGCTTCCTCCATCGGGCCGCATAGCGGCATGAGCCGGTACTCCAACACTCCGATTCACCGCTTTCCTCATCCGCCCAGGAGTTTTTTCATCCTGCCGATGATCTCCGGCGGCTGACTCAAAGCGTCTTTGACGATCTTTTCCAATTCTTCACCAGAACTGTGATCGAGGTCGAATTTTCGCTTTTCGAGATCGGTAAGGAAATCCTTGTCTTCCATCGTCTTGTTAAACGCCTCGCGTAATATCCGCACTCGCTCCGGCGGCGTGCCAGGAGGCCCGATCATAGGGCGACCCAAGGCACCGGAGGCTAACATCACGCTCGCCAGGCGCCGGCTGGACTCCGGGGTCTTGTATTTATCCATCAGCTCCCAAACGGTGGGCGTATCAGGCAGCTTCACGTCACGCTTCTTACCGGTCTGGATAATATTGCGGACAAATCCTTTCTTGCGCCAGGTGTGGTAAGGTTCGCGCGACAAGAACGCTTCTATGGTGAATGCGCGGCAGAAAATCTCGCCCCTTTCCACCGCCAGATCGATTTCAGGACCGCCGGGATATCCTTGCACCAGATTGAACTTCGTGCCGATCAGTTCTTCGAAAAGCTTCGGCAGATAATAGGCCGAGTCGGATGTTCCCTGCGCGCCGCAACGCGGCGGCTCCTTGGCGTTGCGCACGTCTTCGATGGTTTTGTACGGCGTGTCGGCGCGCATATACATTTGCGATTCTCCCTGTACCGGCGAGCCGATCCAGGCAAACTTGCTCCAGTCGTATTGCGCCTCTTTTCGGCCGATAAGTTGATCGAAGTACAGCGACGGAACGATCGACCCTATGATTGTCAGACCGTCCGGTTTACTCTTGTTGTAAAGATAGTTCGCGGCGATCATATGCCCGGCGCCCGGCATGTTTTGCACAATCATATTGGGGTTCCCGGGTATATGCTTGCCCATATGCGCCGCAAGCAGCCGCGACCATTGATCATACAAAGCGCCTGGTGTCGTACCGGCAATTACGGTAATCGTCTTACCTTTATAGACATCGGCCTGCGCCAGAGCAAAGGAAGGCAAGGCAACTGCCATACCGATCAAGCTGAATACGAACGCAAGAATTCGGATTGTGGTATTACCGATCATTGGACCTCCGTGGAATTTTGGGTGACTGTAAGGTAGCACGGCGCGCCTAGCAGTCAAGCCGGCGCATAGACCGGCACGTGATTGACAGCGGCCATGGGCGCAACGGATTCGATGCCTGCTGGTTCAACGTTCACGTTCAAGGTTCAAAGTTAAGGATACCGTTTTTCTTAATCACGCTTGCGTGTGCTTTTCTTTCATAGTCAATTTAACTTTGGCGGGATGCACTATCGGTAACTACGGAACACTCGTGGCGAGATATACTAAAACCAGACGGCAACGGTCGTGGACGTGTATAGCGTAGGATTTCAGTTCCGACCGACGCGACCAGATTTTGGTGGGTACTCTCGGCTATCGTCGGTCATCTTACATCTTTTCTTCAGGACGTGACGCCGCCTCGAATATTGCTGTTTCAGTTTGGCGTTGCTTTGGGGCACCATGGCCCTCAGGTGAGCTGATTGCAAGAGGCAACACTTCCTTCGGTTATCGAAGTGCAGGCTACCGCTGAGGTGGGTAGACTGACTATCGGTTATGTTGATCAGCTTATTACCGTTGGCCCGGCTGCCGATGAATCCTGGATTGTTCGGCTTTATTACAATCGCAAACGACCGGAGGATACATATTTGTCTTTGACGTTGGTGAAAGCTAAGGACAGAAGCGAGTACCCGTTTCGGTGAAACGACGGCAAATAACCACGCTCCAAGTCGCCCCCCGATCGACGCTCTACGCGCCGCTTGACGTCATTCGCCCTGCCGTACTAATCGTTTAACCAGGAATTTATTTATTCGCGGCGCGATGGCCGCCGCGGCTAAGGAGATTATCCATGCAAATCATCGACGCCGACGGACATATCAACGACCATGCCTGCGGCGATGAAATCGCCCGCTATATGCCGGAGGGCAATCAGATGGCGAAGCTCTTTCCGGAACTCGACCATCTGCACTTTCGCTATCTAAAGGAAAATCGCCGCGCCACGGGAAATCCCACGCCGCGGGATTGGCACGAATTTCTCGACAAAACCGGCATTAGTTGGACGGTGCTCTACCCTACTGCCGGATTGGCCGTGGGTCGAATGATGGCTCCGGATTGGGCCGTGATCGCGTGCAAAGCTTACAACACCTGGCTCTACGAAAAGTTTCTAAAGCAAAATGCGCGGCTCAAAGGCGTCGCGCTCATTCCATTCCAAGATATTGATGCGGCGGTGGCGGAACTGCGCCGCTGCGTTAGACAACTGGGCATGCTCGGCGGCATGCTGCCATCCAACGGTGAGGCGATTCAAGGCCATCTGGGCAATAAAATCTATTGGCCGCTTTACGAGGAAGCAGAAAAACTCGGCTGCTGCCTGGCAGTGCACGTCGGCTGTTTGCATCACATGGGGCTCGACGCCTTTAGCACTTATTATCCCGCCCATGCCCTCGGCCATCCCTTCAGCTTGATGATTCAAGCCTCAGCCATGCTCGCCCACGGCGTCTTCGACCGATTTTCGAGACTCCGCGTGGCGTTTCTCGAAGGCGGCGCGACCTGGGTGCCGTTCATGATGGACCGGCTCGACCGTTCGTATCATGACGGCCATAAGCAGTTGGACGTCGACGGGAATCTTATAGGCGGGCCAAAGCAAGGCGAAAAGGCCAGCGACTACTTTAAGAAACTCCTGCGCAATGGACGCATCTTCGTCGGTTTCGACTGCGATGACGACGGCTTAAATACCGCCGTCGCCAAAGGCGGCCGGCAATCGTTTCTCTTCGGCAGCGATTATCCCCATGAGGTCTTCGACGCCGCGAAATGCCGGCACGAAATCGATGAACTCTTGGAGCGCGACGATCTAACTCAGGAAGATAAGGAAGCGGTGTTGGGCGGCAACGCGCTCCGATTTTACCGGCCCGCGCTGTGATGCCGGTCTAGCCGGCTCATCATAGCCATCCCCGAGCCGTGGGCCGGTGGGACTCGCGGCGTCAAACCTGTGAACGGAGAATCTGCGTTTACTCCTTAAACGCTTCTTCCCTGGTCTTGCTGAATGCGGGGATGAGCACCGCGCACATGGCGAGCACGGCGAGGGCGAGGAGCGTCGCGCTGATGGGACGGCGCACGAAGACCATCGGGTCGCCGCGCGAGATCAACATGGCCCGGCGCAGATTCTCTTCCATCAACGGACCAAGTATGAACGCCAGCAGCATTGGCGCCGGCTCGCAGCCGAGTTTGGCGAAGATGTAGCCGAGCACGCCGAACAGTCCCATGAGATAGATATCGAAGGTGCTATTGTTCAAACTGAACACGCCGATACCGCAGAAGACGAGAATGGCGGGATATAATAGTTGATAGGGAATGGTGATCATCTTCACCCACATGCCGATCAGCGGCAGATTGAGAATGATCAGGAACAGGTTACCGATCCACATGGAAACGATGATTCCCCAGAACAGCGCCGGCTGTTCATTAATTACCGAGGGGCCGGGCTGAATCCCTTGAATGATCATCGCGCCGACCATCAGCGCCATCACGGGGTTGGAGGGAATGCCGAGGGTCAACATCGGAATGAACGATGTCTGCGCGCCGGCGTTGTTGGCCGACTCCGGCGCGGCCACCCCTTCGATGGCGCCTTTGCCGAACTGGCTTGCATTCTTGGAAATTTTCTTTTCGATGGAATAGGCGGCAAAAGATCCAAGGATCGAACCGCTGCCGGGAAGAATGCCGACAGCCGAGCCGATGGCCGTGCCGCGCAGGATCGGCGGAATTATGCGTTTCCACTCGTCTCTGGTCGGCATCAAGTTGCTAATCTTCGCAATTACGACGGAGCGCTCGGTTTCGTTTTCCAGATTGCGGATGATTTCGCTGAGTCCGAACATTCCCATCGCCACGGTGACGAAACCAATACCATCCGCCATTTCAGGTATGCCAAAGGTGAATCGCTGGACGCCCGAGGTAACATCCGAGCCGATTAATCCAAAAAGCAGGCCGAGAACCACCATGCCGATGGCGTGCAGCAGCGACCCTTGAGCCAGCACCACGGATGCAACCAGACCTAACACCATGAGTGAAAAATAATCCGCCGGACCGAATTTAAGCGCGGCTTCGGCAAGGGGGGGCGCGAACAACGCCAGCAAAAACGTCGCCACGGTGCCGGCGAAAAAAGATCCAACGGCCGACGCTGTCAATGCCGGACCGGCGCGTCCCTGCTTGGCCATCTGGTATCCGTCCAGGGTCGTAACCACGGACGCTGCCTCGCCGGGAAGATTGACCAAAATTGATGTCGTCGAACCGCCGTATTGTGAGCCGTAGTAGATGCCGGCCAGCATGATCAGCGCAGAGATGGGCGGTAAAGCAAAGGTCACCGGCAAGAGCATCGCGATGGTCGCCGTGGGGCCAAGCCCGGGCAGCACACCGATGGCGGTGCCGAGGAAAACTCCAATCAAACAGTAAAGCAGATTGCCGGGCGAGACCGCCGTGGACACACCGAGGGAAAGGTTGGCAAAGAGATCCATGGGGACTACGCGTCAACCGCCGAACCAGGGGCCAACCACCGGCAACGGCACGCCAAGGCCCTTGATAAAAACTAGCACGCAGAAAAGCGTGAGCGCCAACGCCATTATCAAAGTCAGCCGCCAACGAAACCTGCTGCTAGCAGCGGCACTGAGGACGGCCGAGACAGGAAGCGCAATCGCCAGCCCCGCTCCGCGGACAGTCAGGCCGAAGAGCAGCGTCGCGCTGACGACCATCAGGAGTCCCTTGATGGCAAATGCTCCGACTGGCGCGCCTTGAATTACGAAGCCACGGATCACCGAGATCGCACCGATTACGATCAGCAGCCAGCCCAGTATAGTTGGGAAATAGGCGGCGCCCATCTTGAGCGCCGTGCCCATGCCGTAGTCACGCGCAATGACAATAGCGCTCAGGCCGAAGAAGATATAGATCAGGCCGCTCCAGAAATCCTTGGCGCTACGGATCATGGTTGTATCATGCGTGAAGCCAAACCCCGGTTGCGCCTAGTGCTATCTAAAACGTAGCGTGAGCTAATCCCGGGATTCATGTCCAACGTCCCTATAGTCGGCTAATCGGCGAACACGCCGGCTTTCTTGATGATCGGCCCCCACTTATCTGTTTCAGCCTTCAGCTGCGCGCGCAACGCCTCCGGGGTAGCGCGTTTTTCCTCCACCGGTTCGGTGCCCAGGTCGGCAAAACGCTTTTTGACCGTAGCGTCTTTTAGCGCGACCTGCAGCGCCTTGGTCAATGTGTCGACTACCGGTTTGGGCGTCCCTTTGGGCGCGTACAAACCGTGCCACACGGAAACCTCAAAGCCTTTGAGTCCCGCCTCATCCGCCGTTGGGATATTCGGCAAGGAAGCCAAGCGCGCCTTTGTAGTCACGGCATAGACTTTTACTTTGTCGGCTTTGATCTGGCTCGTCGTGTTGGTGGTTTGGTCGCAGGTAAAGTCTACCTGGCCCCCAAGCAGATCCTTGATCACGTCGGCTGTGCCTTTATACGGAACAGTGGTGAGATCGGTCTGGATGGAGGTCATAAACAGCATGCCGCAAAGGTGCGACGCCGCCCCAAGACCGGCATTGGCATACGTCACCTTGTCCTTATTTGCTTTCACGTAAGCGATGAGATCTTTCAGATCTTTTGGCGGAAAATCCCGGCGCGCCACGATCGTCATGGGAACTTCGTTGATCAAGCCAATAGGCTCGAAGTCCTCCAGGGGTTTATAAGGCAGCTTCCGGTAAAGCGCCGGCGCAGTAGACATGCCGATATGATGTATCAAAATCGAATAGCCGTCAGGGGTCGCCTTTGCCACCCGGTTCGCGGCGATTGTGCCACCCGCGCCGCCAACGTTTTCGACGATCACCTGTTGATTTACCACCTTACTCATCGGCGCGGCGACCAGGCGAGCCACGGTATCAGTCGGTCCCCCCGCGGTGAACGGAACAACCATTGTGATTACTTTGTTTGGAAATTTCTGCGCGCTGGCCGGTAGAGCCCACAGCCAGACCAGACTTATTACTAACGTAGCTTTCTTCATCCTGACCTCCGTAGGACTCAACTTGCGCGCCCATTAGACGACGGGTCCTTGGAAAAGTCACAAAACGTTACCCTAAAGATGGTATTTAATGCAAATCGCCAGGTTACTATTTCGGGGCTGGGTGGTCTGACAACACGGCTCTCTTCCGTTTGACCTTGCGCATAAATATCGGGTATGTATGTCGGGTTTTTGGTTTTCCTTTGGTGGCCATGGTATCAAAGTAACTATTAATCAAAGGAGGCTCTATGCCCGAGGAACTCAGAGAGATCTATCGTGATTACCAGAACGGAAAAATCTCGCGCCGGGATTTTATCAACAAAGCCGTGCTCGTGACGGGAAGCCTGGCGGCGGCGAATAGCTTAATCAGCACATTGATGCCGGCGAGTTCCCACGCCGCGCAGGTACCGGAAAATGACCCGGAGATCCTGACTCACAATATTCAATACCCAGGAAAGGCTGGTCCCGTTTTCGCCTATCTCGCCCGACCAGTGAAAGCGGGAAAGTATCCCGGCATCGTCCTGATCCATGAGAACCGGGGGTTGGACGATCACATCCGTGATGTCGCGCGCCGTTTTGCCAAGGAAGGGTACGTAGCTCTGACCCCGGATTTCCTTTCGCGCCAAGGTGGGACTATGAAGGTAAACCCCAAGGGCGGAGGATTGCCAAACATCCGCGAACTAGCTCCGTGGCAAGGCGTCACGGAAGATGCTGATGCGGGGTTCAAATACCTGCGGGTTCTTCCCGACGTCCGCGCGGATCGCATGGGGGTGGTAGGATTCTGCTGGGGCGGCGGGATGGCGTTCGTGACGGCAACACAGCAACGCGATCTCAAAGCCGCAGTTGTCTATTATGGCCCGAGTCCAAGCCCCATGGAACTCGTAAAAGATATTCGAGCGCCGATTCTAGCCCACTACGGAGAAAAAGATCCGGGAGTTAACAAAGGCATTCCCGAAACCGTAGAGGCCATGAAAAAATTCAACAAAGTCTACGAACATAGAATTTACCCTGGCGCCTTGCATGCATTCAACAACGACACCAATCCGGAACGCTATAATGCCCAAGCAGCCAAGGAAGCTTGGGGGAGAACCATGGACTTCTTTAAAAAGAATCTGAAGGGCTGATCCCCCGCGCGTAGCCGTTAATGGGAACCGGCCCTGGAAGATCCCCGGCCGGTTCCCCGTTCCATTCAGAAATTTTTTCTCTCGTAATCTTTCCGCAAAGCCGATAGACTCGCCTCGATGAAAAGAATTCAATTCTTGGCGTTGGCGCTCTGGATCTTGATAGCCGGCGCGCCTGCCTCCGGTCAGGAACTTAAAAAGGTCAAAATCGGCTACCCGGCGTTCAGCCTCACTTTTCTGACTTTCTTCGTCGCCAAGGACGCGGGCATCTATAAGAACCACGGGTTGGATGTCGACCTAGTACAGCTCGCCGGCGCGGTGCAGACCTCCGCCCTGGTCGCCGGCGAGATCGATTATCTCACCGGCATCACCAGTCCCCTCGTCGCCGCCGCGCGCGGTCTGCCGTTCAAGGGCATCATGGTCACCCACGAGCGCACGCTCTTCTGGCTCATTGCCAATCCGGACATTCGCCGCGCCGAAGATCTGATCGGCAAGACTTTGGCGGTGGACCGGTTGGCGACGCTGCAAGAAATAGTGGGCCGCGATTTGATCAAGCGCAAAGGCGTGAATCCCGACCATGTGACCTATATCCAGACCGGCTCGGTGTCCAACAGCGTGCAGTCGCTGAGCCAAGGGAGCGTCGCCGCAGCCGTGCTCTCCTTGCCGCATAATGTGATCATGGCACAAAAGGGCTTCCGCGACATCGCCTCCGCCGCGGAATTCAATCTCCGTTCGGCCTCGGGTGGCATAGCGACGCGCGAAGCGAAGCTAAAACAAGAACCCGCGCAGGTGAAGACAGTACTCCGGGCGACCTTCGAGGCCATGGAATTCAACCGCAAGGAAAAAAGCTGGATGGTCAACTATATTCAGAACAAGTGGAAGCTGACGCCCAAGGTGGCCGAGGAATGCTACCGCACTTGGTTAAACGGCTTTACCGCCGACGGCAAAATCGCGCTGAAAGATATGCAGGAAATCTACGATCAGGCCTACGCCGCGCAGTTAATTCCGACCCCGGTACCGGTAGCGAAAGTGATGGATTACTCGCTGCTGGATGAGGTATTGAAAGAAAAAAAATAGCGAACTGATTCTGCTGAACATCTGAGACGTAAGGATCCAATAGTACTGTGTCACAACCCGTCGTCCGCTCTTCGACAGGTCTCAGGACGAACGGCTAAGGGACCGAATTTCGACGTGTTGTCGTACGTTCGTCGTGAGCTCGTCGAACCATGAACGGACTTCTGACATAGTAGTACCAATAAGGAGTTGGAAAAATGGCGACGCAAGCGTTCATTGATGCCCTGATCAAAGAAATAATTCAGCCGGGAGTCGATCAGTTAATGGAGCGACCCTACTTCACCGAGTTGCGCGCCGGCAAGCTGTCGATAAAGAGATTGCAAGGATGGGCGTTGCAGCACTATCTACACAATGTCGCGCTGCTCAGGGGCTTCGCTCTGTGCATGGTCAAGAACAGCCATGAGCCCGATTTATTCAAATATTTTCTCTACCAGATGAACGAGGAGCAATATCACCCGGACTTGGCCAAGAAGTTCGGCCTCGCCATCGGTCTAGAGGATGAAGACTTCGCCAAAGCTACCCCGATCTTTGAATGCCTGGCGCACACCAGCAAAACCATTCACGGCATGCTCTTAGGCTCGGCTTCGGAAAACCGCGCCTCCGCGTTGGTCAACGAAACCATGGTCTGCCGCTACTCGGAGGAGCATATCGACGCGTTAAAGAAACACTACGGTCTCAACGACAAGGCGATTCAGTTCTTCACCGTGCACGCCATTGCCGACCAGGAACACACGCAAATGGCCGCCGATGTCATTGCCAAGCACGCCAACACGGAGCGCCAGCAGGAATTGGTGCGCGAGGCCGCCAGCCACATGGTGCGTTTCAAGATCGCCAAGTTTGAAGGTATCTATAACGCATACGCGTAGGGGTGGGAACGCCAGAGTCTTGTGTCGCGGGTCCCGAGTTATGGGGCTGGAGTTCACGGAAGCTGACGGAATTACCGTTGACGTCCAGGTTTGGCTTTGACCCGCGCCGCTACGGGAATCGATGCCCGATGGATAGAACCGCCCGACGGCCCTTCTTACTCGAAACCGCGTAGATCCATTGGGCAATTACCGATCAGTTTCTTAACATACCGTCGATCACGATGGCGGGCACTTTCTTTCAATCGCCACGCCACTCCCAGCGCTGCCGTCCAGTTTTTTCGCAGGTGCGCGCCTTTGAACAAGAATATGCGCTAGTCTCTGCTTCGACTTTTCATCCGGTCGGGCATAGATTCCGCGATGAAACTGATTCACTGCGCCATACCGCGAGTGCTGTTCGGCCCCGACGCAAAGCAAAAAAGCACTTCTAACCCACGGGATTAGTTGCGCACCCACACTGACGCATACAGCAATGTCCTCGGCCATTGAGACCGTGGCATGAGCGTTGCTCAGTACGCTCTCTCACTTGCATCCAGTTCCGGCACCCTCGAGCAAACAATCGACGGCGTGACACTTTGACAGATTCCAGCCGGGACCGAATCCCAAGCTGGTAACGAGCCCAACCTTCACTCACCACAGCAGGGTCCGACACCCTCGGAAGGTTGGCAGGCCCGGGCCGCAAGGCCCGGGTTTTTATTTTAAGCTTAATCGGACAAGATGCTCTTCCACTTGGCCATCACCGCTTGTTGCCGTTCCTGACTGATCTCCGCGGCGGGGGGAAATCGGTCGCGCCACTCGAACGGACGGCAGGCATCGATGATCATGCGCGAGCTGAGCCCCTTTCTTTCTCGTGGAATGATCGGGTCCAGCGGACCGCTCCAGCAGCGTCTGAGGATCTCCACGGCGTTCACCGGATCGGCGCGGCTGCACATGGCCCAGAGCACATCGTTGATATCGTAAGCGTCGATATCGTCATCGACGACAACTACGTACCGGCCCAAATAGGCCGCCCCCTGGCACTGGCTGGCAACCAGCCCCGCCTGGCGTGCGTGGCCCGGATAGCGCTGGCGTATCGACAACACGGTCATAAACCGGCGGAAGTAACTCGCCACGGCGGTCACGTCGGGGACGCCGGCTTTTTCCACCTGATCGCGAATATATGCCGCGCGCAAGAGTTCATAGCAGTGCTCGGCGCGCGCCGTCGGCCGATATTCCGGCGATGCGGTGATAATTGGATCGTTACGGTGATAGAGCCGGTGGGCTTTGATCAGCGGTTCCATTTTTTCGCCGCTGGCGTAGTAGCCGGTCCATTCGCTGAACGGTCCTTCTTCTCTGCCTTGGTCCGGCAAGAATTCCGCTTCCACGGCGATTTCCGCGTAGGCCGGGATCGGCAAGCCCGTGACCTCACCTTCGATGACTTCCACTGGCTCGCCTTTGATGCCGCCCACGGCATCGAACTCCGACCGGCCGTAGGGCTCCGGCCGCGTAGCGACCATGTGCAGCAGCGGATCGATGCCGAAGCAAAGCACCACTGGACAGGGCTTTCCCTTATCGAAATATTTCTGCCGGTGCATGCGTCCGTGTTTTCCCGGCGAGATATTCATACCCATGGTGTTTCGGTCATGCACCATGACGCGGTAGCAGCCGACGTTGACCCAGCCTTCTTCCGGATCCCGAGTAATCACCACGTGACCGGTGCCGATGTAGCGTCCGCCGTCGCGCTCGTGCCAGAGGGGCACAGGAAATTTAAAAAGATCGATGTCGTCGCCCTGGCAAATATTTTCCAGCACCGGTCCCGAGTTTACCTTCAACGGCGGGATTGACGGTTGCTTGGCCAACCGCTCGCGCCACACCTGAATGAACTTTTCTCGCGTGATGTCGAGCGGCAGATTGGTCGTCAGCGCGGAGCGGCGCAGGCTTTCGAAAAAGCCGACGAGAATGCGATAGCCGGAGGGATAGTCCTTGATATTGTCGAAAAGCAGCGCGGGAGTATTTTCTTTGTGCTTGGACGCCAGCACCGACAGCGCGCCAATCTCCAGGTTCCAATCCGCGCCGTTGACGATTTTGAGCTCGCCCAGCTCGTCAACTTTCTGAATCCATTCGCGCACGTCTCTATAGCTCATCTCACCTCCCGCAGCCCGCCACGCGCGCGCGGTTCAAGTTCCAAGTTCAACGTTTAAAGTATACTCCCGCTCGGCCGCCTTGAAGCTGTTCGGCAAGCTCAGGACATGCTTTGAACCCTTGAACCTTGAACGGCTAGCCTTGCATCAATGCAGGGCAAGCCCGACCACCGTCGCAGGATTCCTCGTACAGACGGTGTACAACTCGTCCTCGTTCAAGCCGAAGGCTTCCATGTAGGCGCGCACCAGGCGCATCGCTTCGACGGAATCGGGAAAGAGCGGCTCGCCGGCGTCGCTGGAAAGTGTGAAATGCTCCGGCCCGACTTCGCGGATCGTGTTGTACATGATCTGCGGATCGACGCCGAGGAGCGGCGACAACTCATCCCAGGTGAAATTGAAAAGAATGCCGACGGGCGCAAGCTCCTTCATCATTTCCGCCGAAACATTTAGGAACGGGCTAAAGGGGTGATCGATCACCGCGCGCTTCAAGCCGACCTTGTCGACTTCTTCGGCTAGTTTGTAAATTTCCGCGTGGGTCGCATGGCCGAAGAAAAGCGCCACGTTTCGATCGGCGCAAATACGCACGATCTCCTTCACCTCGGATTTCAGCTCGCCATTTTCGGCTAGGTTGTAATGGCCGAGCTTGACAGCCTGATCCCAAGGAAGCGGGCCACGCCATCCATCGGCGCCCTCTCCTCCGATGTAACGCAAGCTGGTGCCGACCGTGCTTAAAGTGATAGCGTGGTTAAAGACCGGCAGCCAAATCGCCACAACTCCCGCGTCGATCATTTGCTTCACGGTTTGCGCCGAAACCGGTGAGTTTTGCCGGCCGCAGACGTAACCAGCCCAGCACGTAATCGGTTTAAGACCTTCTTTATCGGCCCAACGGTTCACGTCGTCTTGCAGGTCGCGCACTGCCATTGCCGGATCCACTCCAGGAATGCTTTTAAATAGCAGACCTTTCATTTCAGCCAGCGATGCCCGCCGCGCGAGGTCATAGGCATCTTGCTGGCCGTCGTGAGCGTGGCAGTGGATATCGATGGCGTCTTTGACTTTGATATGCGGTGGATGAACTACACCCGGTTTGTACTGTGTGCGCGCGGCATAGGAAGTAACACAGCGTTCTTGGGTCGGCGTAGAAACGATATTTTGTTTCATGGCAACCTCCGGGCCCTGGCCGATAGTATCGCTCTATAAAGATGTTGCATCAAGCCACCCGGGTTTGTCAAAGCCAATTCGAGCAGCCGTGAGGGCTACCTCACGGCCGTTCCATCCGTTCCAATCGTTCCAATCGTTTTGAACCCAATTTACCGTCGTGCGCATGCGTCGGCGCTGGGAAAGGTTGCGTTAAGTGTTTAATAATCGCGGCCCGAAGAGCTTGACGGCGTTGTCCCAGAGGATCTTGCGCTTGGCTTCGTTCGGAATCGGCTGGGAGTTAAATTCCGGCAGAGCCTTCGACGGCTCGATGGCATCGGGGTGCGGATAGTCGGTGTTCCAGACGATGTTCTCGCCTTTCAGTTCATCCACCACGTACTTGAGCGCCCGCTCGTCGCTATCGCAGGCGATGCTGCACTGACGCGTGAAATACTCGCTCGGCAGCATGCTTAGATACTTTGATTTTCCCATAACGCTGTTGCGCCCGTGAGTGTGATCGTCCATTCTGCCTAGCCAGAACGGCAACCAGCCGCTGTTGGACTCTAGGACGGCGAGCCTGAGTTTAGGAAAGCGCTCGAGGATTCCGGTGAAAATGAAATGACCGAGAGTCGCCATGTTGTCGCAAGGGAATCCCAGGGCGTGGTTCAGGCCGCGCAGCGCCAGCTGCATGTCGTCGCGCCGTTCGCCCTCCAGTTCCCGAAACGGTTGAAAACGGCGCTGGCGATACTCGCCGTGCGCGGCGATGGGAAAGTCGAGATCGCAGGCGAGACTCCAAAGGGCGTCGTATTCGGCCTCATGCAGCCATTTGCCCGCGGGAAGAAACGGATTGCGCACCGATACCGCGCCCAATTCCACCACGGCGCGGCGCGCTTCCTTGACCATCTCGCCCACATCCGAGCCCGGCAAAACGGCCACGAACTTGAGCCGTCTGCGATCGACGCTGCAATAGTCGTGGCACCAATTGTTGTACGCGCGGCACATGGCCGCGCCCAATTGCAGGTCTTTTAATGCCACGCGATAGGCAAAGTTGCCGTTATTGCCGGTGGGCAAGAGCACTTGAATATCCCAGCCGAAGCGGTCCATATCGCGCAAACGAATCGCCGGCGACCACCATTGCCGGTACGCCTCGCCGTATTTTTCTTCCATCGCTCTGCGTGCGCTTTCAGGAGGAGCTGATTGAATTTCGCCCTTGGTAACGAATTTTCCGTCGGGCTCGTAGACCATGAAATTCCCGTCCATAAACGCAACTTTGGGGACTTGATCCCGGTACTTAGGCTCGACATAGCGTTCCCACAAATGCTGCGGTTCATGCATGTGCGCATCGGCGTCGATGACTTTGAACTCTTTCCACATAAGCGTCTCCGATTTTGTTATGCCTTGAAATATAGAGAGGATAAGACGTTATCGTGCCGTATCACCGGCGCGGTCATCGTGCCGAAGCGTTCCTTCTCTTCGGTGCGCGCTTTTTCGCTTGTCAGCTTCTGTCTATCAATCCAGCTGTCTGTGCACGAAGTCGATGATTTTTTCGATCGCCCTTGGGGCGTTGGGTGAATTGGAATTTCTGCCGACGAAGCCCTCCGCCTCGCCTTCGAACAGCTCCAGTTCCAGGTGGCCGCCGGCCTTGCGGTAAGTCTCGACGAAACGCTCGCGGTCGGGTTTGGGATGCGCCATGTCAGCGGTGCCTTGAATATAGAGCACCGGGGGCAATTCGACTTTCTCGCCGCGTTCAAGCGCCCGCGTGGGACTTCCTTC
>DATBLC010000252.1:0-60051 GCA_036555515.1 Binatia bacterium
GGCCCGACCGGCCAGCGTCGAGGGCGCGGGTCACGCCAAATCGTTAAGCGCCGAGGAGGAACGGGACCTAGGTACGGACACCGAATCCCTCGACCATATGGAGAGAATCGCCGATGCATATCGGCGGCGGGGGCTCTACTCCTACGCCGAAGCGATCATTCAAGATGTCTTCGAGATACGCCGGAAGAAAAAAGGTTCCGACGATCCCGAGATGGCCTATTACCACAACAGTCTCGGCTGGCTTCAAGCGGAACAGGGAAAATATCCGGCAGCGGAAAATAATTACCTCCGCGCCGTTGCCATCACGGAAAAACACTGGGGTCCGAATCACCCCGACCTTGCGGACCAGATGAATAACCTGGCGGGCGTCTATCGCGCCCAGGCGCGTTTTGCCGAAGCCGAAGCGCTGTACCAGCGCTGCATTCAAATTTGGGAAAAGTACTCCGGCTCTGACCATCCAAACGTCGCCCTGGCATTGAACAACCTGGGCGGCCTCTATGCATTACAGGGCCGGTTTTCAGTGGCAGAGGCGCTCTTCCAGCGGGCGTTGAGGATCCAGGAAAAAGCGCTGGGCGTGAGTCATCCCGAGATTGCCACTGCCGTCAACAATCTTGCCTGGGTTTATAACAAACAAGGAAAGCTCACCCAAGCCGAAGCGCTCTACAAACGAGTCGTCGAGATCTGGACTGACCTGCACGGCGCGGAGCATCCTGATGTCGCGTTGGCATTAAACAACTTGGGCACGGTTTATCGAGGTCTTGGCCGATTCGGCCGGGCCGAGGCTTTTTATCTACGATCTCTCGTCATTCGGGAGATGTTTTTGGGCCGGGATCACCCCGACGTCGGAACGACCCTCAAGAATCTCGCCGAGCTCTATCGCGATGCCGGGCGAACCGATGAGGCCGAGCCGCTTTATCAGCGCGCGGTTGCCATCATGGAAAATGCGCTCGGCGGAAATCACCCCGACGTTGCGGAAATCCGAGCCGGCTACCTAAAGCTCGCACATGATCCAAACCAATGATGGGAATCTGCTGATCAAAAGGCGGGTTAAGGACGCGTGTCTCTTGAAACGCGCAACGATGGGAAATGAAACCGGGTGATGTCGTTGAGTTAAGGGCAATGATATGTCGCTAGATGAGCGGTCACTAGAATTATCACCCTTCCCCCGCAGCATGATTTTTGCATGGCTGCCGGCGGCACGAGCCCGCATAGATATCCTATTCGCTATCGGCCTTGGCGGCGTGATCTGGCAATTGCCGGCGGCCCCGCCGATGGATGAATCGGGAGTTCATTTTCTCGCCACGTTAGCCGTAGCCGTTGTGTTTTGGGTACGAGAATCCTTCGACGAGTACGTTGTCGGCTTGATGCTGCTGTTCTCCTGGGTCGTCTTGGGAGTCGTGCCGTCGAGCGTTGCGCTTTCCGGTTTCGCGAAAAGTTCCTGGTTCTTTGTTATCGCCGCGCTCGGTCTTGGCGCGGCGGTCAATCAAACGGGCCTGCTTTCCCGTGTGGCATCCCAAATACTGAAGCGAGTACCGCTCTCGTTTTACCGTACTCATGTTTTTCTCATCTTGATTTCAGGTCTCTTGAGCACGCCGCTGTTGCCGACCGGCAAGGCGCGCACGGTTATTGGAATTCCCATAGGCCAAGCGATTTCATACGCGAGTGGATTTGCGCAGCGATCAAATGGTTCTGCTGCTTTGACTCTGGCGGCGTTGGTGGGCTTCAGCCAGTTGTCTTTTATGTTTCTTACCGGCGGTGAATTCTGTTTGATTGGATGGAATCTGTTGCCGGGAACAGTGAAGTCTGAGTTCGGTTGGACGGCTTGGTTTGTGGCGGCTCTGCCCGCGGGCGTCTTTACACTCCTATTCGTATACATCGCGATTCAACTATTCTTTCCACTAGGATCGGAAGAAAAAAACCGCATCGCTAACGTGACGACAGTCAAGATGAACGAATCCTCACCGCTTAGCCGGGCAGAATGGATCGCGCTGATCACTCTGACACTCACCATAACGGGGTGGTTGAGTATGCCTATTCATGGCATCGATGAGGCTTGGATCGCTCTCGCAGCCTTACTGGCCTTTCATGTTACCGGAGTCATAAGTAAGGAAACCTTCGTCGGCAAGCTCGACTGGGGCTTGATTCTATTCTTCGGTATCGTGAGCAGCATGGCCGCGGTTACCAGCCATCTCAAGGTGGACCGCTGGTTCATCGAACAAATCGGACCGGCGCTAAGCTATTATGCCTTCGGTCCGCTGGCCTTCCTGACGGTGGTCGTGGCGCTGGTGAACATCGCCCGGATATTCATTCGCAAAGCCGCAGTGGTGACGTTCTTCATAATCACTATGGTTCCCATTGCCCAAAGCCTGGGAGTGCATCCTGGCGCGCTCTTGCTTACCGTCGTCATAGCAAGCGAGAGTTTCTTTCTCTCCTATCAGGACGGGCCATATCAAATCGCCTATTCGAGCACCAACGGGCAAGCCTTCTCCCATGCTCAGGCGAGAAAGCTGCTCCTCGCCAAGAGTTTCGCCACACTGTTGGCTATCGCGGTAAGCGTTCCGTATTGGAGAATGCTGGGTTTGATTCGTGGTTGAAAGGAAGAATTAGTTCTGTTGCGGCTGGAAAAGGATAACCCACCTTTAGCTTCGTTCATTTTTTTTTCCGCTTTTTTTTCAATGTGCTGCGGGTCATCTATCTAAAAATCGTTGAATGAGTTGACCATCAAGCTTGTGTTCCCTGGCGCGCGGCCAGTCGTTCTAAGGTCGCAAGAGTTATTCGCTCGACTCGCGCAAGCGCCTCAGCGCTCTTGGATAACGTCTCGTTTCCCTTGCGGACCTCTTGCACAACGACGTAGAGAATGATCCCCTCGGCCACCGCAGCAAAGATCAAGAACAATGTATTGATCCATATCAAGATATCCATTTATCCTCCGTCGAATTCTCCCTCCATTACTTCCCGCCGTGCAGCGCCTCGTAGATTTTTTCCGCCGTGATCGGCAGGCTGGTGATTCTCACGCCGCAGGCGTCTTCCACCGCGTTGGCGATCGCCGCCGCCGTGGGGATATTGGCGGTCTCGCCGATCGGCATACTGGCGTAGGGTCCCGCGCCCTTGGGCTGCTCGGTCACCGAGCTCCGAAACGGCGGCACGTCTTTGACCGTAGGAATCTTGTATTCCCCAAAGTGGGTCGTGCCGACTTTGCCGTCGTTGATGATCACTTGTTCCATAAGCGCATAGCCGATCCCCGTCATGGATCCGCCTTCAATCTGCCCCTGATGCATGAGAGGATTCAAAACGGTGCCGGTGTTATGCGTCGAAGTAAATTTTTTAAGCTCCACCTGTCCGGTATCCCGGTCGACTTCTACTTCAGCCACCTGCACACACATCGACGCCGCATGAACTTTGGACGTATCGTTGAACGTCCCCTCCACTGAAATGGGCGATCCTTTGGCTTTGACGATTTCGCCATAGGTCAACCGCCGCTCCATGCGCGGATGCAGCGCCGCGCCCTTGGCGAGCGTGATTTCATCCGCAGCCACGCCCATCTGCTCGGCCGCGGCTTGCTTGATCGCGGCCGCCGCTTTGAGCGCGGCTTCGTAGCCTGCGTTGCCATAGACCCGCGTCGCCCGGCTACCGCCCACTCCGGTATCTTTCGTCCCTTGGTCGGTGGTCAACAACTGGACCTTGATCTGGCTCAGAGGCAACTTGAGCTCCTCGGCGACGATCTCGGCCAAGATCGTGTAGGTCCCGCCGCCCTGATCGAGCATGGCGGAAGAAATCGTGGCAACGCCGTCAGCATCGAGCTTTATCGCCACGGTACCCACGCCACCCGCTGGCGTCCACTGAACCAGTGCCACGCCGCGCCCGATGTTTTTGCCCTTGGGCCTAGTATAGCCGGAGTCATCAAGGGCTTTCTTGAGGGTCTCGTCGGTCTTAATGTAGCTGATCTCCTCGCCCGTGGGATCGACATCGCCGTCGTGCATGAAGTTTTTCTGGCGAAACTTGATCGGATCCATCCCCAATTTTTTCGCCACCAGATCCATCTGGCTCTCGTTGGCGAAAAACCCCTGCGGATCGCCGGGTGAGCGCATATGACCGCAGGGAATTTTATTGGTGTAGACCATATGCTCTTCAATGAAAACATGAGGGATATTGTACGGGCCGGCTGATAGATGGGGACCATTTAAGAACGCGTTAGGCTTGAAGGCGCCGTAGGCGCCGCTGTCGAAGACGAAATTCAAATGCTGCGCGACAATGGTTCCGTCTTTCTTTACGCCGGTTTTGACGTGCACTATCGAAGCGTGCCGGGGATTGCCCGCCAAAAATTCCTCCTCGTAGTCCATGACGAGCTTCACCGGTCGTCCCGCCTTTTTCGACAGCAAATAAACGACGGCGAGGTCCATAAAGTCGCCCTTGCCGCCGTAATCCCCTCCGATGTAGACGGGGTTGAAATTGAATTTTTCCTGCGGCAGCTTGAGCGCATTGGCCACTTGCTCGCGAACGCCATAAGGCACTTTGCTGCACGACCAAAATTCCGCTGAGCCGTCCGCCGCGGTGCTGACAACACAGGAATGGGGTTCGATGTAACTGTGGTGGACGACCGGCGTCGTAAAAGTGTTTTCGACGACGACATCGGCCTGGCGAAAACCAGTTTCGATATCGCCTTTACCCCAGGTGATATAAATAAAATCGTTGGTGGGTTCCGTGAGCGGCTTCGGCAAGCCCTTGTAGTTCATCACTTCGGGATGGATCAGTTTCGCGCCAGGCTTGAGCGCTTCCACCGGGTCCAAAATCGCTTCGGTTTCTTCGTACTCGACCTCAATTAGATTAACCGCCTCCTCGGCGATCTCTTCATTATCGGCCGCCACCGCCGCGACTTTTTCACCGATAAATCTTACTTCACCGTCAGCAAGGATCGGCATGTCGTAAAGCCGCCGACCGATTTTAAGCCCACTGCAATCCGCGCCGGTCACAATGGCGCGCACGCCGGGAAGCGCGCCCGCTTTGCTGGTGTCGATTCGCTTGATCTTGCCGGATGCGATGGGGCTGCGTAGCAGCTTGCCCCAAAGCATACCCGGCAATACGATATCGACGGCGTACTTTGCCTGTCCATTGACTTTCAGTTCGCCTTCGACCCGCGGAGTGGGATTACCAACGATCTGTTTCGACGATGCCATCCAATGCCTCCAAAGATGTGAAAATTTTTCTGCGATTTAAAGCGGTGGATCCCGCTTCGATGAACCGACTTAGGCGGATCACCGAAGCGGAATCTGCAACTGGCTCCCCGGGAGGGACTCGAACCCCCGACCAATTGGTTAACAGCCAACTGCTCTACCGACTGAGCTACCGGGGAAATAGCAAAAGAACCCTCGCTTTCACAATGAGGGGTTCGAATATCGAAAGCTCGCAGCGGAAACCAAAAACCCCCTCTCCACCACGTCTTCGTGGGGGAGAGGGTTAGGGCGAGGGGGTAACGCATATCTGACTCTCACCTTTCCCTCTCCCGCAAGCGGACGAGGAAGTCTTTGCTCATCTCTTCTGCAGACTTCGCGAAATCTAAATTCCCCTAAGACGACGCACAACAACCGGCCACGAAAAAACACTAATGGACTCTTCTTCTAGCACACCCCCCGACTAATTTCTAGATTCCGGTAGAGTGATTTTCCTGAGCTCAGCTAACATTTTTTCATGATGCGTAGCGGGCCAATAGACGCGCCGGCAGCGGGAGCAGGCAGAAAACTTCTCCTGGGTTAAAAAAACGTAAGGCGGAACAGATTTCTCGATGGCGTCCTTGGCACACGGCTCGAGCACGGCGTTGCACTCCAGGCAACGGGTGAAGGCCTGGGCCAGAGGATCGAGCCCGCATGCCTTAACGACCTGGCGCAGCTGCTCGCGGTAGCGGTCGCTTTCAACAAAAAGAAATTCCGGCGGTTGCTTTTGTTTGAGGCGACCGTCGCGGGTAAGAATCAGGCGGTCTTCTTGCCGTGCCGCGCGAATTAGACCATAGCCGGTCAAGTGCGGGCCGTAAATGACGTCTTGGCCCATGATGCGGAGCCATTTGGCAAGCTTGCCAAGCATGCGGTCGACGGCGAACTTCACAATCGGTTGGTCGCAATCCACGAGAATTTTAGATTGAATCGTTCAACCCGAGGCCTTACCATATATGTTTTAAACCATGCTTGCGAAGCAATCCATCGGCGTCGCCATCGTAGTCTTCTGGTGCGTGATGAACGTCCTGCTGATCAAACGCCAGTTCGCGGCGCCGCCCACGCCCATAACGATCCGCGCCACTGAACGGATTTCCGAGTCCATTGAGGAGTGGTGGGGAGTCTATTACCGCGGTGAAAAAATCGGTTACGCCAGCCAAACCATCGAACCAAAATCCCAAGGTTACGAAATCCGCGACTACTCGGAAATGCGCTTGAACTTGCTCGGCGCGAACCACACGGCATTGACCAAGCTGCGCATGGACGTGGATGGTGAATGGGCTCTGGAAAAATTTGACTTTGAACTTCAATCGGGGGAAGTGCGATTCAAGGCCTCCGGCCAGGTCTCGCCGGGCCGGCTCGCGCTAGAAACCTTTTCCGCGGGTCACCGCACCACGCGTGAAATTCCTCTCACCCAGCGACCCTATCTATTGGCTGCGTTAAAGCCGTTCGTCGCCACCCAACAGTTGGAAGAGCGAAAAAATTATTATTTTTCGACCTTCGATCCTGCAACCCTTTCGCAACAGATCACTAAAGTGGTCGTCGAGGCGCGCGAGACGATTCGCATCGGCGATCGCGCCGAGCCGGCCCTGCGCGTGCGCCAGCAATTCAAAGGCATATCAGTCACCTCCTGGCTTGACGGCAGCGGCCGGACGTTGAAGGAGGAAAGTCCGGCGGGACTCTCCATGACGCGCCAGAGCCCGGCGCAAGCGAGAGAACTCGGCGCGGCGCGCTCCGTCTCATTGGATCTCATCGCGCAAACCTCGATTCCGGTTGCTTCGCCTATTACGAATCCCGAGCGAAAAAAGCTTCTAAAATTGCGCCTGAGCGGTTTTGATCATTCGGGCTTCATGCTTTCGGCGGGGCGCCAACAATTTAGCGGCGGCATATTGGAAGTTCGGCGCGAGCCGATGGAAACGACGGGCTCTTTTTCTCTACCCTCACAAGATAAGCGGCTGGTTTCATTTCTGCAGTCCACGCCTTTTCTGCAAAGCGATAATCCGGCCATCCGGTCGCTGGCTGGTGAAATTATCGGCGCCGAGAAGGACGCCGGCAAAGCAGCGCTGCGCATCAAGGACTGGGTTTATAAAAACATCGCCAAAAAGCCCACAATCAGCATCCCCAACGCTTTGGAAGTACTGCAAACCCGCAAGGGCGATTGCAACGAGCACGCGGTTTTGTTCAACGCCCTGGCGCGCGCCGCGGGAATTCCCGCCAAGACCATCGTCGGCGTCGTCTACATGCGCGGCGCGTTCTACTACCATGCCTGGGCTGAGGTTTGGCTCGGCAATTGGGTGTCGCTCGATCCCGTATTCAACCAGTTTCCCGCCGACGTAACCCACGTCAAATTTCTCGAAGGCGACATCGACCGGCAAATCGATATTTTGCGGCTCATCGGCAATCTGAAAATAGAAGTCATCGAGGCTTCTTGATCCCATCGGCGGAACTCTAAAACCATGATTGAAATCATTGATCTGACCAAACGATACGGAGAATTCCCCGCAGTCGACGCTCTCAATTTGGAAGTCAGCGCAGGCGAAATCCTCGGCTTTCTCGGGCCCAACGGCGCCGGTAAGACTACGACCATCCGCATGATGATGGGCATTTTGAAACCGACATCGGGCCGGGTCTTGCTTGGCGGCTACGATGTCGAGCAAGAACCTGAAAGGGCCAAGGCATTGGCCGGCTTCATTCCAGACCGCCCTTTCATTTATGAAAAACTGAGCGGCAACGAGTTTCTTCAATTTGCCGGCAAACTGCGCGGCATTGAAACAAGACGGCTACGGCGCCGCGCCGCCGAACTGTTGGAACGGCTCGATCTCGCGCGCTGGCAAAACGAGCGCATCGAAGGCTACTCCCACGGCATGAAGCAGCGCCTCATCGTCTGCACCGCTTTGCTGCATGAGCCGCCGATACTCATCGTCGATGAGCCGATGGTAGGAATGGACCCGAGAGGGGCGCGCACGCTGAAAGACCTGTTTCGCGCTTTGGCGGACCAGGGCACGACTGTGTTTCTCTCGACCCACAGCATCAGCATCGCCGAGGAGATATGCCATCGGATCGGCATTATTCAGAGCGGTCAGCTAATCGCCTTAGGCTCCGTGGCGGAGATCCATGGCCGGTCGCAAAACAAAGAGGGTAATTTGGAAAGTGTCTTTCTCGAACTCACTTTGGAACAGCGTTCCGACCAAGGCGCGGCGCCGGCAGACGGCTGAAAACGCTTCAAGGCCGTGCTCGTTTCTCGTGCTCGTGCTCGGACGATCACGAACCACGAACACGAATCACGACTATGTCATGAACACCATTCTCGTCCTGCTGTCGCCGTTTTGGCTCTCGTGGCGGAACGAATTCACGCGCGGCGAGCATAAGCAGGTACAGCGATGCTTCCTGCTTCTTTTGGGCGCCGCCCTGTGGCTCGGCGTCTATTACGGCGTGCGGCGGGTTTTACTTTACCTCCACGACGTTCATGAATTGGGGCCCGCCCTGGCCTATCAACTGCTGTTGATCATTCTGCTGACCTTTTTGTCACTCCTGCTATTTAGCAATCTGATCAACGCCCTGTCCGCGTTTTTTCTCGCCCGCGACCTGGACCTTGTGCTTTCGACGCCGGTAAACCTCCGGTCTTTCTATTATTCAAGACTAATCACAACGACAGTCCATTCCTCCTGGATGGTCTTGTTCTTTAGCATACCCGTGTTCGCGGCCTACGCGACGGTATTCGGCGGCGGACCGGTATTTTACCTCTGGGTCCTACTGATCTTGCCGCTTTTTCTGGTTATCCCTGCAGCCGTAGGAATTTTCGTGACCCACCTTCTGGTCTATTTTCTTCCCGCCAGACGAATCCGCGACATGCTTTTCTTAACCGGGCTGCTAGCCTTCGTCGCTCTCTATGTTCTGTTTCGCTTTTCCCAACCTGAGCGTCTGGTCAATCCCGAATCCTTCGGCCACTTCGCGCAGTTTTTAACCGCAATGGAATCGCCTTCGGCGCCGTTTCTCCCAAGCAGCTGGAGCGCCGAGATATTGGCCGCGACACTTTTTAATAGACCGGTTGAAAGAGGCTTTTTTTACTCCCTTCTAGCAAGCTACGCGCTCTTTTTGCCGCTGGCCGCCTCTTGGATTTCCAGCGCGGTTTATATCGCCAGCTGGTCCAAGGCGCAGGAAGCGCCGCAAGGAACGCGAAACTCGGCATGGTTGGAACGGGCGCTTGAATACGCCGCACGCCCCTTTCCGGCGATCTGGCGCGCCATAATGCTCAAAGACATCCGGACTTTCATACGCGACACCACGCAGTGGTCCCAGGTGTTTCTCCTGACCGCGCTCATCATCGTTTATCTCTATAATTTCAAAGTCTTGCCGCTGGACCGCGCGCCGCTGCCGCCAGGGACGCTGCGCACTTTGATTTCGTTCGCCAACCTCGCCTTGGCCGGTTTTGTACTAAGCGCGGTCGCCGTGCGCTTCGCCTTTCCGGCGGTGAGCCTCGAAGGCAAAGCCTTTTGGATTCTCCAGACGGCGCCCATCTCGCTGCGCTCGCTGCTCTGGAGCAAGTTCTGGCTCAATTTTCTCCCACTGCTACTGCTCGGTACCACCTTGGTTTTTCTCAGCAATATCTTGTTGCGCGTGCCGCCTTGGATGATGGCGTTATCGCTGGCGACAATCTGCGCAATGACCGCGGGCGTCGCGGCCATCGCCGTGGGCGTCGGCGCGCTCTACCCGAACTTCGGCTTTGAAAATGCCGCGCAAATCCCCACAAGCTTCGGCGGCGCCGTCTGTATGATTTTCAGCGTCGGCTTCGTCGGCGTCACGATCATGATCGAAGCATGGCCGATGTATCTGGTAGCCATGCGGAGCCTAGGCAGCGGAATCGCGCAAGTCTCGGCATCGACCGCAATTGCGCCGGCGCTGGTCGCCGTGCTTGCTTCGACTGCCATCGCCGTGGTAGTGCCGTTGCGATTGGGAATAAAGAGCTTGGAACGGCTGAGAGACTAAGGCAGCTTTCCTGCGGAAAGCTGTTCAAAGTTCAACGTTTCGGAGACATCCGGGCTCCGACCGACCAAAATAGCAATGTGTTTCTATTGACCGGAGACTGTTGTCGCAATGTCATTGTGAGGCGATAGCCGAAGAATCTCGACTTCGTAACCACTTGAAAATGCGAGATGCTTCGCTTTGCTCAGCATGACATCAAGGCGTTTGCGCGGATTGCGACACAGTCTGCCGGTCAAAAGGATTGCGGAGGCGAGGTGCGTGTGATGAAAGGCGTACGTTCTTTTGTACATTAGGCCTTCCAAGCTTCGGGGTTGTCATTTTGAACGCAGCATAGCGAAGTGAAGAATCTCGGCCAAAATCCTTCGCGCTGCCAGACGTAAAAATCTTTAAGAGCCCTTCGACGAAGGGCGAACGGCGAAATGATTGCTTTGTAATATCTGGCATCCGTTCGTGGTGAACCTAGTCGAACCATGAACGGATCTTTCAAACGGTCTGTTGCTCAGGATGACTTTGTTGTTTCAGAAATCCTCAAGTAGAAAATAATCTTGGGAGTTCAATCCGAAAACCTTGAACTTTGAACGACGGAGACATCATGAATCTGATTCACACAGTTTACCAGCCGGCCGGTGAAGGCCTATTCCCTACGATTTTGACGCTGCACGGCCGGGGCGCCAATGCGATGGACCTACTGGGGCTTGCACCCTACCTCTGCGGCGGCAAGTTGCTCATGATTTGCCCCCAGGGAGCGCTGGAAACGCCCATCGGTCCAGGCGTGACCGGTTACGCGTGGTATCCCATGAGCATGGGCGGGCCGCCGGATGTCGACGCGATATTATCCACGCGGGAAAGAATCGAGAGCTTTATGGCGGAATGCCTGGGGCGATATCCCATCGATCCAGGAAAGACTGCCTTGCTCGGCTTCAGCCAGGGCGGCGTTATGGCCTACAGTCTTGCCCTGACTCGGCCGGAACATTTTGCCGCGCTGGCTGTGCTCAGCAGTTGGTTGCCCAAAGAACTCCAAGCGCGGCTACAGGTGAGCGAGGCGGTTCGAGCGCTGCCAACGCTTGTTCAACATGGCACGCAAGACTCTCTGATAGAGATCGATCGTACGCGGGACTCGGCGCAGCGTTTACGGCAGCTCAAACTGCCGCTCACTTTTCGCGAATATGACATGGGTCATGAGATCACGCCGAGAAGTCTACGCGACCTCTCGGCGTGGTTGGAAGAGAAAGTGCTAGCGCCAGCGGCTGTGAAGGGTTGAAGGGCCTTCGAACATTGAACCTTGAACAGGCCTTCGTGTTAGTACGGCCGCGCGGTGGGTGAAGTCGCCGCCATCTCTTCGAGCCGGCGGATACGCTCTTCCATCGGCGGGTGGGTGCTAAACAGCGCGGCCATGCCGCCGGCGCTCAAAGGATTCACGATAAACATATGGGCCGTGGCGTTGGCCGTCGCCGGGCTCGCTTGAAGCGGAATATGCTGCGCACCCATATGCAACTTCTTTAGCGCGCTGGCCAGCGCCAGCGGATCGCCGGTGATCTTGGCGCCGCCGACATCGGCGCCATATTCCCGCGAGCGCGACACCGCCATTTGAATCAGCATGGCCGCCAACGGCGCCACGATCATCATGACGATCAGACCCACGATATTGCCGCCGCCTTCTTGGTCGCGGTCACGATTGCCGCCGAAAATCATTGCCCACTGCGCCATCTGCGCCATGTAACTGATGGCGCCAGCTAGCGTTGCGGCGATGGTGCTGACAAGAATATCCCGATTTACGACATGGGACAGTTCATGTCCAAGCACGCCAGCAAGCTCGCGTTTGTTTAGAATGCGTCGGATTCCATGCGTCACCGCCACTGCGGCATGTTGTGGATTGCGACCGGTAGCAAAGGCATTAGGGGTCTCTTCGGGAATTACGTAAACCTTGGGCATGGGTAGTCCTGCCCTGGTAGCCAAGTCACTGACCAGTCCGTAGAGTTCCGGCTCGTCGTTGGCAGTTACTTCCTGCCCGCGGTACATTTTGAGAACTATCTTATCGCTGAACCAATAGCTGAAGAAATTCATGCCACCGGCTATCACAAGAGCTATAACCGCACCCTGGCGACCACCCAGCATGTCGCCGATCCAGACCAGCAGCGCGGTAAGTACGGCTAGCAATATAGTGGTGCGAAAAGTATTCATATTCTGTCTCCCTTGTGGTCTAATCCTAGAATAACCGTTAAGTAAGTCAAGGTGAAAATTAACAACATTGAATTTGCGCATGCCCCGGCGAAAAATCAAGCCCCGATAATACCGACTTAGAGGGCTAAAAAGTTAAAGAATTTTTACTCCGCCTAAAGGAGTCCCCCCATGTATGTTGGCGTAGTTTTTCCCCAGACAGAAATCGGCGCCGAACCTGCCATAATTCGGGATTTCGCCCGAACCGCCGAAAACCTAGAATATCATCATATTCTTGCCTACGACCATGTCGTCGGCGCCAACCCCGCCAGCCGGCCGGGCTGGCGCCCTCCCTATTCGCACTTAGACATTTTTCACGAGCCGTTTGTTCTGTTCGGGTTCCTCGCTGGAATGACTAAATCCATCGAACTCGTGACGGGCGTCGTTATTCTACCGCAGCGCCAAACCGTTCTGGTCGCCAAACAGGCGGCGGCACTGGATGTTCTCAGCGGTGGTAGGTTGCGCCTCGGTATCGGCATCGGCTGGAACCCGGTGGAGTACGAAGCCCTGGGTGAAAACTTTCACGACCGCGGGCGCCGCTCAGAAGAACAAATCGATGTGATGCGCCGACTCTGGACCGAGAATCCAATGACCTACAACGGGCGCTGGCACAAAATTACTGACGCCGGGATCAATCCGCCGCCGGTTCAAAGGCCGATTCCAATCTGGTTCGGCGGCGGCGACGACCGCGCGCTGAGGCGGTTAGCGCGCCTCGGCGACGGCTGGTTTCCGTTGTTGGCGCCGGATGAAAAATGCCGGGGAATGATCGAAAAAATGCGCGCTTACGCTGAAGAAGCTGGCCGTGATCCGAATAGTATCGGCGTCGAAGGCCGGATCGTGATCGGCCACGCGTTAGAGAGCAAAGCGGCGCAGGAATCCTGGCTGAAACAAATCGAAGCGTGGCAGGAACTTGGTGCAACCCATGTGACGGTCAATACCATGAAAGCGGGCTTGGCGACCCCAACGGCACACATCGAAGCCATCCGTCGCTTCCGCGACGGAACCGCATCGAGCTGGTAGGCCCCGCGTTCATTCTCCATCCTCGAGCTTCCATCTTCATTTGCCGCCTTTATCCTTCCACGCGTCCTCTCACAGCCTCGAATGGCTCGCCGCCGTCAGCCACCGCTTCGCGGATCACGCTGATTGTTTTGTTCAAGTCCTCGCCTTGCGCTTCGTATAACGCCTGGAAGAGCCGTAACTCTTTCAAGTAGAGCAGGTAATGAACCACCACCGCGTTATTCAATGGCTGTTTGGAAAAATCGCGAAAGCGGCGCGATGACTTGTCCGTGACGCGACGCGCCCAGCGGTCCTGGCTCTCGGCGAAAATTTTGTCCCGCTCCTGCAGCTTTTCCGCCACCGACATTTCCGTGCCGTAGAGGCGTGTCAGCTCGGCGGCGAGCTGTTCGATAAACGCGGAAAATTCCATCTCCTCATCCCAGGCCTCCAGCGCGCGCCGGTGTTCGGCGCTGCCGGCGCCGAATTTGGCACGGAAAAAATCGATGGCGGCGCGCCCGCCGACGAAGTTGGCCATGCTTTCATTGAACGCTCCGGCGCCCTTGATGTAAAGCGTATTGTGGAACAGTTCGTGAAAAACCAGATCGGCAAGGGTTATTTTGTCGTAACGCAAAAGATGCGAGAGCAGCGGATCGTCGAACCAGCCCAAGGTGCTGAATGCCGCGGTGGAACGGATATTGGTGTCATAGCCATCGGCGCGGAGCGCAGCCGCGGCCGCCTCGGCGTCTTCTTTGGAAAAATACCCCTTATAGGGCACCCGCCCAACGATAAGAAACCACCAGGTGTACGGTGTTAGTTCCGTCATGGGCGCCGCGGTAAGAATGAAGGAGAGATCGGGCCGGTCGACGTAGGAATAGCTCGAGTAGCTGCCGCCGACGTTCATCTCAAGCACGTCGCGGGCATAATCGCGCACGGCCAGGACGAGTTTCAATTTTTCTTGCGTGTCGTCATTTATTTCCGGCCTTTGCAGGAGATCGGCGATCGATTGGCGCCGCCAGAGGATTTTTCCCTCTTCGTAAGCCGCCCTTATTACATAAAATGGCGAACACGCGGAAATCGCTGAGCCGAGCAGCGCTATGAGCATTAGGCAATAGAGGTATTGGCGGAATCGCACGGATCGCTTCATCGCGGCCAGAGTAATGGATTACTGGAGTGGTGGAATGATAGGTTCGAAACCCAGTACTCCAATACTCCGTTACTCAAGCATTCCATGTCCATTGCTAAGCGGTAACCTTTTGCGCCGGCTCATGGCTGATGAACTTCAACTCTTCCCGTTCGTATTGCAGTTGATAGAGACGGTGATAAATGCCGCCGCGCGCCATCAATTCGGTATGGGAGCCCATCTCGCGCACTTCGCCATGGTGCAGCACGATGATGCGGTCGGCATTGCGAATCGTCGAAAGGCGGTGCGCAATTAACAAGCAGGTGCGCTTGCGCATGACGTTTTCCAATGCGTCCTGGATCAGCGCTTCAGTTTCGCTGTCAACGCTGGAAGTTGCCTCGTCCATGACCAGGATCTCCGGTTCGAACACCAGCACCCGCGCAAGTGCCAAGAGCTGACGCTGCCCGCCGGAAAAGTTGCTGCCACGCTCGCGCACCAGGGCGCCAAACCCATCGGGTAGCTGTCTGATGAAATTCTCCGCGTTGGCCGAGCGCGCCGCTCCCTCGATGCGCGCCATCGGCACGCCGGGATCGCCCAGCGCCAGATTGCCGCGCACGTCGCCGGAAAAGAGAAAAACATCCTGAAGCACGACGCCGATATGGCGCCTTAGCGCCTGGAGGTCCCACTCGCGCACGTCAACCCCGCCTACTTTGATCGAGCCTTGCTGAATATCGTAGAAGCGATTGAGCAGCTTGATCGTGGTGGTCTTTCCCGAACCTGTGGCGCCGACGACGGCGACTTTTTCGCCCGGCGTGATTCTGAACGACACGCCTTTGAGTACCGGGTCGCCCGGCTTGTAGTGAAACCACACGTTGTTGAAAACCACTTCGCCGCGAAACGGTTTAGGCACAACGGCGTTCTTCGGACTCGCGATCAAAACCGGCGTGTCGAGCAGTTGAAAGATTCTTTCTGCCGAGGACATCGCCGATTGCATAACGGCGTACTTCTGGCTGAAGTCGCGCAGCGGCACGAAAAAGCGGTGGAGATATTCTTTGAATGCCACCAGCGTGCCGATACCCACCGCGCCATGGAGCGCGGCGCCGCCGCCGTACCAGAGCAGCAGCGCGACGCTCACCGAGCCGGCCGCTTCCACCATGGAGTAAAGCGCCGCTTCATAGAGATTCGACAGATGATAGGCGTCGCGGTGGGCGGAGTTGAGATCGTCGAACTCGCGGTAGCTCCGGCCTTCTCGGGCGAAGAGCTGGATCACTGCGATGCCGGAGATCGCTTCGCCCAGATAGGCGTTGATGCGCGCGATGCGTTCGCGAATCAGTCTGTAGGTCTGGCGCGCCTTGACCCGGAAGAAATTGATGGCGACGGCCATCGGCGGGATCAACGCCAGAGATACCAGCGCCAGCTTGACGTCGAGGTAAAACATGATGGCGACGATCCAGATCACCATGACGAAATCCGAAATCAAGGTCATCACGCCGGAGGAAAACATCTCTTGCAACACGTCCACGTCCGTGGTCATGCGCGTGACCAGTCGGCCCACCGGATTGCGGTCGAAGTAGCTCATGGGGAGCTTTTGCACATGGGAAAACACCGCCACCCGCAGGTCGGCGAGGCAGCGCTGGGCGACCATCATGGTGAAATAAAAATGGAAAAATACCGTGACGGTTTCTCCGGCCAGCGCGCCCAGGAAAAGCAGCCCCACATTTTGTAGGCCCCCGAGATCGCGGTTGGCGATGTACTGATCGATACCGATCTTCATGAGATAGGGCTGGGCCAGGCCGAAGGCCTGCTGCAAGGGCAAAAGTACCATCGCGGCAAGAAACAACCGCTTGTAGGGAACAATAAACCGCCACAGCCGTTTGATCAGCCGGAAATCGTATGCCTTGCCGAAAACCTCTTCTTGGTGCGGTGACTCGGCCATCTAGATCTGTTCCAACTCCTCGCTTAAGCGTTGCTGCTGGTACAGGTCGGCGTAAACCCCGCCGCGCCGCACCAGCTGGTCGTGATTGCCGCGCTCGACGATCTTGCCGTCGTCGAGGACCAGAATCTCATCGGCTTCTTTCACTGCGGAAATTCGGTGTGAAATAATCAGGCAGGTTTTTTCCTTGAGGATGGCTCTCAAGCCTTGCAAAATCTCCGCTTCGGTTTGAGCGTCGACGCTGGATAGGCAGTCATCGAGAATCAACACCGGCGGGTCCATCACCAGCGCCCGCGCCAGCGTCGCGCGCTGCTTTTGCCCGCCGGAGAGCGTCACGCCGCGCTCGCCCACGATGGTGTCCAGTTTCTCCGGAAAGATTTCCAGGTCCCGGTCAAGCTTGGCGATGGACACGGCGCGCTTGAGCTCGTCTTCGGTCACGTCGTCACGGCCAAAGGCGATGTTGCGCCTGAGCGACGTGGAAAAAAGAAACGGGTCCTGGGGCACGTAACCGAGGACTTGGCGCAGATCGCGCACAGAGAGTTTGCGGATATCCTGGCCGTCCAGAAGAATTTCACCGTGGCTCACATCGAACAAGCGGGGCACCAACTGCGCCACCGTGCTCTTGCCCGATCCAATGCGACCGACCAGTCCCACGCTGCGTCCGACTGGGAGCGACAGATTGATCCCACTCAGGGCGCCGTGGCCGTTTTTCTGGCGCTCGTAAGCGAACGAAACGTTGCGGAACTCGATACCCTCTTTGAGACCGCGCACCGGCTGCGTCGATTCGCCGTCGGTGATGGCCGGCTCGACCTTGAAAAGCTCTTCGAGCCGCTTCATGGCCGCGCGTCCCCGTTCCACCAACGAAAACATCCAGCCGAAGGCCGCGGTTGGCCAAGCCAGGACATTCAAGTAGGCGATGAAGGCGACGATATCGGCCACCAGCAAATCGCCGCGAGCAACTCGAATACCGCCGTACCAGATGACAATCAGGATCGTAAGTCCATTAATACCCTGCATCACGGGCGTAACGATGCCGCGCAGCCGCGCCATCTCCATGCTCTTTTCCTGGAAGTCTTCGTTTATCCGAATAAACTCTTCGGTTTGGAACTTCTCCTGGGCATAGGCTTTGACCACGTGCATGCCGCTAAGATTCTCCTGGACGTGGCTGCTGAGTGCCGACATTTGCTGTTGCACTTCCAAGGAGCGCTTCATGATTTGGCCGCGGAACTTGCCCGCGACAAATATGAGAATGGGAAACGGTGCCAGCGCCGCCAGGGTCATGCGCGCGTCCATCGAGAACATTAATGCCAGCGCATAGAGATAATAGAGCGGCGCATTGATGAAATTGAGAAAGCCCGGTCCGAGCATCACGCGCACCGCGGAAATGTCATTGATTAGCCGGGACATTAAGTCGCCGGTCCGTTGAGAATGGTAAAAGGAGACCGGCAGCTTCTGCAGATGGGCGAACAGGTCGTTGCGCAGATCGTACTCGACATTGCGCCCGGCATTGAAGATCAAGGCGCGGGAATAAGTACGGACCAACCCCTGCGCCAACGCCGCCGCGCCGATCAACCCTGCGTAAAAGGTCACGTCGCTGAGCGAGCCACCCTGTTCGATGATGCGCACCGCTTCGCGGATCCACCACGGTATCCACATCACCAGCGTCGCGGTGCAAAAAAGGCAGAACGCACCCCAAAAATAGCGCCGCCAATAGCGCCGGAGGTAATACTTCAAGCGGCCCATGTAATTTATTAGAATAATCTAGCAGACCCAGCTTAGCAATGGCGCCGACTTCGTCGGTTCAAGGTTCAAGGGTTCAAAGTCTCGGATCACTAGCTCGGATTTGGCTTCAAGACCTCGAACTTTTGAACATTGAACCTGTAACCTTACCGGACGGCCGTGCCGGCCATAAGGTCGTGGCGTACGCCCATGCGCCGGCCGAAGAATCTTAGAGCCAACGCGCCCGACATGGTTATGGCGATGATGAAGATGCTGATAATGCTCGCTGCCTCGCGATTGTTAATGCCCGTCGCGGATAACTCCAGGGCCATGAGCGACAATGTCATGGTTTCCCGCGAAGCGAGTAAAATGATGCTGCCCGTGGCGCCGGCGGCGCTCACGAAGTTCATGACCGCCAGGAGAATCAACGATGGCATCAGCAACGGCAGCCAAATGCGAAAGTAAGTTCTCCACCAGCCGGCGCCTGCGACCCGCGCGGCTTCTTCCATATCGGCGCCAACTTGGACCAAAACGCCTTTCATGACGTTGACTCCGGTCGTCTTTCCCTGCAGGACCACGACGATGATGAGCGCCCAGAGGGTGCCGAAAAGTGCCCGCAGCACCGGCGTACCTAGAAACATCCACAACAATCCAAGCCCGGCGAGGATACCGGGAATCGCTCCTCCGCCCCACACCATCAAGTCCAAGGCGTTGCGCCCGGGGAGTTTAGTGCGCACCAAAATATAAGCGATGATCGAAAAAAGCAGCGGGCTCACGACGGCGGCCGTGCCGCCCAGCGCCAACGTGGTGCGCAAGGCTTTTACAAACACCGGATCGGTCAGGACCAGGTGCCAATGATCCAGCGTGAACCCCAACACGAAGTATCCGATGCGGCCCATGAAACTACCCAACACCAATATGCACAGGGGTCCCACGGTGAGCAGCAAGAGGAGCGTGGCGATTATGCCGAAACTCACGTAGTTCCATCGACCGAGATCGATAAGCCCTGGCCGGAAACTGCCGGTGATGGTCGTGTAACGGCGCCGTTCGAGAATCCAGCGTTGCAGCGGAATGATCAGCGCGATCATCGAAAGCGTAGCGCTGGCCAGCACCGTCGCCTCGCCGTAGTTAGGAATCTGGTTTCGTATCAGCGCATAAATCTTGGTCGAATAGACATAGAAACCAAACGGCACGCCGAGGAGATATTCCGTCTCGAAAGATTGAAAGACGCGCAGCAGCTGCAGCGCAAACACCATCATCATCGGCGACATCATGAGCGGCAGCGTGACTCTGAAAAGCGTTCTCAAGTTGCTCGCGCCGCCGACGCGCGCGGCTTCTTCCAGGGTCGCGTCCATGTTGCGGAACGCCGGCGTCATGAGCATGACCTTGATGGAAATGCCGTGACCCATCAGATTCGCCCAAACGATGCCGGGAACGCTGAAGATGTTGAACGGCCCTTGCTCAACCAGCCCCAGTTTTGTCAGGGTTGCGTTGATCATGCCGATATCCGGGTCCAATAATGTGATCCACGCAATGGTCGTCGGCAGGCTGGGCACCATGTAAGAAACCCAGAACAGGAATTCCAAGCTGTGGCTGAACGGAATCCGCGTGCGTGCGAGAATCCAGGCGATGGTGACGCCGATTGGGAAGCTTATGGCTACGGTCAGCGACCAGATGAGCACCGTGTTGCCCAAGGATGCAAGCAGGCCTGGCCGTTGAAAGGCGTTGCGCCAGTGCGTCAGTCCCCAACTGCGTGGTTCAACGAACCAGTCGGCGGCGGTGTTGAAACTATTGATCAGTAACAGGAGGACCGGCCAGATGAGAAAGTAGCCGAGCGTTATCAGCACGGCGGCCATGATCAAGTGACCGCTACCGATGCGCGTCACCGGCATTGGCGGCGCTACGGCTAGTTCACTGGCTGCGGGCGAGTGTTCCACGATGATATGGTTTCTGGTTTCTAGTTCTTGGTCTCTAGTTCCCCGATCATTACCTAGCCCGGACTATTCACGAGATTGCGGTTGTTCTTGCTTTCGCAAACTAGAAACTTGAAACTACTTCTGCCGACTTTCCCAGATTTTGTAGATCCATTTTTGCGCCTCTTCCTGGCGCGCTCCGGTTTTAGGGTCAGCGTCGGGGAAAGCGTACTCTACGCCCGGGGCGCGACGCTGCTCCGGCACCACCTCACCGGCCGGAATGTCGTTTCGCAGCGATGAACGGTCGAGGTTGGGTATCGAGGTGTGCGTTAAAGTCTGGCCTTCCTTCGAGAGAAACCAGTTAATAAACAGCTTGGCCGCGTTGGCATGCGGCGCATTGGCAAATGCCGAGATGCAGCAGCCCGACCCGCCGGCGCGTATCACGCCGAGTTGTTTCGGTAAGAACACCTGCTTGATGGGTAATCCCTTTTTCGCTAAGGCGATCAGTTCTTCGCTTCCCGTGGCAACGGCATAGAGTGGAAATCTCCCGCCCACGACCCAGGTTTCCAAGATCCGTCGATCGTCCGAAAAAGTCACGCCCGCGTTGAGCAGATAGGTCCGTACCCACTCCGGACCGCGGTCCGGCTCGAAATAGCTATCGATCATCTGCCGGATGCCGGACGGGTCGCCCATCCCTTGACCGCCAATCTTGCCTTTCCAGCGCGGGTCGAAGAAGTCGGTTTGTTTCTTTATGGTCGCGATTTCTGATTCCTTGATTTTGTCTGTGTTGTACCAGGTCTCGTACCGATCCTCTTTGGACACATGATAAATCAAGACATAGCTCGATGCCTTGTCGGTGTACCAGTGCTTGCCCCCGTACCAACCGGAGGTGTCCAACACCTCAGGATGCATGAGCAGGGGAGTAAGAGGAATAATCGATTCTGACGGGAAGAGCCTCTGGTTATTTTCGCGCGAGCTGATCAGCGCAACGTCCATGGCATACTTACCGGCCTTCCGTTCGGCCAGTATGCGGTTCACGGTGTCGGTGGCGTTGCCGGTTGACACTTCGACCTTGACGCCGAATTTTTTCTGAAAAAAGTCGACCACGGGACGATACTGGCGTGATGGCGCACCGCCCGAAGCGATTGCCAGGGTCCCCTCTTGTTTCGCAGCCGCGCTTAACTTGGACCACTCTTGTTCAAAGTTGCCGGATGCGGCGCCCTGGGCTGGGTCGATTCGATAGAGAGCCAAGCCCCAGAACAGTAGCGCAACGGCCATCGGCGCAAAAGCAATCCGCGGCTTCTGATTTCGCGTCATGATGATTTTCATCGGCTATTCCTCGCTTTCATTCCTCTTTGTGTAACCAATCCGACTCCCAGGCGCTATGGCCGTCCGGTCGAAGATGCAACCACACTTGGCTGCCTTCTTCGACGGGCTCGTGACGTTCGCCGTACACCAGCATCGATCCTTGGCCATCGACTGCCACTTGATACTCAATCCGGTCACCGATGAACAACGCCGCCTGGACCATGCCGCCGATCATTCCTGCGGGCGCCACAGAGCCTTCTGCCGGCATGATTTCAACGTCTTCGGGGCGAACACCCATGTAAACGAGCGCTCCGGACTTGATTCCTGTCAGATCATAGGCGCGCCCAAATACCACGCAATCCGGCGCGCCGTCCAGGGCGATGGCGATCTGTCCGGAAGGGTTACGGGTTTGCACCTTGCCTTTGAACAACAATGTTCTGCCGACAAAATCACGGACAAATTCATTGGCCGGTTTCTCGTACAGTAGCCGCGGATCACCCTGTTGTTGCACGACGCCGAAGTTTATCAGCGCGATCCGATTGGACAGGCTAAGGGCTTCGATCTGATCATGGGTAACGAACAGCATCGCGATCTTGAGCCGCTTTTGCAGCATTTTGACGCTGATGCGCATTTGCTCGCGTAGTTTGGCGTCGAGGTTGCTGAATGGCTCGTCCAGGAGCAGTACCCGCGGTTCGGTAACCAGCGCCCGCGCGAAGGCGACCCGCTGCTGCTGGCCGCCGCTGAGCAAGGGCCCCGGACGGTCTTCGAAGCCCGACAAGCCGATGAGATCAAGGGCGCGCGCCACCCGCTCTTTGATTTCGTTCTTCGGAAAGCGGCGCGCCTTGAGTGGAAAGGCCACATTTTCCGCCACCGTCATATGCGGCCAAATGGCGTAAGACTGAAATACCATCCCGACATTGCGCTTGTCCGGCGACAAGCACAGCCCGCGCGCAGTCATGACCACGGCTTGATCGCCGAAAAAAATATTCCCCGCGTCGGGCCTCTCGAGCCCGGCAACCATGCGCAGCGTGGTGGTCTTGCCACAGCCGCTGGGCCCGAGCAATGTCAATATCTCGCCGTCGCGTATGTCGAGGGAAAGATCTTTCACCGCGGGTTGCGAGCTGCCCGGATAAGTTTTCCAAAGATGTTCTAGCCGCATGGCGGGCTTTGGGGTCGCAGACGTTTCATTGGCCATTGGGGCGGCTCGTGCCGCGTTCGGAGCACCGGTGCTCATGGTGGTGTTGTTTCTCTTACCCGAATCCTTGGCAGGACTCTATACGATCAGAAATAAGCGGTTTCAACGCCGCCTCTACGAAGCGTTTGAACGCTGGATATGAACATCCAAATCTTTGCTGTAGGCGCAAGTTTTCCTGCCCGCTGGATTCTTCGCCTCTAAGGGCATACGGCCGCAGCCGAAAATTTTCAGCGCCCGCCGAATCGTCCAAGGGGGAAAAGATGTGGGTCGTTATCATTCGCAAGCCGCCGGTGGCCAATCCGCCGGCCCACGCGGTTATCTTAAAATCTGGCGCGCGAATTCGCCGCCGGGCACGCGCCATCCATTGATAATATCCTCGCCGTAGAAACGAACTTTTTCAAACTCTTCCGGCGTCGTCACATCCTTGGCGGCGGGCGTGTTGAATTGCGCCAACCATTTGGTGTCGACATCGAGACGGCGACTGCCCTGCGTCAAAGCTCTGCCATAGAGATCCTGCCCTTCCTTGCTGAGAAGCCAGTTAATGTAAATCTTGGTTGCGTTCGGATGCGGCGCATTGCGCATAATCGCTACGGTGCCAAAGCCGTTGCTGCCGTTCAATCCTTCCTTGAGGGTCGTCAATACCTTGATGGGCAGCCCGCTCTTGATGTAGGGATCGACGAAGCGCTGCGACAGCCCCAAGGCGATGGCGAGAGTTCCTTTGGCCAATCCCATAGCGAGCTGCTGGCCGTCGCGATGGATGAAGAGTTCCTGATTCGCCAACTTTTGCAGGAACTCTTTGCCCTTGTTCTTCATCAAAAAGCCCCAGAGTCCCTGGCCGGCGCTGGGAACACGCGGTTCGAAGAAGCCAATTTTTCCTTTCCATTTGGGCTGCAAGAGATCGTCGTATGAAGTTATTTCCCCGGGTTTTATTAAATCGGTATTGTAAAACGGCGGAATCGAGAAATCCGCCGAGAACGAATAAATGTAGCGGTTGGTCTTGACGTTGTCTTCCCACATATGGCCGCCCCACCATTGTCGCGGGTCCTTCACTTCGCCGAGGATCAAATAATCCATGAAGGGTAGGAGCATGTTTTCATTCTTCAAAGGCTCCAACGTCCCCGAGCCGCCATGGAGCACATCGAAGTAACGTACGCCGGCTTTGAACTCCGCCATCGCTTTGCCGGCGTTCTGCGGTCCCGGCGCCGAGACGAGTTCCAGCTCGATGCCGAACCGGCTCTCAAAAGTCTCTTTATATTGCTTCCTCAACACCGCGGTCGGCGGTCCGCCGGCGACCACCTTGCCTTCCTTCTTTGCCGCTTCGATGGTCGATTGCCATTCATCTCGCGCGTCAGCGGCGAATGCGCGTGCGGAGAAACACCACGCGGTCACAGCCAACAAAGAAAACGCGGTGGATCGCCTTAGCAACCGTGGGTGCTTCATGACGTTTTCGCGGATCAATCCAATTGCGCGTCCACGACCACAAATTCGTCCGCGGCTAGCGCTTGCTGGAAGACGGGCTTAAGATCTTCTTTGCGGGTTATGCGGAATCCTTTGGCGCCATAAAGCTCGGCGAGGCTCGGCAGGTCGGGGATGTAAAGGTCGGTGCCGATGACGCGGCCGCCGTAGGTTTTCATCTGATCGCGCTTCATGCCGCCGTAGGCATTGTTACGCAGGATCAGTACAAACACTGGTATCTTATGATAGCTCGCCGTGGCGAGCTCTTGCTGTTCCATCATAAAAGAGCCGTCGCCGGTGACGCAGATCACGCGGGCGTCGGGGCGGCCGAGCTTGACGCCCATGGCGGTTGCGAGGGCGGTGCCGATGGCGCGGAACTCGCCCGCGTGAATGATGGGATTCACCGCGTCAATGCCGCGCAGCGTGTCGCCGGTCATGCCCGACGTGGTCAGTATTTCGTTGCCGGTTAGCAGCTCGTTGAGAACTTTCATCACGGCTTCGTAGGTCAACCCTCCGCTAGCGGATCTCTGCTCGACATCGCTCTTCCATGCTTGCTTGGCTTGTTGAATAGCTTGTGCTCTTGCGCCGTTCGCAACGGTTTCCGGCTGGCGGCTTTTTATGCCCGCGATGATCGCGCGCAGGGCGATCTTGGCGTCGGCTTGAATCGACAACGACGTGGGATAGTTGCTGCCGAGCTCATCTGGATCCGTGTCGATCTGAACGATCTTGACATGCTCAGGGATGATCTCGTGGCCGAAGCGCATCGTCGTACCTTCGCTGAAGGTCGCCCCCAAGGCGAGAATCAAATCGGACTGTTGAAAAAACTTGCGCGCGTAGGGCCGGCTGCCGAAGCCCAAGCAACCTAGCGCGAGCGGATGATTTTCCGGAAAAACGCCTTTGGCCGTATAGCTCACCGCCACCGGAAGCGATAATAGCTCGGCAAGCTCGCGCACTTCTTCGCGCGCGCCCGCCCAATCCACGCCGGTCCCTGCGAGCACCACCGGAGTTTTTGCCTGGAGCAGCAGATCCACGGCGGCTTGTGCGGCTCCCGCATCCATCGCCGGCGCGACGGGCTCGGCCGTCGGCGCAAAACTCAACGGTTCGGGCAGATGGGCATGCTGTAGATCTTCGGGGACGATCAAAAACACCGGACCCTGCCGTCCGCGCGTGGTCTGACGGAACAGTGAATCGAGCAGAGAGCCCAGCTCTTCGACTCGTTCGAGCTTTGCGCTCTGCTTGGTGATCGGCTGAAAAAGCCGAACATGCTCCATGCCATGGAACGACGAATAGGAGCCTTTCGCTGAGGCCGCAGTGTCGATGTCCGAGGATATGACGAACAGCGGGACGGATTCTTTGTGTGCTTGGGCGACGGCAGTCACAATGTTCGTCGCGCCGCCGCCGGCGGAGACCAAGCAAACCGCCGGTTTCTTGATTACGCGGGCATAACCGAGCGCCATGTTGCCAGCGCCGCCCTCATGCTGGGCGTTGACGAAGCGCATTTGCGGCCGCTTGGCGATGGCGTCGCCGATGGCAAAGGAAGTATGCGCGAGCACGCCGAAAATATGCCGCACGCCTCTCGAGCTAAAATATTCGACCAGAGTATCGGCAACACTGGAGTTAGCCATAACAAGCCCTCCTGATTAGAAACCCTTGGCCACTTCCTTCATATAAAAACCGAGCTTCTGCATCGCCGGCCAGTCGTCGATGGAGAAGAGAATGGTATCTTCGGCACGCGTATTTTCGTGGTGATGCCATGTCCAGGCCGGCACGGCGAAGATATCGCCCTTGCCGTAATCCAAGCGCTCGCTCTCAATGACCACCGCGCCTTCCCCTTCGAAGGCGAAGTAAAAGGTCGTGCTGTTGTGGCGATGCGGCAAGGTTTTTTGGCGCTTTGACAACAACTGAGCTTGCCAGGCGATGGTTGGCAAAGTCGGCCCGCCATCGACCGGGCTTGCGAGCATGATGAGAACGCCGTCACAGGGATCGCTCTCGCCGTTCTCTTTTAACGCCATGAGCGCCGCATGAGTGTCCGCCCAAGGGTAGCGCATCGGCGGCAAGGGAAAAGGAGTTTCTTTGGCGATCGGCCGCGCTAGGCCGAGGGTGCGCTGGCCGTAACTCGCCGGCTTTTTGATCTCTTCGTAAGGACTGTTCTTGGGCATTCGCTCGTTGATATTGACGTTGGGATTGTAGCCATTGTCGTAGCCGTCGATCCAAATCGCCGGCGCGGTGTCCTTGTTCCAGTGGTCGTGAAACGTCCAGGCCGGGCTGATAACCACATCGCCCCGTTCCATCGGGTAGGCTTCATACTCGCAGACAAATACCGCGTCTTTCGGTGCTTCGCAGACAAGTCTGGTTTCGCTGCGCAAATTGCGATGCGCCTGGGTGCGCTCGCCGGGCATGAGAATCTGCGCGTTCATCCAAATGGGAAAGTTGCGCGCCTCGACGCCGACCACGCTGCGCATGCCGGTCATGCCGTCGGGACCGACGGTAACGATCTCGCCGGAGCGCATCAACCCGCGGTAGATACCGTCCCATTTCCAGTGCGCCGCCGTGCTGCCCTGGCGCGGCGTTGCCCGCCCGTCGCGGCGCAGTCCGGCGCCGATTAAATGATGCTCGGCGAGAAAGCGTTCGAGATCCTCATGGGTCGTGCCGACGTCGCTCATAGATTCCTCCGGTTCCGTTCAAGGTTCAATGTTCAAAGTTCAAGGTTAAATAATACGTTCAATGTCTGCGTCCGACCCAACGTTGAACCTTGAACATTGAACTTTGAACTGTCTTTTCTGTTATTGGTCGAGCCGGAAATATCGCACACAGTTATCAACAATCATGGCGCGCTTCTCGTTCTCCGGCACTCCGGCAAAATCTTCCGCCACATATTTCTGTGAGTTGGGGAATTCGCTGGCGGCGTGGGCAAAGTCCGTGCCCCATATGAGTTTGTCGTAACCGATGCAGCCGCGGCGCTTGACGCCCACCGGATCGTGCAAGAAGCCCCAGTAATTGCGGTCTTTGAGATACTCGCTCGGCATGCGCTCTAATTTATTGAGTCCCCAGTTGTCATGGATCATGCCGATGTAGCGCCGGTAGTGATCGTCGATTTGCCACAGGCCATATTCCAACCAACCGATCATGGTTTCCGCCCAATAAAACTCCAGTTTCGGGAAGCGGTCCCAGACGCCGGCGAAAGCCATCTGCATGGTCGCGGTCATGGCGTCGTTGGTGAAGCGGGTAAAAAACTTGAAAGCGTCCTTCTGGTGCACGTCGTGGCCCGGGTCCTTGGCATACAGATAATCGGGCTCGCCTCGGCCCGACCCCATGTTGCCTGTATTGTGGTTGGTGAGCGCCATGCCCAAGTCGAGCGCCGCGGCCCAAAACTTATCATCCGCCGGCGTCGGATAGCTCTTGCCGCTAGGATATCGATCGAGCTTCACGCCCTTCATGCCAAGCCTGGCACAGTGCTCCATTTCGCTGATCGCGTCGTCCACGCCGGTGGTCGGCAAGGTCCCCATGCAGACGATGCGGTCCGGCGCCGGCGCCATGTACTCCTCGCCGAGAAACGCGTTGTAGGCGCGGATGCATTCCCGATACAGGTCGTCGTCTTTTGTCTGGCGCAAGACGAACGTGATCTGAGAAAACAAGATCTCGCAGTCGATGCCGTCTTGGTCCTGTTCGGCCAGGCGCTGTTGGGGAGTGCCGGTGCCGGCGCAGGTTTCAAAGGTCGGCACCTGTTTGGCAAGTTCGGCGTGCGGCACGCGCACGCTGCGGGTGATGCCAATGGTGTTGGGCTTGCCGCCGTCAATCACCACCGCGTCGGATCCACTGGACATTTTGACCCGCTTGGGCGCGCGATCCCGCCATTTGGCCTGGACGCGGTCCCGCCATATATCAGGATTAAGATCGATATGCCCATCGCCGGATATACATTTATACTGACGCGCCATCGGAAAACTTCCTTCCTTGATTGCAAGCTGTCATTTCATAACCAGATAAGAATTCGTCTGTCAACGACCGGCATTGCGCCATCCCATCGGAGAGCCAATACAGCGTCCTATTTTTCTCCTGTCCTCGATTTCGGCCAGCGCACGCGGCTTTGCTTGAGCCCGAGTCCCACGAGCAACGCGGCCATGCGGATCGGCGCGCCGATGGCCCCGACCACGGGGACCCCCAATTCCTTCTGCAACCAATCGGGCTTGATATGCACGGGGCATTGACTTATGCCCATCGGGAAAATGATTTCAGCGCCCAGGCCGATAAGCCTTCTGGCTTCTCGTACAAAATTTTCGACAACCTTGTCGTGATTCGCCGCTAGATCCGGAAGATCAAATCCGCTCACGCCAAAGCCGACCATGCGCTCTTCCATGCCATAGCGGCGAACAATCGCCCGCAGAAAACCGAGCTGGCTTTCATGATAGACAATGGCGCCGAATTTATCGCCGACGATGGAGGCGCTTCCGTCGGCCCCACGACCGGGATATCGACGGCCGCTTTCCCCCCGTCGACCCCAAGCTCGAGGGTCCCCAGCGGCACGACGGCATCGTACCCTTGGCCTTCCGCTTGCTTGAAGCTCTCGATAAACGCCGGCGCAACAAGCTTGTATCTCTGCCGGCGTCATCCCGTAAAAATACGGGCTGGCTTTGACGTCGACGATACCGACCTGCACTTCCTCGCTCGAATATGATAGCGCGACATCGGCGCGCCGCTTGTGCTCCTCCGGCGGATAGCCGCCGATCACGAATGCAACACGAATCATTTTCGCTTTCTTCACGCTGATACCTCGATTGCGTTAATTGCGATCCGATTGCGACATTTGCCGCTCTATTTATCGTCGCCGATCAAGAAAGGCAACCAGCAAAACTCCAAGTGCAAAAACTGGGCACGGCATTGCAGTCTAAGAGGCACTCACGATACAGTCGCGGTCTAGTGTTTGAGTGCACGGATTTATTAACCGAATTGCTCTCATGAAGGAGAATTATCATGGCCAATCCAAAATTGCGCTTTTATTTCCGCGAGCCGACCATCGATACGAATATTCCCATCACGGATGGCACGATCAAGATCGAAGGCTTCGATTGGGAGTTCGTTTCTGACGAAGAACAGGCCGATGCCTGGGACTGCGGCTTTGCCGCGCGCGTGCGCGCTTACGCGCAAAACGCTGCGCATATTTCCATCCCGGCTTTTCCGAACCGAAAATTTCGCCTGGCCTATATCTTCGTCAACAGCAAGGCCGGCATCGTAAGCGCGAAAGACTTGGAAGGCAGACGCGTCGGCATCATGCAGTGGGACAACACCGCCGGCGTCTGGGCTCGCGGCGCGCTGCAACATTACTACGGCGTCGATCTCAAGCGCGTCAACTGGCTTTCGCCGCGGGTAAAGAAAGATGGCGTGGCGGCGGGAATTCGCATCGAAAAGCTCGACGCAACAGGCGACGCCGACACGATGCTCGATAATCTGCTGGTCGACGGCAAAATCGACGCGGTCATCGGCCCCAATGTTTTGCCGTCGATCTCAACGCGCGATCCGCGCACGCGCCGGCTGTTTCCCGACTATCGCACGGAAGAACAAAACTATTTCAGAAAGACCGGGATCTTTCCCACCAGTCACATCGTGACATTGAAACAGGCCTTCGTTGATAAACATACCAACGCGCCGGTGGCGCTGCTCAAGGCTTTTCGCGCGTCGCGCGACGAAGCCTTCAATCGCCTCGAAGGGGCCGACCCACAGGTCATCGTCTACCCATGGATGGCGGCGGCAATTGCCGAGCAGCGCGAGCTTATGGGCGAGAACTACTGGGCCTACAATATCGCTAACAACCGCACCGTGCTCGACGCTATGACCCAATACGCCTATGAGCAAGGCCTATCCCCGGCGAAGATCGATTACATGGCGTTTTTCCATCCCGAGGCAGCGGCGTTACAGGGTACGTAGACGCGGTGCAAGGTTCAAAATCATACCCTTGAACTCGGCACGCCAGTGTGACGTAGCGGCCTAGCCAAACTAATACGAAGGTCCAAAGTAAGTTGACATTCGAGGGAACGCTCCCTCCGGCCGTGGTTCGACAGGTTGCTCACCACCTGAGTTAAATCGAAGGGCGGCCGATAGGTCCGTACCACGAGGGCCGCCCACGCCAACCCCTTTTGGCTTTACTCCGACGGTTCGGGCCTGCCGTAACCCGCACGCTCCTGCGTCTGCGGCCTCCAGGCTCGATCCCTCTCATGCTGGGCTTAGTTATTAAGGAGTCCACAATTAAGTAACCAAACAGCGACCGAGGGGTGAGACCTGGAGAGCGCGGGCACAGGAGCGCAAAGGTTGTTTTCAGGCCCTGCCGGCGGGCACTTCCACCTATGGAGAGGACGGGGTGGTGGCCGGTAATGCAGAGAACCATTGACCGCGATCCGGAAGGGCTCGCCTCTCGGTCGCACACTAGCGACAAAGTCTCTAAATAACGAACTCATTAGTAACATTTGTAAAGACGATTGTATTAGTTAACCTCCTGCGCGTAATTTCTACGCATCTGTTCGCGCAATTCGTCCGACCCCAATCAGTAAGAATAGCCACTTAGCTTTGCCGCGCGGGCTGGCATGTGAGTTGCTGTATCTCAACGTTCAGCGAATGCAAGTATTACAGGGAATTTGGCGCGGCCGTGAAGAGCGACAAATGCGTCATCGTGAACGAATCCATAGGCAAAAAATGTCGAGTAAAGGAGTGTGAAGATGAACAACACAAAAAGAATGATGGTAGCGGCAATTTTCACCGCGGCGCTGATACTGCCGGCGCTTCCCGCCCTGGCGGACCGAGATGGCCATCGGGACAATCCCGGTCTGCACAAGGGTTGGGAGAAAAAACATCACGGCTGGGATAAACAGCATGACAAAAAATGGCATGGCAAACACGACGATGGTGTCAATCGTTACCATCATCGGCGCCGTGCGGATTACGAAAGACGCGATTGGCGGGATCGACACGACGGGAAATTCAGCCGTGCGGAGAAAAGGGAAATCCGCAAAGATTTGAAGGATGTCCGGGAAGCCAGAAGTAACGTTCGGGAAGACCGGAGCCAATTGCGCAAAGACTATCAGGAGTTGAGAAGAGACCGAGCCGAGCTGCGCAACGATATTCGTAGCGGCGCCAACCGCGCAGAAATCGCACAGGACAGGCGAGAAATCCGCGAGGATATGAAAAAGATCGCTGACGGCAAGAAGGAACTTAAACAGAGTCAGGGACAGTTACAGCAAGCCCGTCGAGAGCTTAGACAAGACTTGAACAATAGATAACCATTCCACTTCCCGCAGCCGGCCGTCGCGACGGCGACGGCCGGCTGCGCCCCCTCGCGCGGATCTCACTCCCAGATCCAACCGGTAACTGCGACTTTTCGGCCTCGGCCGGCAAACTCATTCCCCGGCACCTATTCTCAATGTTGAGCCTCATTGATATAGATGGTATGCGTTGATTTTTCTGTTGCGCGACGCCGGCTGACGGATTAACGAAGAGTCCAGGATGGCAAGAATTATACATGACAAACAACTCTACTCGGAGCCGGAACTCCCGGCGCAGGGTATGATAGCCGGTGAATTCGCCTTCGTCGCTCAAGATGCTCGACGCCCGGACGGCGCACTTGCCGAGGATAGCGCCGAGGATCAGTCGCGGCGAACGGTGGACCATCTTTGCCGCGCGCTCAAATGCGTGGAGATGGACCTAACAGATATCGTCAGCCTGATGGTCTATTTGCCGGACTACGAACCCGTTGAGCAGGTTTGCGAAGTCTTGGACGCGGCCTTCGGCAAAAATTCCGAAGGCCGTCCCGCGACGACGCTGGTCGGCATCGCTGGCCTCGAAGACGACTGCCGCGTGCGCATGGACGCGATCGCCACGTCGAGTCGTGACCGCCAGTATACGCGGCTGCCCGAGTTGCCGCTGGGTCGTGGCAGCCAATGCCACGGAGTGCGCGTCGGAAATTTTTTCTTTCTGTCCGGTGTCGATGCCGTCGCTATGGACGGGAGAATTGCACCACCCATTTCAATCCAGACGCAGACAACCCAGGTCCTCGGCAGAATCGGCAAGATTCTGGGGCGGCAAGGTCTTTCGCTGAACGATCTCTGCCGCACATTCATGTTTATGCCGAGCACGGACTATCGGCCGGGCTACGGCGAAGCGCGCCGGGCTGTCTATGCCGGTGTCTTTTCTGAGGACGCTTTTCCGCCCAACTCCGGAATTTATATTAGCGATTTAGGGAAAGATATCCTGATCCGCTCCGTCGCAATTGCCTATGGCGGCGAGAAAAAAATCATTGCCAGCCCCAAGGTAAGAAAAACACCCGGATCTTTTTCGCAATCCGTGCGGGTCGGCGACTGGTTGCTGATTGCCGGTCAAGATGCGGTGGGATTCCGCCGCGAGGTGCTGGCGGCGGGCGATCTGGCGCGACAAACGGAAATTACTCTGAGTCATGTGCAGTACATCGTCGAGGAAGCAGGGGGAACATTGGACGACTTGGTGAAAACAACTATATACTTAACCCCTGGACAAGATCGCGATAAATTTGCCGCCGCGTATCGGCGCTTTTTAGAACAACACGCAACGACACTCCCAACGGGTCTTACCCTAGAGGTCGTTGAGCTGTCTCCCGGTTGTCTCGTCGAGATCGATGCAGTGGCTTACTTGGGGCGAGCGTAGCGGGGTTCGCTGGATCTAGGGACGATCGGCCCATCGCCCCTATTATGACGATGTCAAAAGCGAGTAATCATCAACAGCTGAGGGACCAGTTTGTGATTCTGAATGATCGGGATACTTTGAACTTTGAACCGAACACACAGTGTTCGGTTTTTCCTAATTCCCCAAGACTTTCTTCAACCGCTCAATGATATCCGGCGGTTGGCTGGTCACTTCTTTCGCCAGTTTCTCAAGCTCTTCACCGCCGACTGGATCGAATTCATAGTTGCGCTTTTTCACCTCGCCCTGGAACTGCGGATCCTTCATCGTCTTGTCGTAGGCGTCGCGAAGTATCTTTAGGCGGTCCGCCGGCATGCCCGGAGGACCGAACATGGGCCGGCCCATGTCGCCCGCAGCGAGCAACACCCTGCCTAGACGCCTTGCTGACTCCGGCGCTTTGTGTCGATCCATGATCTCGGCGACGGTGGGCACATCCGGCATCCGTTCATCCCTTTTGTCTCCCGTCTGGAACAGATGTCGAACGAATTTTTTCTTGCGCCAGGTGTGATAGGGCTCGCGCCCTAGAAACGCCTCGATGGTGAACGCGCGGCAAACAATCTCGCCCCGCTCCACCGCAAGGTCGATATCGGTACCGCCGGGGTAGCCGGTGACGATGGCGAATTTGGCCCCGACCGCGTCCTCCAATAATTTGGGCAGAAAAGAATCCGGTCCCGTCACTCCGGTCGCGCCGCACTTGGGCGGCTCTTTGGTGTTGTTAATCACGTCTTCAATAGTCTTGAAAGGCGTATCGGCGCGCATATACATCTGGCTGGGACCGCGCGCTGGCGAACCGATCCAGGTGAACTTCGACCAGTCGAATTGGATCTCTTTTCGGCCGATGAGTTGGTTGAGATAGAGGGACGGAATGGCGGTGCCAATGACCGTCAAGCCGTCGGGCTTAACGTTGCTATAAAGATGATTCACGGCGACGACATGACCGGCACCGGGCATGTTCTGCACGATGAAGTCCGGATTGCCGGGAATATACTTGCCCATGTACGCGACGATGAGGCGCCCCCATAGGTCGTAGAGGTTTCCCGGCGGCGTGCCGAGCAGGATCTTGATGGTTTTTCCCTGGTAAAAAGGCGACTGCGCATGTGCAGTCGACATCCACGCGATCAGACAAAACACAAACGGTACGCAGAATTTTTTCATGCTGCACCTCGGATTGAGCTGAGCCCGCACGCGGCGTGCCGTCGGGCATGGAGTCGCCGCTAAATTAGTCCAACTCATAGCCGGGCGTCAAGGGCAATGCCGGTGCTTCGTAACCGAATGGGAGCGAGGTCACGAGACAGCATTTCCCGGTTACGCTGACCGGCTCATGTCCGGTGGCCAAGACGCTTCTCCATCGCGCTGTAGCAAAAAAAGGACAGAAGAGGTTCCCATCACGGGAAATCTCTACGTTTTCCGATTTGCTAAGGCATGGCATGCAGATTGCGGCCCTATCTCTCTGTTCGTAGTGGCATCGCCCGTGTGCTGAGGACTTTGAGAAGGACTAAACCGATTGAGCGGGGGTACAAGTTTCATGCACGAACAAAAGATCGTTTAACAGAGGGGAACCGAGGGAACAGTTTCGGTCCCCGTGTTAATGCTAGGTAGTACATTCTTGGCATGAGACTGACAGAGGCGCCGAACGACTGCGCCGGCGGTGACGCTAACCAGTCAGAATTCCTTGCCTCAAGAGATTAGCAGCGACCGCCCCCTCCACACGACCATGCGGAGCGCCATAATTAAGTGGTTCGCAATTTCGATTGCCTTGCTGTTAGCGTGCGCCGTCGTCGCGGCGTATCTAATCGATGAGCCGCTGCGCCGCAAAATGGAGTCGAACCTAAACAAAGCTCTTGAAGGATACAACGTAGAGATAGGAAGGCTCGATTTCCATCCTCTCGGTTTCTCGCTGGATTTGGAAAATCTGGTCATCCGGCAAGACGCCCATCCGGAACCCGCGGTCGCTCGTATCGCCCTGCTGAGCGCGAGTGTTGACTGGAAGGCCCTTCTCTTTGGGCGCCTTGTCGGCGATTTTACGATAGAGAATCCGAAATTTGTCATTGATTTGAATCAGGTTCAGGAAGAGCGAGAAGACAAGACACCGCTGAAAAATCGGGGTTGGCAGCAGGCGGTCCAGGAAATCTACCCGCTCCATATAAATCACTTCGTGATAACTAATGCTGAGGTGACCTATATAGACAGCGGAAAATTTCGTCCGCTGAACCTTCGAAGCGTCAACCTTCGCGCCACGAATATTCGAAACGTACGATCTGCCGAGGATCAATATCCGTCGCCTTTCCACCTGGACGCGCGAGTGTTCGAAAAAGGCAGCATCGTTTTGGACGGTCGCGCCGATTTTCTTGCGGAACCCCATATCGCGTTTGTAGCGGACCTAAATTGCGAGCAACTTGAACTCGACTATTTTCAGCCGATTACCCAGCGTTATCAACTTTCAATCAAAGAAGGGGTGCTCAGCACAACTGGCCGGGTCGAGTATGCGTCAAACAAACAAACCGTGGAGGTTCCACTACTCCGGATCGATGGTCTCGACGCGGACTATGTTCATGAAAAGCCGAACAGTCCGACAAACGAGCTGTCAAAGAAGACCGATCGCGTCATCAAAAAAAATACCGACGATCCGACGCTAAAAGTCGCTCTTAACGAAATCATCATCAATCGGGGCAGGTTGGGCTTCGTTAATAAGGCGAGCAAACCGGAGTATCGGGTTTTTATCTCAGATGCAGCTATCAACGTAAAAAATCTAAGCAATCAATCCGAAGACGGAATTGCCGTCGGTACTCTGACAGGCAAGTTTATGGGGTCTGGTTTAGCGACCGCGTCAACTCGTTTCAAACCGGAGGCGAAAAGCGCCGACTTCGATCTAAATCTCCGGATAGAAGAGACCGACTTAAAACAGATGAACGATCTACTCCGCGCGTTCGGCAGCGTCGACGTCACATCGGGCGCCTTTTCGTTTTACTCGGAGGTAGCGGTACGCCAAGGAACAGTAACCGGCTACGTTAAGCCGCTCTTCAAGAACATCAACGTGTACAGCCCCAGCCAAGACAAGAGAAAAAACATCTTCCAAAAAATTTACGAAGGCATTCTTGATGGCCTGGCCTGGGTTCTCGAGAATCGACCGCGCGAAGAAGTCGCCACGCGGACAGATATCTCCGGGACGCTCGCAAGGCCCGAAACGAGCACGCTGGACGTCGTTCTCGGGCTTGTGCAAAATGCGTTTTTTAAGGCAATCCTCCCGGGTTTTGAAAGATCGATTCAGCGGCGGGGCAACGATCGTTAAAGTCACGACGGCTGATCCCTTGTGTTGCGCATGCGATGTTCTAGGCAGCAATGAACTACAGCTCAAGGACGTATTTCACCATGCGCTGGCGCATCGCGCCATCGGGGATATTCCCCATGCCTCCTTGCATATTGTCGGTCAGATGCGTGACTTTACTGGTCGCCGGTATGGCGCAAGTGACCGCCGGATGCGAAACGACAAATTTGAGAAAGAACTGAGCCCAAGTGGCGCAGCCAATCTCTTTGGCCCAGGGCGGCAATTTTTTATCGCGCACTTTTCTGAAAAGCGGCCCGCCGGCGAAGGGCCGGTTGGCCAGCACCGCGATCCGCCTGTCGGCGGCGAGAGGCAAGAGACGGCGCTCCGCTTCTCGCTCGGCGACCGAGTAATTGAGCTGGACGAAATCGATCTCTTCGCTTTCCAGCACGCGCGCGAGATCATCGTAGGCGCTGGCGGTGTAGTGAGTCACGCCAATATAGCGAATTTTCCCTTGCTCTTTCCATTGGCGCAGCGTGGCCAGATGCGTGCGCCAATCGACAAGATTATGCACTTGCATCAGGTCAATACGCTCGGCGCGAAGACGCCGAAACGATTGCTCCATCTGCCGGATGCCCGCCTCGCGACCGCTGGTCCAGACCTTGGTGGCGATAAATAGCTGCTTTCTAAGCTTAAGCTCGGCGGCGAGATCACCGGCAACGCTTTCCGAACTACCATACATCGGCGAGGAATCGACGACGCTCCCACCAAGCCGCGCAAACTCTCCTAGCACCTCTCTAAGCGGCGCCCGCGCCGCCTGATCGCCGCCGACATCAAAGGTCTGCCAGGTGCCGAGACCGATCACCGGCAGCGCTTCTCCCGAACGCGGTATCGGCCTACGGATAATCGTCGCGGCCATTGAGTAACCTCCCGTCAGCGCCACGCTCCCAGCGCCGAGCGCCAGCCGAAACAACTCCCGGCGCGATATGCCTTTTCCGTGGATTAACATCGCCTTTCGAAACAATCCTGGCTATAATTTACGCTCCGGTCGCCCCGGCGGCAAGCGCGCACCGTTCAGCATGACGCCGGTGGCCAAATCGGAACCGTAAAGCGCCTTGGGCCGTTATGTTCTTGTCGAGGTACATAGCAGGCCTGTGTGAGAGTTCCGTTCATGGTTCGAAGTGTTCACCACAAATGGGCGACAACACGTCGAAACGACCCTTAGCCGTTCGTCTGAGTTGTCGAGGGGCGCACAACGGGCTATGACTCAGTAGCAACCACATGCGGGGAGACAAACAATGAAAATCCAAAGGTGTGTGAATTTATGGCTGGCGCTCGCGTGGGTAGTAATAGCGCCGTCCGGCGCGCTTCACGCGGCAACCTCAAGCACCGAAACAGCGAAAGCCACATTGGCCGGCGGCTGCTTCTGGTGCATGGAGCCGCCTTACGACGAGCTCGACGGTGTACTCGCGACGATTTCCGGTTATGCCGGCGGCAAGAAAAAAAATCCGACCTACGAAGAGGTATCCACGGGCACCACGGGACATACGGAAGTCGTGCAAGTCATCTACGACCCAAAAAAGATCAGCTACTCCAGGTTACTCGAGGTCTTCTGGCGCAACATCGACCCGCTGACGCCCAATCGGCAGTTTTGCGATGCGGGCAGTCAATACCGCTCGGCGATATTTTACCACGATGAAAACCAGAAGAGGTTGGCTGAAGCATCGAAAGAAGCCGTTAGCAAACGCTTTGACAAGCCGATCGTGACCGAAATCGTTCCGGCCGCCGAATTCTATCCGGCGGAAGATTACCATCAGGATTATTACAAAAAAAATCCCATCCGCTATAAAATCTATCGCTACGGCTGCGGCCGCGATCAGCGCTTGGAAGAACTTTGGGGCACGCCACCAAAGTGACGCAGTTTAAAGAAGCGCCAAACAAAATTTCATACTATACCGTTGAGTACGGACGCCGTCGATGCTCCAGATGCCGGCGCCGCGGGTCGCCATATAAAGAAACACAAAGCAATAAAAGACCGCTTCTTCGCCCTTATTTTCGAGGGGCCAGAAGCCCGTGGGAAAGTGCCCAATGAAATAGGCTACCGCCATCTCGCCGCTGGCGATGAACGCAGCATATCCCGTGAGCAGTCCGACGGCGATAAGAGGTCCGATTATCATTTCGATTGTGCCCGCGACGCCGAATAGAGAGCTGAACGGCGCCGCGGTCCCTTTGCCGTCGACGCCGCCGAACCAGCCGAAAACTTTCTGCGCGCCATGACAGGCAAATAACAGACCGACGATGATCCGCATCAGCGCGTAAGCATATGGAGAAAAATTGCCAAGGAGCTTTTCCATCGTGAAAATTTCCTTTGTGAATGTTTTACCCTTGCTGCCATGTCAAGATGGGTTCAACCCGGCTTCGGCAGTTGTGCTCGCCAGGAAGCGCGAGGCGCAACCGATGGGTTTCTGCCTCTGAGCAAGATTCAAGCAACGGTGCTTCCACGGCACGTTAAAGCTTGTAACAACGAAGTGCGAAAGCGCAAATTGACTTTGAAATTTTACAGTTAGACGCCTTCGCGACTCCAGGGTTCCACCTCGCTTGCCGTCTCTTCAGTCCAACTGCGGATTCCGAGTTCAGGTTTAACGTTCAGGGTAAACGCCGATCCGAGACGTTTTGAGCGACTTGTCTTCGATAGACTCAGGCCCTGAGCACGTCGAAGGAAACGATTTGAGCTATTTGAACGGTTAAACCGTCCGAATTAAAAGCCGATGCCAACGCCCACGCCCACGCCACGGCCACGGTGGAAGTCATCCCGCAAGTCGCGGTCAAACTGCCGTCTTTCGTCGCCGCGTACCCGGTCGATCTCCTCTTCCATTTCCTGGCCGACCCATTCGGCGCTGGCGATGATGTCTCCTCCAGGATCGACTTTCTCGGCGTCAAGGAGAGCCAGCGTCTTGTCGATCTCCTTACGGATTGCCCCGCTCGGGTCCCAATAGGCAAGATATGGCCGGCTAGAGTTCAGGTAGTCGATCCAGCCGGCGAGGCTTTTCATTCCCTCCTGCAGCTGTTTCGAACCGCGCGCCTGATCGCCGCCCCGTATCATCGCCAAACCCAAATAGAGTTGCGCCATTGCGTCGTCCTTATAAATAGATAGAGCACGCTCGAAGGATTGCCGCGCCTCGGGAAACCGGCCGAGCGCGTAATGAGCGCGCCCGATGTAGGTCCAAATACTTTCGCGAAAGTTCATGGAACTATAAATATAGTTGGGATCGCTCTCCGCAGCCGGTTGCAAGTAGCCAAGCGCCGTTTGCGGATCATTGAAAAGAAGCGCCCGCCGGCCGGATTGAACCTGGCCCGCTACTTGGAATGACGCGCAGCCCGTCGTCAAGAGGGTCAACATCACTGCCAGCCCTATGAATTCGCGCATACAGTAAAAGGCTAGTATTCGACCGGGAGGATGTCAATGACAGGGCCGAAGCCCCGGGTTCACGGTTTGATGTTCAAGTGCAACGATGAAACCGTAAGCCCTGCTTGAACAACCCAAAAACTCGCAACTCTCATGTACTCCAACGCCTTAAAAGTCCGAAACTGCGGATCTTCTAAATTCGATCATTGAACTTTGCACCGCTTAGGCGCCTTGCGCCTGAGCGATTGCCAGTTTTTCTTGTTTACGTCCCAGCCAAACACTGATGAACAACCAGACAAGCGAAAGCGGAACCGCGACGACGGAGATGCCGATCATGCCCATACCGGCGAAACCGAGACCGGCGTAAGCCCAGGCGCCGAGCTGATCGCCGGTTCGATAAATCACGGTATCGATGAAACTTTTCGCTTTGTACTTATCCTCTCGCGCGACGACGGTGAACAGCACCTCACGCGTCGGACGGGCAAAGGCGAAGTTGCCGGCGCGGCGCATCACCTGATAGATCACCAATACCTCTATGGTCGGCGCCAACGCCAAGCCGCTGAAGCCGATGACGCTCAACGCGGGCACCATGGCCAGCGTAAAACCCACGCCGATGACGCGCAGAACCCTCCCGGTAAGAAAAAGCTGCGCTGCCAACGTGAGAACATTGACCCACAGGTCGACGCGAGCAAAGAAAGCCGTGCGCGCGCCGCGGTCGGCGAAGCTCTGCCTGGCGATCTCGGCCTGCTGGAAGTAGAGAAACGTCGAAGTGACGGTGAAGAGCAGAATATACGCGCCGAGATTGGCGAGGTAGGGCGACTTAAAGGCGTGAGTCACGCCCGAGAGGACCGACCCGCCGATGGGCGGCTCATCGACACGCGCCTCGGGCCGGCGGTGCAGCGCATCCGATAAACGCGACAAGCGGCGTACACTAAAGACCGCCAGCTCAAGCAGCAGCGCCGACACGAGCAGTAAATATGTCGCCGGGACATCCTTGGCGAAAGCTGCGGTCAGGCTCGATCCCGTGATACCGCCGAGCGTCGCGCCGGCCGCGATAAAGCCGAACAGCCGTTTACTTTGTTCGGTATCGAAGACGTCGACCATCACGGCCCAAAACACGGACACGACGAACAGATTAAAAACCGATGCCCAGATAAAAAACACGCGCCCGATCCAAATGTTTTGTACGCTCGACGCTCCATGAAGAAGGAGGATGAAAAGCAGAAGATTGGCGCCGAAAAAGCGGTAAGTAAATGCGATGAAGCGCACGCGCGGCAGCTTTGCCACCAGCGCTGCGAAGGGAGGGTTGACCGCGATCATGCCGAGCAGCGTTCCGGTGAAAAGCCACTGGAGATTCTCCACGCCGCCGGCGACGCCCATTTCGTCGCGGATGGGACGAAAAATATAATAGGAAGAGAGAACTGAGAAAATATAGAGCCAGGACCAACCAAGCGCCCGCACCTCCGCCGGCCGCACGTCAATGATTCGTTTCAACAACCGGAAAACCGCCCCTCCTTCCACTCCCACACCCGCTCCTGAATCGCTCATAAACAGTCTCTAGTATTCTGGAATCAAAGTTGGTCTAAAGTCCCCAGTCAGTCATTCCCGCGGAAGCTGGAATCTAGAAGGCTTTAAATTTCCTGGATTCCCGGTTGCCCCCTCCTCGCGAAAGCGGGGATCATCGCGGGGATTGCCCGGAACAAAGAATGAATTAAACGTTTTAACGGCTTGAACGTTTTGATTTTCTCGGTGATCCTTGAACTTTGAACCCGGCGTCATACGCCATCGATAAACTGCTCCATGCGTTTACGCATGGCCGCGTCGGGAAGACGCCCGCGCGCGGCACCGGCGTTGTCGACGACGTATTCGGGCCGCGCCATGCCCGGCACAGCACAGGTCACGGCGGGATGAGAGACGATGTATTTCAAGAAGAACTGCGGCCACGACGCGCAGTCGAATTCGGCCGCCCAATCAGGCAGTTTTTTTCCCTGCACGGCTTTGAATAGCCGGCCACGCCCGAAGGGCAGATTGATCATCACCGCCATACCGCGATCGCCCGCCAGCGGAATGATCCGTTCGCCGGCATCGCGATTATCGAGGGCGTAGTCGACTTGGATAAAGTCGAGGGTTTCCTTCTTCATGGTCTGTTCGAATTCGCCATACTGGTTGTCGAAGGAAGTCGTAATGCCGACGTAGCGAATCCGTCCCGCTTGCTTCATCTCGCGCAAGGTTTTCAATTGCGTGTCGGTGTCCCGCAGGTTGTGCACGGCGATCAGATCGATTTTGTTCGCGCGCATCCTTTTGAAGGATTGCTCGATCTGTTTGAGGCCTTCCTCCCGCCCGTCTTTGCGCAGGCTGACCTTGGTCGCGAGAAACAACGAATCGCGAATCTTTAGTCCTTCGACGATCTCTCCCACCACCACTTCCGCCGTGCCGTATGATGGAGAGGAATCGATGACTTTGAGCCCCACTTCATTGAACTTGGCGATGGTTTGTCGCAACGGCACCTTGTCAGCGTCATTCGTGACATCTTCGTAGCGCCGCGCCGTACCGAGACCGATAATCGGAATCATCTCACCGCTGGAGGGAATCCTCTTCTGCACCAACGGAACCCCCTGAGCGAACAGGTCGAGATCTGGCAACGCCATCGCAGCGCCAACCGCGATACCCGTTTTGATGAATTCCCGACGATACATGCAGAACCTCCTGGTTTCGACACCGCTTTAAACCTGCGTTTCCTGTGCGAACTCTAAAAATCCCTACTATGCGTGCCATCGCATCGCAAGCGCTGTCGAACCCAGGTCCCGTTGCGCATCATGGGGCGATACCCTCTCGTTCTTAGTTTGGAAAGAATAGAACAATTGGAACGGTCGAAGCCGAGTCCCAAAACGGCTTGAACGTTTTGAACGATTTGAACGGCGCGATCATTCATCGAGCCTGCGCGCATCGCGGCGCACTTGATCGATCTCGTCTTCCATTTTCTGGCCAACCCATTCGGCGCTTTCGATCAATTTCCGCCGGTCGGGTTTCTTAGCGGAGATCATGGTGAGACTGCTTGCGATTTCTTTGCGAATTTCATGGTTGGGATCCCAAAATGATCTCGACGGATCGCGGCTGTTCTCATATTCGATCCATTCATTCAGGCCTGTTAACCCGCGCTCCATCTCCCTGAACCCGTTAGCGTTGTCGCCTTGGCGGGCAAGCGTCAATCCCATGAAAAGCCGCGCAAAATAATCATCGCGATCCGTTAAAATGGCGCGCTCTAGCGCATAGCGCGCCTCGGCGAATTTACCCAAATAGTATTGGCAACGCCCAAGATAGGTCCAGACGCCCTCGCGAAGGTTCATGGACTCGAAGACATAACCGGGTTTCTTATCCGCCACTTTTTGGAAATGCCCCAGCGCCTCTTCATAATTCTTGACAAGAAAAGCCCGCCGCCCCGAAGCAAACTGGCCGCTGGTTCGAAAAGAATCGCACGCAGAAAAAACCCACATCATAAGCAAGCACGCAAGTACTTATTCACCGATTCTCAAGCCATCGCCCAATTGAGAACTTCGAACATTGAACGTTGAACCGCGCCGTAGGCGCGTTAAACCGCTCTCGAAACTATTTGAACGGTTTGAACGATTTGAACGGCTACTCAATTTGCACCGTCTGCAAATGCGTCCCGGTCCGCCCGGGAATATATGCCGACTTGGCGCCCGCGCCGCCGGCGACGACGATCCAGATATCTTCGGGCCGATCGACGGCGCCGAGTTCCCGCGCATTATTCTTAAACCATGCCGGCCGCCGTTTCGATAACAGTTCCAAATTATTATCAGAGATTTTCTCAAACGGCACCCGGGCCATTTCGAAGAGCTCGGCACGAATGTCAGCCTTCGCATATCCTTCGTTTACCACGATCTGCGCGTGTTCCGGACATATAACGAACATGACCTCGGTGGAAGTAACACCGCTGGTCGGTTCCCCGATCATCGTCAAGGCGAATGTTCTTAGAAGTCCTTTGGCGTTTTGGCTGGCCATGTCGACGGCGCTGTTGACGCCGCTGCAGCCAAACATGCTGACGGCGTTGGTTCCACGCGTTAAGCCGCGCTCGACATGCAGAGGCACCCAAGGACATTCTTCTTCGTTCTCACCGATACAGAATGTGTATTGCGCCGGTTGGCCTACTGTTGATTTGTCAAATAGACCCGGCGTGGCGCCACCGATGTTGGTCATCACTAACCTGATTGCCCTGCCGCTGGTCGCGTTGGCGCGCCACCCTTGGCCGAGCACGTTGGCGCTACAGTTGATGTCTAGCATTTTCCGGCACGGTCCATTGACGATCGCGAGTGGCGCGACATTTCCCGTGGTCGTCTGCACGCCGTCGAGATTAAAACCCGGCCGAACCATGCCCTTCACGGCCGCGAGCACCAACGGGAAATAATCCGGTAAACACCCAGCCATGACAGCGTTAACGGCAATTTTCTCCACCGTAGCTATGCCATTCGTCGGCGGAATGGCTCCTAGCACATGCTCTCTTTCCATTCCACCCGCGCCGATCATGGCATCGACCGCAGCCCGCGTCGGCGGCAGCACCGGCAAACCATCCGACCAACCCCGTGCCATTACGAAATGAAACAGCGCCGCCGGGTCCCGCGGCACGGCGATCGATTCCTCTATGTCGCTCGAGACCGAATGCAGGTCACCCTTCGCCGTGGCTTCTATGTCGCCGTTTCTGCGCGTTATGCTCGCTATAATCGACTCGACGGCGCCTTCCGCCACCCTTTTCAATGCTTCTATGGAAATCGTGCCTACCGGATGCGGCACTTCGACCAGCGGCAATTCGCTCATACCGCGCGTAGAGCATTCGGTTTTCGCCAGCGTGAGAAATTCATCGGTGACGATTGTGACTGTCGGTATTCCCGCCTGCTCAAGCTGAATCGAGTCGTGGATACTCCACGACGTGCAGGAACCTCAATCGGCGAAGGCGTTGATGACCACGTCGCAGCGCCCGGTGAGTTCTCTGAGACAGTCCGCCTCGATGCGGGTCATCTTTCGCCTTGAAACTAACTCTATGCCCTCATACCGCTTTTTTAGCAGCGCGCCGACATGATCGAGAAACTTATCGGCATTGGGCTTATTGTTATCGAGCAGCCCGACGCGCATACCGCGAAGGTTCTCGTGTGTCCTCTGCGCAAGCTTGATCTGCTTTGATGCACGGACCCCCGTCGGATTCACAATCTCGATCGTTTCGTCATTCATGTTTTCGGCTCCTGTCACTTGGCGCATCGCAAGCGCCGCTCGACACAGCAATGATATGATTCCTGACGTAATGACGATATATCGCAGGAAAATTGCCGATTTGACAAGTCGGCGCCGAGGCAGTCGGCGTTGCCTACAAGCCCCGATGCGCCTCAGCCCAGGCTCTCTATTTGGCTTTTCCGTATGCGGGCGGACTGGCAAGACGAAAGCCGATGTTGTTGTTACGGTTGTCGGCGTTGTTGTTTCTGTTCCGGTTGGACGAACGCAAGTTCTCCGGTTTGTTGTTCCAGGAACCGCCGCGCATCACGCGCTGGCCGTCGCTCGGCCCGCTCCCCTTCTGAAAACAGCCTGGGAGAAAGATTGTGGCTCTTCGCCTAATTGAGTGGGTGAAATTTGGTAAGAAATGCTAATTTGTTAGGGTTCGCCCCCCTTTGAAAAATTTTGAAAAAGGGGGGTGAAGGGGATTTTTCCGATGTTACCCTACAATCGCCGACTGAAGACCAAAGCTCGCTCCTTGCGTACGAATCCACCGACGCCGAGCTTCGCCTGTGGCACCGCTTGAGACGAAAACAAATTCTCGGCGTGCAGTTCTATAGACAAAGACCCATCGGCAACTACATCGCTGATTTTTATACACCGGCAGCAAAACTGGTCATTGAACTGGACGGCGCTCAGCATCTGGAGATCGGACAAGCTAAATACGACGTTCAACGAACCAAGGATCTAGAGCAGCTAGGTTTGAAAGTCTTGCGTTTCGACGACCGACAAGTCTTGCTCCAAACCGATTCTGTGCTGGAGACGATCTTCCAAGCCATGAAAAATCCCTCCTAACCTCCCTTTGCGAAAGGGAGGAACCGTCCGTAATTCGTCAGAAGGTCAGCGTATCGACATCGTCGAGATAAAGATTGGCAAAGAACTGACTCGTCAGATTGCCAAGCGGGATTCCCACCCGGCGTTCCAATGGCGTGAACAAGTCATCTCCGGCGAAATAGCGTGGCTCGGCAATGCCACTGGGAGAGCCGTCGATGATTCGCTCCAGCAAATCCAATATACCCTGGTCATTGATGCGCCGCCGAAGTTTGCCCTTGAGAATTTCGTGATCGATTGACGGAGCTATTACATCTCGTTGAATCCCATCCACCAAGCCATGGATATTCGCGTCCTGAATCACCCCCCGTTGCAGCCAGTTGCCATTCCCATTCGGTGGGTAAACGAATGCTCGCTTCCATGTGTTTGCTCAGCCACCTGCAAAAGGCCACGGCTTCAAACCATGAGACGGTTTCCCGAGGGGAATTGGCTTCTCTCCACCTGGGCTCTGCGGCCTCGCTCCGCTTGATACCTTCCCACCAATCGGCATTTCGGTAGCCATCTTCAGCGGCTATAAAAGCGTGGAACTGAGCGTTAGTAACCGGATATTTTGCAATGCGAAAACGCTTGACGTCAAAAACTTGCTCTACATCATTCGCTCACCACCACGAGATAGTCGTCTTCAGTAGTCCTAAGCTTCCGCGGAAGAATGATGGGCAGAATTAGTTAGCCTTGATCCGACATTTTTTTCAGACGGGCTCGGCCCGCGAGCCCTACAACGGTGGGCAATGGGCCAGTGCCTTGAGGGCCGCCCCCAAAGCCACCGGGGGTGATGTTACAGATAGCCAGGGCCCTAATACAACCTGCACGTTCACGTGCCCACGATTTGCGGTCTCACGGTCCTCGCTGACCACTCAGTTATGCAAGTTTTTTGTCCGATTAGGGTTAGTTGAACCGTGAGCTTTGAGCAGCGCGATCCTTCGCGCATCTTGAGCCGTCCGTAGGGCATTGGAACTGCTGCAACGGTTGGAAAGATTGGAACAATTCTTACAATGTCATCGCGATCCGAAACCCGTAATCCGCATATTTGAAACTGGGCGGCAAGGAACTGCGCGCGGCGCAGCGGCTGAACTTGATCCGGTGGCGCCAGGAGCCGCCGCGCGAGGCGCGGCGTTGGCCGCTTGCTGGGCCCTGGGGGTTTTTCTCCGGCGCAACGCGGTAATAATGATAATCAAAATAATCGCTGCACCACTCGTGCACGCCTTCGCTCATGAGGTAGAGGCCGAAGCCGTTGGGCTCGCCGGCGTCAACATGCGGTGGACCGCCGCTTTCGGGATCGACTCCTGGATAGGCTCTTTCCGATGGCGGCTCATCTCCCCAGGGATAAAGGGCGCCGTCGCGCCCACCGCGCGCGGCGCGCTCCCTTTCGGCCTCGCTGGGCAGGCGAAAAGTTTGGCCCAACCGCTCGCTCATCCAATGGCAATAGATCACCGCGTCGTCCCAGGTGACGCCCACCACCGGCTGCTCGGGATCGCTGAACATGGGCTCGAGCCAAAACGGCGGCGCCGGCACGGCTTTGTCATCGACGCAAATTTTATATTCTCGGTTGGTGATGGGAAATTTGCCAATGGCAAATCCATCGAGCCAAACGCGATGCACGGGTCGCTCGTTTTCCTGACCCAGGTCGCATCCCATCAGAAAGCTTCCGGCGGGAATGAGAACCACTTCCGGACAGATATCGTCGCTAGTCATGATCGCCAACTAAGAACGGCTCGCGACCCATGTCAAGGCGACGTCGGAAGACCGCGTAAAAAGAGTCGTGAGCCGCGTTGCGACGAAGCTCAACCCCATAAGCTCCGCGCTTTCGACATGATGCGATCAGTGATCTCCGGTTGCAGCGTCTTGAGCCTTTTGCCGACCTCGACGCGCACCGATTCCTCGCACTGCTCTCGTCCGTCGTCGATTAGTTTCTGAAAGCGCGATTGCCACAGCGCTGACTTTACGACAGCCGCAGGAAGCGGCAGATTCATTATCGCATCGCTCAGAGATTCTTTGCCGAGCCATAACACAGCTCCGGCGGCGAGCGCACCCGCGAGAAGTCCGATCACGAATCCCACCGGCCCAGTCGTCCCAAGCAGAGTCGAAATGATCGCAATGCCAAGTTCCGATCCTATCCCTCCGCCCACGGTCGCGAACGCCAGCGAAATCGACGCGGCGAAGGAGACGCTGACGGCCGCGCTCAGAGGATCGGCGATGCCGGTGTCCGCGTATCTAGCCGTCTCTAACCGAATGGCGTCAAAGGCGACCGCCGGTTCTCGGATGCTGAAATCCGCGCCAATCGATCTTATCAGCTCGCCGACCCGCACAGACAAATCTTTCTGAAACGCCGGGGCGGCGGATTCGGCGATGTAGGACTTAAGCGCGGGCAAGAACGCTTCGCTCAGCGATTGTAGATCCGCCTTGAGATCGCCGATTTTGCCGCCGTGCTGGCGAAAGGCGCGAAGCCTGGGAACGATCTGATTTTCATAGAGCCCCGTGCCAACAAACTTGGCGACAGCGGCGGCGAAGTGCGCCGCGCCGATATCGATCTGCTTATCGATCAACGAACGGATCGGCGATTCGATCAACGGCCCGTAGTAACTGTCCAGAACCAAGGTCAAGCCGCGCGTCAATTGGCTTATTCTTTGCCGCTGCCACAGCGCCAACAATGCTCTTGGGATAACGACGCCCAAGGCCACGGTGAGGGCGAACAGATGGATCCAACCGTCGGCATCATCGCCGTCAGGGCTGAGGAGACGCGCTACGCTGATTTGATCTTCAATGCCGAGTCCCAGAAGTCGAGACACGAACAAGCTTGGGCCAAACACCCAATGAACCAATCGATCGACCGATTCCTCCCGGGTGATAAACGTGCTTGCCCACGATACGCGATAATCTTGAAGGAGACCGCGGGCATACATCCCCCCGATCGCGCCGCTCGCAATCCCTAGAGCGCCCAAGTGCAGGATGGCCTTCCAGCGGGCCATTGAAAGAGGCGCGCCAACCTCCAACCAGTTCATGCTAAATCGTTTGACGACGTCGCCGTAGGCTTTGCTCTCGCGAAACCCGAAAGTCATGCGTTGAAAAAAATGCCAGAGGCGCGGCAGAATGAATCTGAGCGGCCACGAAGTTCTTGAGGTTGCCGTCTGTGGCGCCGCGCGGGCCCTTGATTCGCCCTCCTGATTCGAACGCTTGGCCAAATTGATCCCGGCCCACCTCTTTCGTGGCAGAAACGGAACCGCGAGCAGCCCGAGGTAAACGCAAAAATTCCATAGGAGGAGGAAAAATACCGGGTTGCGCACGACGTGAATCTCTTCAGCCGGCCCCAAAAGATTGGTCGCAAGCCCGATCACGAATGCGGCAAGAAAAAATGGGACGGTCCACTGCGCCGGCGCTTTGGCCAGCTCGATCACCGACTGATATCGGGTGGAGAGGCGCTCGAACAAATAAGATGCCCGTTTCTCCAGCCAATCGACACCGATTCGGCTTTGACCGGCGGCATTAAACGCCTCCGCCAGGACGTTCTCGGGCAGCGCCTTCGGATCACATTCTTCGACGGAACGGATCAGGATGATCTTGGCCAATTGATCTTCGGACAGGCTCATGGCGTCACGCCAAGCTTAAATTACTCCGGTGAACCTATGTTGCAATGACCGGTCCGAAAATTGCGCTTTTAGTTTATCCACCCTCCGCCCAGCGCTTTATACAGCGCCACGAGATTGGTAGCCATGGCGGCCTCGCTCTGGGCGAGATCGTCCTCGGCATCATAGAGCGCGCGTCGAGAAATCAAGACGTTCAGAAAATCGACTAGCCCATTTTTGTAAAGCTCGTCGGACAGCCGCACGGCGCGTCGACTGGCAACCACGGCCGCGGTCAGCGAGCGATAGCGCGTCTGTTCCTTGGCGTAGCTCACCAGAGAGTTCTCCACATCTTCCAGGGCCGTCAGAATCGTTCTTTCATACTCAGTCAAGGCCTGCTCCTGCCGCGCATTGCGCACTTCGATATTGGCGCGTATCCGTCCGGCGTCGAAGACCGGCCAACGTACCGCCGGTCCCATGTTCCAAAAACGGCTGGGTGCGGAAATCCAGTCACTGGCGGAAACGCTTTGTACGCCGAAGATGCCGGAAAGAGAAAATTTCGGGTAGAGATCTGCCATGGCGACGCCGATCTCGGCGGTGGCTGCGGCCAGTTGCCACTCGGCGCGCCGGATATCGGGGCGCCGCCTGAGAAGCTCAGAGGGCAAGCCTACATGAGCTTCGGGAGGAAGCGCGGGGATCGGCGCATCCGTCGACAATTCCGCCCACAGCGCGCCGGGATAAGTGCCAAGGAGCACATCGAGCCGGTGTGCCGCCCGCTTCGCCAGCTCCTCCAATGCGGGAATCTCTGCCGCCGTGGTATTGACTTGGGCCTCCGCCTGGGCCACCTGGAGATCGTTGGCGAGCCCGGCTTGAAAGCGCGCTTGGGTGATCTCCAGTGATTCTTGCTGCGCCGTGAGATTATTTTGCGTCACCGTCAAGCGTCGTTGAAAACCGCGCAGGTCTATATAGCTTCTCGCTACGTCGCCCAGCAATGTCACCAAGACATCGCGCCGGTCTTCGATCGTCGCTTCGATGGTGGCATCCGCGGCTTCGACGCTGCGCCGCACGCCGCCGAAAACGTCGATCTCCCAACTCGAATCGAATCCGGTCCTGAAAAGATCCTGTCCGTTGTTGCTGCCGCTAAAGAAAGGGGACCCGCCGCTTGTCTGCGCAGAGGGCGCGATGGCATTCTCGCTGGTGCGGCTGCGGCTGTAAGAGCCGCTAACGTCAACGGTCGGCCACGCGGCTGATTCGGCGACGCTGCGCAACGCCCGCGCTTGGCGAATGCGCGCCTCGGCCAGACGCAGATCCAAATTCGAACCCACCGCTCGGTTTGCCAGCCGGGTCAACATCGGATCATTAAACTCCTCCCACCAGCGCGCCAGGTCTGCCGGCCGCGTGTCGATGCCGTCATAACGCGCTTCGCTCCATGCGGCCGGCACGGCGGTATCAGGGCGCCGATAATCAGGACCAACGGTGCAACCTACCGCCAGTAACACGAGGGTGGCAGCCCCGGCGCCAAGCGCCACTGCTTTCATTTTCATCTCACGCCTTCCTTCCGTTGATGATTCCAGCGCGCTCGGAGCGAAAGAACGCGGAGCGGTCAAGAACCTTTTCTTGAAATTGCTCAAGGTACAGATAAATCACCGGGGTAATGTACAGGGTAATAAACTGTGAAACGATCAAGCCACCGACGATAACCAAGCCAAGGGGCCGGCGCGAAGCGCCGTCGGCGCCAAAGCCCAGGGCAATAGGCAGGGCGCCGAAGACGGCGGCGAGGGTGGTCATGATAATCGGCCGAAAGCGGTCCATGCTGGCGTCGTGGATCGCTTTTTCCGCGGGCTCGCCGGCCGCAACGCGCTGGAGAGCGAAGTCGACGATCATGATGCCGTTCTTTTTAACGATGCCCATCAGCATAAACATGCCGACGAAAGCATAGAGCGACGCTTGTTCGCCGAATAGGTAAAGCGTCAAGAGTCCACCGACGAGGGCGGTGGGCAACGTCGACAGCACGGTCAAGGGGTGCAAATAGCTTTCGTAGAGAACCGCCAGTATCACGTACATGACGAACACCGCCAACGCCATGAGCAAGGTCAAGTCGCGCACCGTGTTCTGAAACGTCAGCGCCTCGCCCTGCAGGCTCGCGCGCATCGTCGGTGGGACGATCTCCGCCGCGGCTTGATTGATGAAATCGGTGGCCTCGCCGATGGCGACACCAGGCTTGAGATTAAAGAACAGCGTAACGCTGGTAAACTGGTTTATGTGGTTGATAGCTTGCGGCCCGAGGGATCTCCGCCATGTCACCAGGGCCTTCAGCGGCACCAGCTGCCGGCCGTCGTCAGATCTGATGTAGAGCAGCGAAAGATCCTGGGGCTCGGAGCGCGCCGAATCTTCGGCTTCGAGAATCACCTGATATTGATCGTCAGGCTTTTTGATCAGATAGAGATAATTTTGCGAATAAGCGCTGCGCAGTAGGCCGAGAATCCGAGACTCGGACACGCCGTAAAGGCGGGCCTGCTCGCGCCGGATCTCGATGTCAAGATTCGGCGTGTTGTTAAAATAGTCCGATGACAAAGTCGCGAAGCCGGGATAGCTCCGTAACCGTTCCATGAGCCTCGCTGCGGCATCAAAGGTTTGCTCTCGGTTAACGCCGGACAATGAGAACGCATACTGCCCCTGGTTTTGGCTGGTGGCGCCGGTGCTGATTTCGAGCACGGGACGGGCCCGCAAGAATGGCAAGACTCCGGGAATGGCGCTGAGCTTTCCCATCATGCGGCCCGCGGTTTCTTGAATCGGCGCACGCTCCTCGGGGGGTTTGAGAAAGGCCAACAACAGTCCCTGGTTCGACGAGAGAAATTGCGCGTTGCCCGTCATGGTAAAGGTCGCCGCCACGCTCGGATCTTGCCGCAGCACGGCATCGGCTTGATCTCTGAGAGCGTGCATTTGCTCGGGCGATGAGCCCTCGCGGCCGATCATCACGCCCCAGATGAAACTGCTGTCGCCAACGGGCAAGAAAGCCTTCGGCACGACTAGAAACAGACCGACCGTGCCGGCCAGACAGACAAACCAAATCAGCGCCGACACCCAGCGAAACCTGAGGAACCACCAAAGGGATTTGCTGTAGAGGCCGAGCACGCGCCGCTCCAAGCCGCCAATAACCCGCTCCATCCAGGTTTTCCTGGCGCCCTGGCCGCGCTCCTTGAGCAGCCGCGCGCACATCAGCGGGGTCAGCGTCAATGACACCAATCCCGAGGCGAGAATGGCAATCACGATAGTCACCGCAAACTCGCGAAAGATCCGTCCCACCAACCCCGACATGAAAATCAGAGGGATAAAAACCGCCGCGAGGGAAACCGTCATCGAGACGATCGTAAAGCTAATCTCCTTGGCGCCGTTGACGGTGGCTTCGAGGGCGCCCTCGCCATGCTCCATGCGGCGCACGGTGTTCTCGAGAAAAACGATGGCGTCGTCCACCAGAAAACCGATGGCGAGTGTCAGCGCCATCAACGACAAGTTATCGAGGCTATAGCCCAGGATATCCATGGCCACGAACGTGATCAGCAGCGACAGCGGCAGCGCTACTGCTGGGATCAGGGTATCGGAGGCCCTTCCCAGGAAAACGAAAATAACAACGACGACCAGGACAAAGGCGATTGCCAGGGTTAACTGCACATCCAAGATGGAATGTAAGATGGTTTGCGACCGGTCATAGATCGGCGTGACGCGCACGGACCCCGGCAGCTCGGCGTTGATCAACGGCAGGAGCTGGCGAACGTTGCGCGCCACTTCGACAGCATTGGCACCCGCCTGGCGGTTTACCGCGACCACCACTGTCACGGTGGGTTCCGGATAACCGCGCACCCAGAAGCGCATCTTGATACGTTCGTCCTGAATGGAATTTTTCACCTCGGCGACGTCGCGTAGATACACCGGTGCGCCGTTCCTGGCGCTGACGATGAGATCTCGGTACCCGTCTGCGTTCTCCAGCTGGCCATCCGGCTTGAGCAGGACCGTACCCGCCTTTCCGTCGAACTGCCCCGCCCCCACCGTGCTCGTGCCGTTTTTAATCGCAGTGGCAAGATCTTCGACGGAAATGCCACGTGCCCACATCTTAGATGGATCGGCTTTGATGCGCACCGCCGATTTGGCGCCGAACACCCCGACGCGGCTTACGCCAGGGACGAGGCTTAGGCGCTGGCCCACCTGCGTGCTGGCGTAATCAAAGAGCTGGCCGGCGGTCACCGAATCGCTGGTCAAGGCGATGTACATGATCGGCTGGTCATTGGGATTGGTCTTGGAATAACTCGGTGGCGACGGCAGATCGGCCGGAAGACTGCCGGTGGCTTGGGAGATGGCGGTCTGGACGTCGGTGGCGGCTGCATCGATGCTCTTATCGAGCGCGAATTGGAGAGTCAAACTCGTGTGCCCTTGCGTGCTCTTGGAGATCACCAGTTCCAAGCCGTTGATTTGCATGAACTGGCGTTCAAGGGGCGTCGCGATGGCGTTGGCCACCGTATCGGGACTCGCTCCCGGATAGCTGGCCTGCACCTGGATGACGGGATAATCGACCGTCGGTAGGTCGTTGACGGGAAGTCGAAGATAACTTATCACGCCAAATAAAATCACCGACAGCGTCAACACCGTCGTCATGACGGCCCTGCGAATGAACGGCTCGGAAAAATTCATGACTGATTTCTCGCTGGTGCCGCCACCGGCGAGCCAGCAGCTTCGGCCGATGGCGTAACACGAACCTTGCCGCCAGGGGTCACCCCCAGCTGGCCGCGCACCACGACGCGCTCGCCGGATTTCACCCCCTCATCGACGACCACCAAATCACCTTGCCGTTGGCCGAGCTTCACCGGCCGCAACTCCGCCGTGGAGTCCAGCGTTACGACGTAAACGAAGGATCCCTTCGCCGACATCTGCGGTGCGCTCGCTGGTACCAGCACGGCTTGCTGGCGCGTTTCCAGCACCAATCGCACTTTGACGAAGCGCCCGGGCCAGAAGCGGCGGTCGGCATTGGCGATCGTCGCGCGCAATTTCACCGTGCCGGTGCCTTCTTGCACCGAGTTGTCAAGAAAAGTCAGGCTCCCCTGGCGCGGCGCGTCGGAATCATCTGGCAAGCTTACCTCGGTTCGCAAGGTTCGCCGCGCCATATTGCGCTGGACCGCGCTGAGATCACTTTCGGTGACCGTGAAGTCGGCGTAGATCGGATCGAGGCGCTGCACGACCAACAAGACACGGTTGTTAGCGCTGACGATGTTGCCGATGTCCACCAATCGTTGCCCCACCCGACCGTCGATGGGAGCGCGAATCGTGCAGTATTCGAGGTCGAGCCGGGCGCGTTCCACCGCGGCTCGGTTCTGTCGGAGCTGCGCCTGGGCAATTTCCACCGCATTCATTTTGGCATCGTAATCCTGTCTCGATACGGCCCGCGGGTCGGTGATGCTTTCCACCCGCGCGAAATTGGTTTTCGCGAGATTCAAAGCCGCCTGGGCTTCTGCCAGGTTCGCCTCGGCCTGGTTCAGTTGCGCTTGAAAAGGACGGGCGTCGATCGAAAATAACACTTCGCCGGCCTTGACATCCGCGCCATCGGTGAAATGGATCTTAACAATTTGCCCCGAGACTTGAGGCTGTACAGAAACTACTTCGCGGGCGGCGATGCGTCCCACCGCATCGATATAAACAGGCACGTCGTCGGTTGTTGCCGCTACCACGGTCACCGGTGCCGGCGGCCGTTCCAACGGCGCCGCGGCTTTGTTATCGCAACCTGCCACTGTTGCTCCAAGGACCAAAGCCACGCCGATGGCGAAATAAATGCGCCATCGCGACCGGCCGCCGCCAGAAGATAACTTGAGGAAAAATAATTTCATCACTTGCGAGCTATCCCGTGCCTCGACGTAGTTATTGGCTGTCTCGACCTTCCGGTCTCCAATCTCTAAACGGCGCCCATAGGCCGGCTACAGTCACTTAGGAGTTCGTTATTTAGAGACTATGTCGCTAGTGTGCGACCGACGGGCGAGCCCTGCCGATCGCGGTCAATGGTTCTCTGCCTTGCCGGCCACCACCCCGTCCTCTCCATAGGTGGAAATGCCCGCCGGCAGGGCCTGAAAACAACCTTTGCGCTCCTGTGCCCGCGCTCTCCAGGTCTCACCCCTCGGTCACTGTTTGGTTACTCAATTGTGGACTCCTTAATAACTCATTGCGCTGATATGAAGATTTCAACAATTCAAATTCTTCAATGCCGCAAGAAGCGAGCCAATATTTGGGCAAATTTCATCGCCGAATAGCCGGTTCATCGAAAGATTTTTATCAGAACTGCGAACAGAGTCACATCCATTTTTCAGAAATGATAATCGCTCAACATGCATCGCAAGATGTCATCCTGCATAACTGGCTTTTTTCGAGCGTATAACAATCTTTTCGCGGCATTGAAATTGCACAAAGCACAAAGATAGATATGGCGTTCAACAGTTACGGCGAACAGGATTGTTATTTTTTATAAACTCGTCTTCGCGGAAAAGGAGCAACCATGAAAACCGGACCCACCAAGCGCGGTAAATCGGCGGTAAAAAAAGCCAAACGGCAAAGCAGCCATGATGTCTTCGACACCACTATGCAGAAAACCCAGGTATGGCTGAACGACGTTATGCGAGAGTTGGACTGGGAGGACAAACCACATAAAGCGTATCTGGCTTTGCGTACAGTGCTTCACGCGCTGCGCGATCGCTTGACCGTCGAAGAAGCCATGCAATTGGGAGCCCAACTTCCAATGCTGATTCGGGGCTTCTATTTCGAGGGTTGGACGCTCAAGAACAAGCCCCATAAGGAACGCCACAAAGAGCAGTTTCTCGATCATGTGCGCGAAGCGTTTCGCGACGATGTGACGGTGAATCCGCAGCAAGTGGTGCGCGCCGTATTCCGGGTTTTGCAGCGACATACCAGCCCCGGGGAGATCGACGACGTCAAGCAAGTGATGCCAAGGGCACTGCAACAACTCTGGCCGTAAAGTTTTGTCGTTCAAGGTTCAACCTTCAATGTGCCCGGGCGGGCCAGCGTGAAAGGTCAAACGTCGAACTGATCTTGACCCTAACTCTATTGATTAAAACGGTTAGAGAGCGCGGAGGTTCTCATGACGGCACGCACGCAAGGGCGCTACATTCGTTGGTTTGAAGAAGTCGGCATCGACGATATTCCTCTGGTTGGCGGCAAGAACGCCTCCCTCGGCGAGCTAGTCCGGGAGCTGGCGTTCCGGGGAATCAAGGTTCCCAATGGTTTTGCAGTCACCGCCGAAGCGTACTGGGATTTCATCGCCGGCGCCGGACTCGAGGGTAAGCTCAGGGGCATCCTCGCGGATCTCAACACCCGTGACACCGCAAACCTCCAACAGCGAGGCAGCGCCCTGCGCCAGGCCGTCATAAGTGCCTCTTTACCGGACAAACTGAAACAGGAAATCGCCGCTGCTTATCGTGCACTGAGCGAAGCGGCCGGCGGCGAATTGGACGTCGCCGTGCGCAGTAGCGCGACGGCGGAAGACCTGCCGGACGCGAGCTTTGCCGGGCAGCAAGAGACTTATCTAAACGTGCAAGGCGAGGCGGCATTATTGGAAAACTGCAAACGCTGCTTCGCCTCGCTGTTTACCGACCGGGCGATCTCTTATCGCCAAGATAAAGGCTTTGATCATTTTAAAGTCGGCCTCTCCGTAGGGGTCCAGCGCATGGTGCGCTCCGACCTCGCCGCCGCGGGCGTAATGTTCTCCATCGACACCGAGACCGGTTTTAGCGACGTCGTGCTGATCGAAGCCGCCTACGGCCTCGGTGAAAACGTTGTGCAGGGCTCGGTCAGCCCCGACGAGTATTACGTTTTCAAGCCGACGCTGAAAAAGGGGCACCGCCCGATTCTGCACAAGAGTCTCGGCACCAAGGAATTCAAACTCGTCTACGATATCGGCGGCGGCAAGATGGTAAAAAACCTTCCGGTTTCCGCTGATGATCGTTTGCGCTTCGCCATTTCGGATGACGAGGTACTGCAGCTCGCGCGCTGGGCTTGTCTGATCGAAGATCACTACAGCCAAAAGCACGGTCACCATATGCCCATGGATATAGAGTGGGCTAAGGACGGACGCACGGGTGAACTTTTTATCCTCCAGGCCCGCCCTGAAACAGTGCAGTCGCAAAAACAATTCGACACGCTGGAAGTGTATCGCCTAAAAGAACAGGGTCGCGTGTTGGCGCAGGGCCGCAGCATTGGAGAAAAGATCGCCCAGGGCCCGGTGCGAATCGTGCGCAGCGTCAAGAACCTCCAAGAAGTTCGACAGGGGGATATCCTGGTCACAGAGAAGACCGATCCGGATTGGGAACCGACGATGAAGAAAGCAGCGGCCATCGTCACCAACCGCGGCGGGCGTACCTGCCATGCTGCCATCGTTAGCCGGGAGCTCGGCTTACCCGCCATCGTCGGCACGGCGAACGGCACGGAAACACTTGCCGATGGCCAGATCGTCACCGTTTCCTGTGCCGAAGGCGAAACCGGCTACGTCTATGACGGCGCGTTGAAATACCAAGTCGAAAATATCAACCTGCGCGAGCTACCCCGGCCCGGGACGCAGGTGATGATGAACGTGGGCAACCCGGAAGAAGCCTTTCGTCTTTCGTTCATGCCCAATGACGGCGTCGGCCTGGCACGGGAGGAGTTCATCATTTCGAACAGCATCAAAATCCATCCGCTTGCGCTGCTCGATTACAACGAGCTCCAGGATCTTGGCGCGCGCCGCGAAATCGATCGACTCACTGCGGGATACGAAGATAAGTCACAGTATTTCGTCGATAAGCTGGCGCAAGGCGTCGCCATGATCGGCGCAGCGTTTTACCCCAAGGACGTCATCGTGCGCATGAGCGATTTCAAGACCAACGAGTATGCCAATCTTATCGGCGGCAAGCCCTACGAACCGGCCGAAGAAAACCCGATGATCGGTTTTCGCGGCGCGTCCCGCTACTATGACCCGCGCTACCGGGACGGTTTTGCTCTCGAATGCCAGGCCATGAAAAAAGTGCGCGACGAAATGGGCCTCACCAACGTCAAACTCATGATTCCCTTTTGCCGCACCGTTGAAGAAGGACGGCGCGTGCTGAGCGAAATGGAAAAACATGGGCTCAAGCGCGGCGTCAACAAATTGGACGTCTACGTCATGTGCGAGATTCCCAGCAACGTGCTGCTCGCCGACGAATTCGCCGAGATCTTTGACGGCTTCTCCATCGGTTCTAACGATCTCACGCAGCTGGTTCTGGGCGTCGACCGCGATTCGGAAATCGTCGCCCATGTCTTCGACGAGCGCAACCCGGCGGTAAAGACCATGATCGCCAACGTGATCCATGCCGCCAAAGCAAAAGGCCGCAAGATCGGCATCTGCGGCCAGGCGCCAAGCGATTATCCGGAGTTTGCGGCCTTCTTGGTAGAGTTGGGGATCGACAGCATCTCGCTCAATCCGGACGCGGTGCTGAAGACGACGGTGAAAATATTGGAGATGGAGGAGAGTAAGTCCGTTTCGGAACGCATAGCAGCCAGCGGCTGACACGTCTCCAGGTGCGTCGCCCCCTTAAGCAAGACCAAATTGAGGATCCCCTAACCGGCGACGGACTCCGCGACTCGCCGTTATACGCGCAACACGAACTGACGAAAATTTGAAGAAGCCCATGCGCCATGGCCACGGCGGAACATAAACGCGACTACTACGAAGTGCTTGGGGTAGAGCGCTCCGCCGGCGCGGAAGAGATCAAGCAAGCCTATCGCAAGCTAGCGATGCAATGGCATCCGGACCGCAACCCCGCACCCGAAGCAACCGATCGCTTCAAAGAAATCGCCGAAGCTTACGCGGTGCTCTCGGATCCAACCAAGCGCAGCGCCTATGACACTACCGGTCACGCGGGGGTCAGCGAGAGGTGGACCACGGAAGACATCTTTCGCGGCTTCGACTTTGGCGATTTTTTTGGCGCGCGCTTCGGCGATCTCGACGGCATCTTCGGTGGCCTATTTACCGACTTCGGTCGGCGTGGCGCAGTCAAGCCCCATGGCGCCGATTTGCGTTACGACCTCAATCTAACCCTTGAGGAAGCGGCTCGCGGCGGCGAGCACCTCGTCCATTTGAGGCGCACGGAGCGCTGCAAGAACTGCGGCGGCAGCGGCGCAAAGCCGGGCACCCAAGCCGTTACCTGCGCGGAGTGCCACGGCACCGGCGAGAGGCAACAGGTGCGCGCGGAAAAAACCATGAGAGTCGTGACGCTGACATCGTGCCCGCACTGCAGCGGGAGGGGGACGTACATTGAAACACCTTGCGTCACCTGCCAGGGCGCGGGTTATCAATTCCTGCCCCATACGATCAAGGTGCAGGTGCCCTCCGGGGTGGAACATGGCATGCTCCTGCGCCTGGCAAAGCAAGGGGAAGCGGGTCCCAAGGGCGGCGCGCCGGGAGACCTGCTGGTGAGAATCTACGTTCAACCGCATCCGCACTTGCAGCGCGACGGCGACGATCTTTATACGGTCACGCCGCTGCTGTTCACCGATGCGGCGCTCGGGACCAAGGCGGCGGTAATATGCCTGGAGGGAGAAAAGGTCCTGCTGACGATACCGCCCGGCACGCAACACGGCACGGCATTGCGCGTGCGCGGCAAAGGCATGCCGCGGCTGCACGCAAAAGGCCGTGGCGATCTGTTTGTGGTGGTGGAACTACAAACACCCACTGATATCAGCGCCGAACAGCGCGAGCTGCTAAAGCAGTTTTCCAAGCTGGAAAGCGAACGAAAAAAAACCTCCTCCCGCGCCTGATGACGGCGGCAGGCTTTACTAATGAGTTCGTTATTTAGAGACTATGTCGCTAGTGTGCGACCGAGAGGCGAGCCCTTCCGATCGCGGTCAATGGTTCTCTGCCTTGCCGGCCACCACCCCGTCCTCTCCATAGGTGGAAATGCCCGCCGGC